>CAIYET010000886.1 GCA_903925285.1 Candidatus Hydrogenedentota bacterium | reverse complement strand
GCATCGCGTACGGCGTCTGCATCAAGGAACTCCGATTGGACGCCCGCGCCGTATTCGTCCTCGACGCGGACGGCATCATACGGTACGTCGAGTACATCGAAGAGATTACGAATCAACCCGACTACGCCGCTGCCTTGGTTGCCGTCAAGGCTCTGCTTGCCGCAGGGTGATCCGTTCTTCGGCGTGAATTGAACCGATATCCGAGAGGGAAGATCAGAGCTACTGTCAGCATCAGTGACAGCAGGTCGCCGTTCTTTCCGCTGTGGCCGTCGATCATTCCTCCAAAACAACCGGCGTGGGTTTCGTCTTCGCCTTCGCCTTCGCCTTCACTGGCTGTTTCGACGTACGGCGCAATTACGGACAACGATTTCAGATCCGCCTCGATGGAAATAGCCGTGGTCGTGAGATTCACAACATCCTCGAACGACCACTCGCCGACTTTGCAGCGTATCGCCACGCCAGTCGTTGGATCGGCTGCGACGAACGACGGGTGTTTGAAGAACCGGTATGGCCCCTCGCCTTCCAGCTCGAGCCCGTCGAGTTTGATGTGTACAGGGTGCGCGGCGACGGATTCCGTGGCAATCTCCTCGAAAGTGACGTTGTCGTTGGTGGTCAAGACGCTGGTTTCGATGTAGAGGCCGCCGCCCACAGGCGACCACTGTACCGGCTGCGGTTGGAAGCACGAAGTCTGCGTCGCGCCATAGAGCGTTTCCAGATCGTCGGCCGCTTGAACGACAAGCACTCCGCTGGCCGTCCCACCGAGAACCGCCCGGGGTACGGATACGTACACGGTACGTAGTAGATCGTTGTCCGGATGAAGTGCGAGTACCGCATAGGGGCTTTCGCCCGATTTGCCGACCTCGTTACTGAACCGGGTGACGCCCGTTACGACCGGATTGCCGGTCTCACCCGCAATGACGGTCATGGACCACGTGTCGCCATCGTTTGGCAGCGTCACAAACGGGTTGTCCGGAATCCCGTTCGTGTCGGAATCCTCATGAACAGTGATATAGACGACCGCGATGTGAGCATGCGCGGCCACTTGACTGCCCGTGCTCAACGTCGCGGTCGCATCGATCTCATGCGTGCCTTCTGGCGTCAGAGCCGGGTCCAGCTCGATCGACACGTCGAACGGCGGCGTGTCTGACTCGGCGGCAACTTCGCCGTCGAACCAATACGTAACAAGTACGACATCGGTCGGCCCGCTCACGGCCAGAAAGACCGTAGCCGGTGCGCCATTTGCATCGATCCTATAGAGGGATTCATCCACCGGCGCGACGATGAGAAAATCGCCTTCGCCTTCGCCCTCGCCTTCGCCTTCGCCCTCGCCTTCGCCCTCGCCTTCGCCTTCGCCTTCACCTTCGCCTTCGCCTTCGCCTTCACCTTCGCCTTCACCTTCGCCTTCACCTTCACCCTCGCCTTCACCTTCGCCCTCGCCTTCACCGACGATGGTTGCGGCTTGCGATATTGTAACGTCCACAGGGCTGTTGGTGGCGTCGGGTGCTGTAATACGCAACGTGCCGATACGCGGAGATGAGGCTGGATTGGCGGAGACCTGCAACAAAACCGTCCCGCTGTTCGTTCCGGACGATCCCGATTGTATCGAAAGCCAGTCGTTACCGGCAGTGACTTGCGCGTTCCACACCATTTCGCCTCCGCCAGTGTTGCGCACGGCAACGGAGGTGCTCCCAGCGGCTTCCGAAACATGCGCATTCGTCGGTTCGACGGACAAGGCTGGTCCCATTCCCAGAGATATCACGAGAGCGACCGTTGCCCCGTTGTTCGAGATCGTCCCCGCCGCCGGGTTCTGGCTAATCACGCTTCCAGCGGGTACGCTGCTGCTCGACGCCCGGGTAATCGTTCCAACGGTCAATCCCGCGCTTGTGAGCGCGGAAGTTGCCGCCGATTGCGTTTGGCCGACCACGTTCGGCACCGTCACTTGTGTTGGCGGCTTGTTGCTGGCGTCGCCGGGAAACGTCAGGTGATTGATTTCGTAAATATTGGTGAATCCATCTCCGTCCGAATCCAAGCTCTCGATTCCCGTGAAACTCTTGCTATGGCTCTTCCAAGCGGCCCCGTACGCGTTTCGCGTTGGTGGATTAGTGTGGCAGAACGAGCAACTGTCCAGGCGTGTGCCTGAAATGCTGGGATAGGCGGTTCGCACCAGGGACATATAGCTGTTCGCTGCAAGCGCGTCGGAAGCCGAGAACAAGGCCAACACAACAACGATCAAACCAAGTTTTGAGCGCATTTCACTCACTCCTATGCACAAGAAACGCATGTTGTCGCTTCAAATTCACACAAAATGTACCATGCGCAAGAAAATTCGGCCTCAGTGGAAAACACGGATTTAGATCATTGCACGCCAAGAGTTGCAACGAAAAACGTGAAACGATTAACCCTTGCCGCAAACAGAATTCCTTCGCAAGTTTGACCTTGCGTGCGGCGGTCTGTAGCATATGCGTTATGGATAAGAAGACTTCCCGTGATCGTGCGCGTCCGCCGCGCGCGATCCCTAAGCGTCATGGGGGATACGATCCCCGTGTTGTTCAACGGGTGGCGGTTATTGGCTCGATCGCGGTGGTATGCCTTGGCCTCGTCGTGCTGGTTGCGGCGATCGTCATCAGCGAGCGGACGGAACCTTCGGTCAGCGCGAAGACGTTGGAACATCAAAGTCCTTTCGACGGTAAGCGTGCCTATGAAGACTTGCGCAAAGTTCTCGCGTTCGGTCCGCGTCCCGCCGGTTCGGACTCGTTGGCGAAATTGCGCGTATTCATCAAGGATGAATTGAGCAAGGCTGGCCTGCGCGTTTGGGAACAGGCGTTCGAGGCCTCGACGCCGATGGGCAAGCGGTCGATGGTCAACATCGTGGGTGCGGTCGAGGGCACGAGCGACGATATCATCATTGTCGGCAATCACTACGACACGAAATATTTTCCCGATATTGCGTTCGTCGGTGCGAACGATGGTGGTTCGACGACGGCATGGATGCTCGAGATGGCGCGCGTCATCGGCGCGAAGCGGACGGGCCGTACGTTGTGGCTGTGCTTCTTCGATGGCGAAGAGGCATTCGGCGAGTGGTCGAAAACGAACAGCCTTTACGGCAGCCGCGCGTTCGTCGATTATCTGCGAGGACGTGGGGAACTGTCGAAAGTCAACGCGATGGTCAATATGGATATGATAGGCGATTGCGACCTTGACATCCGGCAGGACCGCGATGCGCCGGAGTGGCTCACGCAAACGATTTGGGATACCGCGCGACGCGTGGGACATGAGCGCGCGTTTCTGGCATTTGGGCACCCCATCGACGACGATCACATCCCGTTCCGGCGCGCGGGCGTTCCCGCGATCGAGATCATCGACTTCAATTATGGCGCCACAGCGCAGGAACATGCCAAGACGTGGCACACGGCGCGCGACACCATCGACCGGGTCTGTGCCGACAGCTTGCAGGCCACTGGCGACGTGATCTATCATGCGTTGCCGGAAATCGATGGATTTCTTGACATGTAGGAGTTAGGCTTTAGGCTGTAG
>CAIYET010000885.1 GCA_903925285.1 Candidatus Hydrogenedentota bacterium | reverse complement strand
TATACCACGTAATAGCGCAAAAGTCAAGATTCCGTACTCAATTAGTTGCTGCATTTCGGGGGTTGGCACGAGGTCTGAAGTTAAAAAGATATCCAACAAAGAGAATCCCCAAGCCGACAACGCCGATGAATGTGGCAATCAGTTGGGGCTTCAAAACCTTGCGCAAAATGATCATCTCTGGAAGCGACAATGCGATGACCGCCATCATGAAGGCCAACACCGTGCCGAGAGCCGCGCCTTTCTCAAGAAGCGCCTGAACAATGGGGATGATGCCCGCCGCGTTGGAATACATGGGAATGCCGATTACAACGGCTAGCGGCACGGACCACCACGCGCTCTTGCCCATGATGGAGGCCATGAAATCCTCCGGCACGTAACCATGGATGCCTGCGCCAACGGCGATGCCCAGCACGACGTAGATCCAGACCTTTCCAACGATGTCCCGGACGGCCTCCCCACCATAACGAAACCGCTCTGGCCAAGACACAGACTCGACTTGCCCGCCACTGTCACCCACGTGCACGGTCGTCACCCAGTCTTCGATATATTTTTCCATGTGAAGTCGGCCGATGACCCACCCGGACACGATCGCGATGCCCAAGCCGGAGCACAAATACAGCGCCGCAACCTTCCATCCGAACATGCCGAACAACAGGACAAGCGCGACTTCGTTGACCATGGGGGCGGACACAAGAAATGAGAAAGTGACGCCCAGTGGAACACCCGTCGTGACAAACCCGATAAACAAGGGAACTGCCGAACAAGAACAAAATGGCGTCACGATTCCCAGTGCGGCAGCCAAAATATTGCCCACGGATTCCCGGTGTCCCGCTAAGACGCGCCGGGTGCGTTCCGGCGTGAAAAACGACCTTACAATGCCAACCCCGAAAACTACCAGAGTCAGCAGCATCAAAACCTTCGGAGCTTCAAATATAAAGAACGATACCGCAGATCCCAACCTTGTCCCGTGGGACAGAAAAAGGAGCCGATAGGTAAACCAGTCAGCGAAGGGCGCGAGCTGGCGGTAAATGAGCCACCAGACGATAACCCCGAAGACGCCAAGCGCCAGGTAGAGCTGAATGGGTTTTCTCTCTTGTCGCAAAGCGGCGACATTGGAAGGGGCAGCACATTCGGCGGAGCAGCAAGTTTCAGTGGCATCAGACTTCATACATTACAGCTCATTGCGAACAGGGGAATGCCCACGGGCAGGTAGAAGCAGGCCAGGAATACGGCCAAGGGTTTCCACTCTTTCTTCCAGTCCATACTCAAATTATCCTTCCTGTCAAGTTATTGGTTACTTGCGTTAATTACCAATAATACGACGTCATAAACCGCACGATCTCGACTATGCGGATTCTTGGCTGGATGGTTACTCGTTGACGAGCGCCTGATGTCGCCGGGCATTTTCCTGAAGCACGTTCTCGACACAGCCGAAGAAGTTCATAATACAAGGCACGCGGAGCCGATAGAAAACCTGCAGACCGCGCTTATCGTCTTCGACAAGGCCTGCATTCTTGAGTACCGAAAGATGCTTCGAGACCGTGGAGATATCCGCGCCGATCTCCTCGCGCAG
>CAIYET010000884.1 GCA_903925285.1 Candidatus Hydrogenedentota bacterium | reverse complement strand
TGCGCAAGAATGGCGACGAGGCGCACCTGCGGCGCATCCTCGAGGAAGCGGGAAAGCTCGTGCGCGCGAAAGAGGGGGCGCGACGCGTGACGCTTGAAACCGCGCGGACCCTTGGGCGCGCGCAAAAGGAATCGCTGCACTCGTTTATAAAAAAGGGTGACACGATCGAGGAGAAAATCGATCCGGAGCTCGTCGCCGGCGTGCGGATCATCGTGGATGATGAAACGCAGTTCGATGGGTCGCTGCGGGGGAAGCTGGATCGGTTGTTTGGGGCGATATAAAAAATAAAAAGTCCCGCACGGCCGAAGCAAGTATATCGCTTCTTTGTACGGGACGGTGACTACTGGCCGATTGGGGCATAGCCGACGATTTCAAACGGTACGGCTACTCGAGTGGTTTTCTTCCACCACAGATAGCCGACGATTTTTTCTCCCTGCCAAAATCGTTCGTGACTTCCGGCCGGTCGCGGGTCAAATCCTTCCGCAAGGGGGATAGTCGTAAGACCAGCATCCATAGTATAGGATTTCCCGTCGTTTTCCACCGTACCCCAACAGAGGATGCCAACGATTGATTTCATAAAAATCTCCTTAAAAAAGAATAACATATAAAATGATATTTCGTCAAGTATTGAAACGGTACATTCAACTTTCAAGTGCAACACCGGTTAGTTCATAGAATACCTGATACGGGGTCTTCCAGCCAAGGCGTTTCCGTGGCCGGGTATTGAGGAGATACTCGACCATGCGTATCTCGGCATCGGTAACGCGGTGGAAGTTGGTGTCTTTCGGGAAAAACCTGCGGATGAGGCCATTGGTGTTCTCGTTTGATCCGCGCTCCCAGGAGGAGTAGGCGTGGGCAAAAAATACATCGATGCCAAGCTTGCGCTGCAGTTCTTCGTAGCCCCAATTCTCGCTGCCGCGGTCACGCGTGAGCGTCAGGCGGGCATGGGGCGGCAATCGTGAAAACCGTTCGAGCGTGATGCGGTTTGCTTCCGCCATCGTGCGTTCGTGCGCCTTGTCGATGAAGACCACGCCGCTCACGCGCTCGTTCGCGGTGCGGAGCCGCACGGCACTGTAGACCGAATGCACCATGGAATCGTCTTCCCAGTGGCCAACGTAGATGCGCTCCGCAACTTCCGTTGGGCGCAATTCGATTGATGGCAGCGGACCCTTGTCGATGCGGTACGGTTTGCGCATCCCTTTCTTCATCCGCTGCCGCCGATGCCGGGGGAGAAATGGACGCAGATCTTCCTGATGCCCGTAAATGAGATTGGATGCCTTGCTCACCCTCGCGTACACGAACTGGTAGATGGCTTCATGCGAAATGGAAACGCCGACCGTCTCTTTTGCAGTTGCCGCGATCTGTTCCGGCGACCAACCGAACTTGAGGTGGGAGATGACGTAGTCCCGCAGCCGATCGTTCTTCAGACGATCCTTCCGTCCGCGGTGTGTCCGGTATTCGAGTGCCCGGGCCTGGGCGAGCCGCGGGCTGTAGTGACGGGTTTCTGCGGGGAGGACACGCTGCACTTCACGGGAAATGGAAGAGGGGGAACGACCCAACTCCCTGGCGATTGCCCGAAACGACTTCTTCGCCCACAGCATTTCCTGTATCTTTTCCCGCTCCTCGACCGAAATTTGTTGGTAGTTCATACACTTCGTATTTTACCGAAGTGTTGCACTTACTTGTTGAGTTTACTCAAATGATGTGAATAACTCCGTGCAACCTGTGCGCGCGCCCGTACACATGGTAAACTAAAGCCATGAAAAAGATGGTGATCATTCTCTATGGTCCTCCAGGCAGCGGCAAGGGAACGCAGGCGAATCTGCTGGCAAATAAACTG
>CAIYET010000883.1 GCA_903925285.1 Candidatus Hydrogenedentota bacterium | reverse complement strand
CGTATCCTGAAACGGTACGCCCAAACGCGCACATAGAAAAAGTCCACAACGTCCACATCGTCCACCAAGTCCACGTCGCACATAAGAGAGCCAAGTATGAAACAGCTCCTCGATGAACCCAGACCAGTCCGACCCGGCGAAGAACTCGACCACGCCAAACTCGCAACCTATCTCAAAGACAACATCCCAGACATCGACGCCCCCCTGACAATCCAACAATTCCCCAGCGGATTCTCGAACCTGACCTACCTAATCCGCGCCGGCAACCGCGCCCTCGTATTACGGCGTCCACCCGCCGGCAGCAAAGTGAAATCCGCCCACGACATGGGCCGCGAATTCCGCATCCTGAGCGCGCTGCATCCCGTGTACCCGCCCGCCCCGCGCCCACTCGCCTACTGCACCGACCCCGAAATAATCGGCGCGCCATTCTACGTCATGGAACGCATCAAAGGCGTCATCCTACGCGGCAAGAAACCCGAAGGGTTCACATGCGCACCCGAACTCGCGCGCCGCTGCTGCGTTTCACTCGTCGAGAACCTGGTACATCTGCACGCCGTCGACTACCAAGCAGCCGGCCTCGCCGACATGCGCAAAGAAGGCTCATTCGTCCAACGCCAAGTAGACGGCTGGATCGCCCGCTACCACGGCTCGCAAACCGACGAAATCCCCGCAATCGAGCAAACCGCCGCCTACATGAAAGAAAACTGTCCCGCCGACACCGGCGCGGTGTTCATCCACAACGACTACAAATTCGACAACATCGTGCTCGACCCCGACGACCTCACCCGGATCATCGGCGTACTCGATTGGGAGATGTCCACCATCGGCGATCCCCTCATGGAACTAGGCGTCGCACTCAGCTACTGGACCGAACCCAAAGACCCATCGCTCGGCATCGTGCCATGTTTCCTGACCCGCGAACCCGGCTGCATGACCCGCCGCGAAATCGCCGAAGAATACGCCAAATGCACCAACCGCGATATTACCAATCTCCAATTCTACTACATCTTCGGACTCTTCAAACTAGCCGTCATCGCCCAACAAATCTACTACCGCTACAAACAAGGCCTAACCAAAGACGAACGCTTCGCAGCCCTACTCTTCGTAGTAGCCACACTCGGCATGATGGCCGCCAAAGTAATCGACGGCGAAGAGATCTGATACATGGAAGATGAACGGCGGCGCACCCGTCGGTAGCCTATGTCGAGAGTTAGCCTTCCACGCCCCGACAACCTGTCCCTGTCTCTTTTCTCACGCGGAGATAAGGGCATTCGCCCCCACACGCGTATTGACGTCGGTTAAGATTTCCCTTGAAGCATAGATTCAAAACTGTCAGAATATCCAGAAACCAATAAGGCGACTGAGGAAGTGTCAAGTCAAAAACCGACGAGAAGCTATAAACACCGCGACCTCGAGTTGCTCTGGGGCCAGGCGGGGGCTCGCTGTTCCCATCCGCAATGCCGGAAGCTCCTGATAAGACCGGCAACGGAGAACGATCCACACGCGGTAGTGGGCAAGATTGCCCACATCAACGATTTTTCCCCAAGTGCCAACTCCCCTCGATCAGATCCCTCACTCACTGTCCAAGAACTGAATGCCTACGAGAATCTCATCCTGCTTTGCGGCGATCACCACGATGAGATCGACAAGCAGAAAAAGACCTTTCCAAGGGAGACACTGCTCGCATGGAAGCGTGAACACGAGGCGTGGGTAGTGAGCCGACTGGAGCAGGCAATGCCGGGTATCGGCTTTGCTGAACTGGAGGTTGTTTGTAACGTGCTCTTGAGCCCGCCCACACAACCAAACGAGGGCTTCATCCCGACGGCGCCAGCAGAGAAGATGCGAAAGAACAATTTGAGCGACAATCTTCTCCGAAAGCTCCAGCTTGGCCTCAGCATGTTCAACGAAGTCGAAGCCTTTATCCAAGGCGTTGCCCGGCTGCATCCCCAGTTTCCAGAAGGCCTGAAGGCCGGTTTTGTCAAGCGTTACAACGAGAGCCTCGATCGCGAGATCAGCGGCGATGCGCTGTTTGAAACGCTCTACGATTTTGCCAGTTCCGGTAGTTCGAAAATCGAGCGCCAAGCCGCCGGATTAGCGGTCTTGTGTTACCTCTTTCAGAAGTGCGAGGTCTTCGAGCCGTGATCCTCCCGACGAAACACATCAATCCGCTGGACTCTCTGCTAGGCACTGGCGCGTTGGTTCTGGAACGACTGAAGACGTCGAAAACTGTGACGCAACTCTGGGACGAGATGCGCGATGTGCCGCAGGTCGCAACATTTGAGCGGTTGATTCTCGGACTGGACTTCCTCTACATGATGGGCCTTGTCGAATTGGACGGCGGCATCATCCGGAGGGCCGCTCCATGATCAGATGTGTCAGAGCAAACAAGGCGACGTTCCGCTCTGTGAAGTTCCAGCCAGGTTTCAACGTTGTGCTGGCCGACAAGACGGACAAGTCGAGCCCCAAGGACTCGCGCAATGGTGCAGGAAAATCGCTGCTCGTTGAGATCATTCATTTCTGTC
Organism: Candidatus Hydrogenedentota bacterium; assembly: GCA_903925285.1. Taxonomy (GTDB): domain Bacteria; phylum Hydrogenedentota; class Hydrogenedentia; order Hydrogenedentales; family SLHB01; genus DSVR01. Next base: position 3,686 of record CAIYET010000883.1, on the reverse strand, counting down.
TAGGTGGAAACCCAGGAACAAGCCTAAAGAAGAAAGAGCTTCATGACTGGCGGTTCACGCTTGACCTACGGATCGGCGGCGAGGATCTGTCGGTGACGCGGGGGTTGGACCATCCGAGTAAGGTTGAACTGGACGGAAACGCTTCGTTCGTTCCACGCGAATTGCAGTTGCCTATTCCAGGTGGAAGCCGGCAGATGAAATCCACGGAATGGGCTCGGAGTCTGGGAGTAGCTATGTTCGGCCTGCCGCTCGACGAGAAGCCGCAGCCTTTCGCGCCGGGATTCCGAAGCCTGTTCCCGTTTTTCGCCCGTAGCGGACGTGAGGCATTTGCGTCGCCCTTTCGGCACCACCGGCACGCAAAAACCGGCGAAGAGCAAATTTCCAACTCGTTCTTGCTTGGACTCGGCTGGGACTACGCCCGCCAGTGGCAGTTGCTCCGCGAAAAGAAGAACCTGCTAGAAGCTTACAAGAAGGCCTCTGAAGCAGGGGTTGCACAGATGGCACCCGGATCGCTGGGTGAGCTGGAAGCCGAGCGCGTGCGCTTGGAGCAGGCAACCCAGCGCACCGAAAACAACCTGCGAGCTTTCAAGGTTCACCCAGAGTACGAAAGCATCGAAGAACAGGCGTCAGCGCTGACTCAGCAAATTCACGAACTCGCAAACCAGAACGTAACGGAAGGGCGGCTTCTGGAACACTACCATCGCAGCATGGCTGGGGAGACCGGAGCCGCTGATACCGAGCGCGTCGGCAAGACCCTGGAAGATACCTACCAGGAGGCAGGGGTGGTTTTGCCAGGGCTTGTGAAAAAGCGGCTCGATGACGTAAAGCAGTTCCATCACGCTTTGGTGAAGGGGCGCCGCGAGTTTCTGTCCTCAGAGGTCGAACGGCTGCAACGGGACGTTACGAATCGGAAGCGGCAAATTGCCGACCTTGACGAACAGCGGGCTTCTCTCATGCGAATACTCGAAACACACGGCGCCTTGGCTGAATACAACGGGCTCCAGGCTCTCCGGCAAGGCGCACAGGGGAAGCTGGCGGAGGTCCGTCGGCGGATCCAGCAACTCAAAGATCTCAATGAGGGGCGCAGTCAACTCAAGATAGAGTTCGAGACCTTGCGTCAGACGACTCGACGCGATTTGGACGACCGCTCATCGGCCAAGGAGAAAGCCATTTCGTTGTTCAACGCGAACTCGGAGGCGCTCTATGATGCGCCGGGCAATCTCATTGTCGATGTGGGCGAGAACGGTTACCTGTTTGATGTCGATATTCGGAGTAGCGGGGCCGGTGGCATCGAGAAGATGAAGGTCTTCTGCTATGACCTCACATTGGCACAGATATGGGTTGACCAGGCCCAGCATCCGGGGTTGCTGTTGCATGATAGTCGGATGTTTGACGGCGTGGACGAGCGCCAGAAGGCTGGAGCGTGGGCACGGGCCAAGGCAGAATCGGAGAGACTCGGTTTTCAGTACATCTGCATGATGAACACCGACGACATTCCTGATGGAAATGTCATGGCGGGCCTGGACATGCGGGATTCATCGATCATGCGCGCTACTCTCACTGACCGGCTTGACGGCTGCCTCTTGGGAATTCGATTCTAGTCATTGTGAAGTACCGCGACAGCCCGCGTTGCGTGCGGAGCTCCTTGAGCGCCCACAGGTGCCACGGGGATAATTCGCGCGCAACGCCCCCGTCAGTTAATTGCCCATACTGCTTTTAGCGCGAAATAATAGGGGTGATTGTCAGTTAAATCACCCTCGTTTCGCGAAAGTTGACCCTCAATCGCAGCCCTCAGCGTCTCGGTGTCTCTGTGGTGAATTTCACCTATCCATAACCTCTCGTGCAGCCGCTCCACCCCACGCAACCCCTTATTCCCCAGCAGCTTCCCCACCAAAACACACCGCTCCGGACTGCCATGCCTTGGGCTATATATATAGAGGATGTAATTTTCTACAGACTATGCGTTTTTCGTAGTATCTTGTAAGTTACTGTTATCCAATAAGTTACAGAATTCTCTTGACTTCTACAATCCAGCGTGTTAAAATGTGTTACGAAGATAATTTTAACAAGTGGCTAAAGCTGGACTAGAGAGGAAAGGGCATGCGAACAAGGAAGAGGAAGTACGGAGAAGGCAAGATCGTGCCGCGAGGCAAGAAGGGCGTCTACTATCTCTATTACAATGTGAATCGAGCCGGAAAAAACAAGGTAGTCGGAGTTTGTCTACAGACCACAGACGAACAGGAAGCCCACATTCTCGCAGACCAACATCTCAAAAGGGTGAAAGAAGAGGCACTGATTGAACGTGTGTTCAGACACCCGACTCCCTTCACACTCAGCAAGGTGAGGCCGCAATTAACGCGGGAGGAACGTCTTGAGGCAGAGATATCTCCTCCGAATGTCCCAATCGATGTAGCCATTGAAAAGGAAAGACAATTCCAGCGTGACAATGAGGAAATCGATGTCTGGCTTGACGATGTCAAAGAACGAGACAAACAGTTATCGGACCTGAACCGAACTAACCCTCGTCTCGAAGACATGTGGGTAAAGACAGAGGAATGGCTCAAAGTAAACCATCGGCAGAACACCATCACAAGCTACCGCAGCGTTTGGAAAAAGTTCCGCAAGCTTGTCGATATAGATCGAATCCAGGAACTCACTCCGAAGCATGTCACACGCTTCGTCAAAATGTGTGAGGCAGAAGGCATTTCCGATTCCACCTGTTCTGGCTATATAAAGCAGATGGCTAGTATCATTTCAGCGGCTTTTCGAGTTTGCAGATACCAGGGCGAAAATGTGTTCCGCACCGACCAATTCAAGAGAAGACAAAAGAAGAGTTCCGCTGTTCAGTTCCTAACGTTGACACAAAGGGAGACATTACTGAAAGTTGCTAAAGCCAAGAGTGAACCTACGTACATCTTCATTGCCTTGTGTGTGCTTGCCGGATTGCGTCCCACGGAAGCGGCCAATCAACGATGGGAAGAGATTGACTTCGAGAACAAGCTGCTTCATGTTCGCAACAAGGACGCCGACCACGATGAAGGTATCCAGAAGTTCTTGATCAAGGATACCGACGAACGAACGATTCCTCTACGTGATGATCTTGCTCGGATCCTAACGCCGTATCGACAACCGAAAGGGTATATCTACAACAATCCAAATAGCCCAAATCTGAAACGTTTCAATTTCTGTGCGTCACAGAAGACGCCTTATTATTCTCTATTGGATGAAGCCGAAATACCACGGAGCATCACACCTCACAAATTGCGCCACACGTTTGGAAGTCTGCTTGCACAGAATAACGTGTCGATCTACAAGATTGCCGAATGGTTGGGGCATTCGGATGTCAACGTGACGACCAAATACTATGCACATCTTCAAGCATACGATCATGACGTGAACCGGGACACGAAGTAAGCAGCGGATCTCATCGGAGATTGTCAGCAAGTTCATTGGGGACACGTTCCAAACCTGCTATAATACATACTTCACGCTTCAAACATCCGTGCATCAAAGCATTTCCTTCAAGAAATGATCTATCGTCCGGGTGCCCGTGACACCCGCTTCTTCGCCTTCTTCCCATCATCCGGCGCAAAATCGAGCAATTCCGGCAGCGACACGCCCAATCGTTCGGCAATCATCGCCAGCGTGTAGACCTTGACGTTATTCCGCCCGTACTCGATTTCCTG
>CAIYET010000882.1 GCA_903925285.1 Candidatus Hydrogenedentota bacterium | reverse complement strand
CTCATAAGTGAAAGCGGCGTCAAGCCGCCGCACTCCAAAAAGGAGGTTGTTTCTGCAAGTAGATACTACTGACTCAAGAACGTGGCGCTAAACGAGGATGTTTAGGCGTGTCGCGCTGGCCGATGTGTCGGGGAGGCTCTGCCGGGCGCTGGCAACGTATGATACGGACTGGCCGTTGACCGTCAGCGTGGCGGTTGTGGTATCTGACGGCGCCTTTTCGCCGGTCGCGCGGACCGAACGATTCATCGTCGCACCGACTCCAATCGTCTCCTTGACTGTAGACTGTTGTGTCTGTCGACTGGATGCTTTTCTGGGCTTTGCGGCGTCGCGAGTGGTCAGGCGTTTGACGCCTTGAATATTCTTGTTGATGGTACGCACGGCTGCGCCCGGCACCGAAACGGTTCCTTGGCCGAACCCCACCTGTAATACGTCTTGCTGCGGACGTCTGAGCAGACCAGTACCATTCGCATCCGCCGAGGCAGTCGCGCCCAGCGGCGTGAGCGATAAATCGGTCCCCGTGCCCGTGGATGCACCCAATGGCAGCAGGTTCGCACTTCCAGCCGATGTCTGTCCAATCGCAGTAATCATTACAATTCACCATTAACAGTATGTCACGGCGTCCGGCTTTTGTCAAGATTCGCGGTTTTCTTTACAACGCCGTCAGGCTTCAGACTTCAGGCTTCAGGCTTCAGGTAGCGAGGAGTAGCCTGACTTCCTGAAGCCTGAAGCCTGGAGCCTTCCTTCTCGAACGGTTGGTCGCGTCCGAAATCCGGCAGATAGACATCCGCGCTGTCGAAACCTTGGGCCAGCACGTGCTCGAATCCCTGATCGAGGGCATAGCGGACGATTTCCGCGTATTCGCGCGCACCAATCCGGGCGTCAAGTTCGGGATACGTCCCCGCGCGATGTTGCGGCGAGTATTGGCTCATCAAACCCAACGTGACCTCCTGCAACCCCGCGTCGCGCAGCCACAGAATCAGGTCATAGCTGCCTGCATGACCGTTGGGCAAAATCAGGTGGCGGATGATGATCCCTTTTCGCGCGACGCCGTCCACGATCGCGACCGGTCCAACTTGGCGATACATTTCGAGGATCGTTGCCTTCGCGACGGCGGGATAATCGGGGGCTTGCGAATACTGGCGGGCAGGCGACTCCTCCATGTACTTTACGTCGGGCAAGTAGATATCCACGATGCCCTCGAGTAGCCGCAGCAGTTCGATGCCGTCATAACCGTTCGTATTGTAGACCACGGGCAGCGCGAGGCCGGTCTCGTACGCCCGCCGCAGTCCTACGAGAATCGGATGGATGTAATGCGTCGGCGTGACGAGATTGATATTCTCCGCGCCCTCATGTTGCAGCGCTATGAACATGCCCGCCAATTCGTCCGGCGCGACCGCCTCCCCAATCCCGCTCTGGCTGATTTGATGGTTCTGGCAGAACACGCAACGCAGATTGCAGTGCGTGAAGAAAACCGTTCCCGAACCGCCGCGTCCCGTCAGCATCGGCTCTTCGCCAAAATGCAGCGTGTGCGACGACACGTACGCGTGACCGGCCGGTTCGGTCGGCGTTCGACAAAATCCGGATTTGCCGGCCATGCGGTCCACGCCGCACGCGTGACCGCACAGACGGCACGAGGCCAACAGCGATTCCACCGACGCCAGTACGGCGTCGATCCGCGCCACCCTTTCGAGCGCTTGTTCTTGCGGCATACGCGTCATGCGAGGAATGCGGCGATCTGGTCTAGGATTGATTTCATCCGAAACGGTTTTCCAATAAAGGCGTGCATGGGTACGTGGTCCTCATCACGCCGTGCCTCGGACATGTATCCGGAGACGCCGATGACTTTCG
>CAIYET010000881.1 GCA_903925285.1 Candidatus Hydrogenedentota bacterium | reverse complement strand
GCCTTCCCAACATTCCACCATTCCAATATTCCAGAGAAATTATTAGGTAAGCGCACCGCCAGCCATGCGGGAACAAACGAAGGAGTAACTTCTTAAATTAAGAGTTTAACGTTAAACGTTGAGAGTTCCACCTCCGCGAATACGGCTTCCACCTTCGCGAATACGGCTACGGTGGACAAGACGGCGGACAGGTAAAAGTTGGAACGCTTAACGCTCAACGCCCAACTCTTAACGCTCAAGTTATAGGTGAGGAATACGATGAAAGCAATGATAGCAGGGTTGGTGTTAGGCGCGACGATGCTTTTTGCAGCGCCCTATAGTCATGACGTCAACGTAGCGGAAGAGTTCCGTGCGCGCGACGGGCTACCGAATGTATTCGCGAAATTGAAGGCTGGCGAGCCGGTGCGCATCGCGTACCTCGGCGGCAGCATCACAGCGGCGGCAGGATGGAGGCCCAAGACGATGGCATGGTTCAAGACCCAGTACCCCAAGGCGGAAATCATCGAGATCAACGCGGCGATTTCAGGTACGGGCTCCGACTATAGCGCATGCCGTTTGCAGGGCGATGTGCTTGCTCAGAAACCGGATCTGGTCTTCCTCGAATGCCGCGTCAATGGCGGCGGGGGCTATGAGGCCAAGTCTGTGGAGGGCGTTGTGAGACATATCTGGAACGAGCAGCCGAAGACCGATATCTGTTTCGTCTATACCATCTGCCAGTGGATGCTCAAGGATGTACAGTCGGGACGCCAGCCTGCCTTCGGGCGGGTCATGGAGACTGTGGCCAACGCCTACGGCATTCCGACCATTGATCTTGGAGTGGAAGTCGCGCAACGCGAAAAGGCGGGATCGCTGATCTTCAAAGCAGACGCACCCGTGTCGGACAAACTTATTTTCTCAAAAGACGGATGTCATCCAGGCGATGCCGGACACAACCTCTACTGCGAAATCATCGCCCGCTCGATGCTGAAGATGGAGAAGACAGGGACTGCTCAGCCTCACACGTTGCCCGTGCCGCTGGAAGTCGCCAATTGGGAGGTTGCCTCACTCGTGCCCATTACCAACGCCGTGTTTAGTGCAGGCTGGACGCCGGTCGATACAACGAAGGACTCAATCTACATCGATGATCGGGGCCGTACACATGCCATGTTGCGCGGAGCTGTGAAGTGCGACCGCGCCGGGACGACCATCACGATGAAGTGGAACGGCACCACCGTGGGGATGAGCGATATCCCCTACGGCGAACCGTGCGTGGTGGAGGCTGTGGTCGACGGCGGCAAACCCGTGATCATGCAGCGCATTCAAACGGAAAAGATCCACAAATACGCGCGTTTCTGGTATCTGCCCGCTCAACCGCCAGGCGAACACACGGTCACATTCACGGTCAAAAGTATTCCCGAGGGCACCTGGTTCTATGCCGGCCAGTTGCTCATCGTTGGCACGCCAATACGTTAAAAGAGATTTCCATGAAACAAAACATGATGCTGACCCTTGCGGCTGTATTGCTCCTCACAACATGCTCGGGCATGGGCGCAGAACAGTCTAAACCGAACTCTAATATCAATCTCCAAATTTCGCCGGATCATGCCGATGGCAGCTATGCAACAGGCGAGTCCGTGACCTGGAACATCACCCTCTCAGGCATTAAGCCTGGCGAACCACCGCCCACTCCTGGCTATAGCGTTAAAGTCGGCAAGGAGGAGATCGCCAAGGGGACTTTAACGTTTGTTGACGGCAAGGCGCAGGTGACAGCCAAGGCTGACAAGCCCGGCGTGATCACATTATGGGTGGATCAGAAGACGCAATGGAGACCCGGCTTC
>CAIYET010000880.1 GCA_903925285.1 Candidatus Hydrogenedentota bacterium | reverse complement strand
TTGGTTTTGCCAAACCCCAAACCCCAAAAAGCGCCAAAGCCGTTTCCGAAAAAAACCGTCAAATCGCCGTCGGGATAAGATATCTGAATTTAGGGTTACTTGAGTGCAAGGATCTCCGCTGGCTGAAGGGTTACTGGGCCGATCAGGCCGGATTGGCGGAGAGGCGCGTCTTTTTTCCAGAGCCGCCATGTCGTAAACGTGAAACGGCCCGTCGGGCTTGGCAGATCGCCGTCGAGCCATTGCGGCCATTCTTTGAGCGTGCCTTCGGGATTTCGCTGGCTGTCGTCGGGCAACTGCTCGTCGCCGATCATGCGGTTAATCCAGAGGTTGGCCACCTTCACTTCAATAGCGTTCCCGCTTGGTTTCAACAGGTCCGTGACGTCCAACCGGAACGGTGCTTTCCACAGCGTGCCGAGGTCTTTGCCGTTCAACTTCACTTGCGCCATCACTTGAACGTTGCCGAGATCCAAATACACGCGGCGGTTCTTGGCGAACAACTCGGCAGGGACGTCAAACGTCTTCGTATACGTTGCTACGCCGGAGAAGTACTTCACGCCTGGATCCGCATGTTCGCTCAGCGACGCCAATTTGTCCAACGTCACCTGTTCAGGCGCGCCCCAATTGGGCGGGAAACCTACCTCCCACCCGGCGCTCAACTCGGCTGGCTTGGGCAGTTCCGGCGCCTCGGCGCGGAGCGTGCGTCCTGACACGGTTTTCGCCTCGTATTGACCGGCCTGGCGCGCTTCGATGATGGGTTGTCTGTCGGCGTCGCACTGCAAATCGGCCACGCTGCTGCTGCCGGGCGACTCGAACAGGATAATCGTGGTACCGTCGTTGCCGGTGGTCGAGAGATGTTTGCCATCGACGGTGTATTCGAGGTTGAGCGTTTTCACGACGTTCACAGCGGGGTCGTCTCCCTGCGCCATGGCCGTGACGAGGAAACTCGATTCGCCGGTATCGAGCAGGTGCTGGAGTTTATCGCGCACGTCGCGCGTCCGTTTCTCGTCGCCGACGACGCCGTATGTGGCCTTGTCGACGACAATTTGCGTGCTGTCGGCGGTCAGGTGGACTATGTCGTTGTCGTTACCTGTCACGGTGAAGGTCTTGCCGCCGGCCATGTACTCGATGTTGAGCGTTTTGAGCGCCAAGTACGCCGGGTCGTCTCCATCGGCCAACCGTGCGACCTTGAGACTGTACTCGCCGGCATCGACTTTGGCCTGGACTTTTTCGCGCACGTCGCGGGTCCGTTGCGGATCGTCCAAGACGCCGTACACGGCCTTCGCGACAACGACCTTCGGGGCCGTCTCGATGGCGGACTGAAGCGTCTCGCCATTTCGGATGAGGGTGGCGACTGAGTCGCCTTCGGCCTTCTCGCAAAAGACGACGAACACGGATGCGCTGGGTCCGAGCGGTAACACGACATTGGTGAGGCCATCTTTCTCGGCGTATACGGTGGCTGGTTCGATACGTCCGGTGTCGGGCCACCACAATGTTGGAAACTTGCCTGTCACGCGGAACGCGCAGGCCGTTGTGACTTGCTGTGTTCGTGGATTCGCCACGAAATAGATGTCGGCGTCATCCACGACGCGATGAATGTAGTCCAAGCGCACCCAACTGCCGAAATCGGGCTTGACGCCGGATTTGGCAAGGATCTCTTCCGGCGTAATCCCCCAAACGATGCGGCCCTTGCCGAATGCGTGTTCCTTGACCGCGCCACCGTCGCAATCGCCCCACACTTCGTCGGCGAGTCGTTTTACGACCTCGTCGCACTTCGGATAGCCCGACAGACTCGGCGATTTCAGCGGCTTCGGCCCGACGACGGTTGCGCCCGCTTCGACCAACTCCTTGATCTTGTGCATGAGGCGGGGCGTCATCACGCGCACATCCGTCAAGGCGAGCAGCCGATAACTCATGCAGTCGGGCAGCACGATGCGCCCGTCGCGCACAGACATGCGCGTGACCGCGGCGTCGACACCGCAGTTGTCGAAGTCATAACCGTTGCGCTGATGTTCCTGATAGCCCTGCGGCGCCGCTTCGGATTGGAGATAGCAGATATCGGCGACGAAGAGTCCTTGGCGCAACATGTGCTGGCAGCGGGCGAGGTATTCGTGCCACGCCGGCGACATGTCCCACCACGTTTGCGTGCGCTCGTAATGCACGCCCCACGGGCCCATAGTCATCCCGGGACGCCGGTCGCGCCACGGTTGCAACGCGTACCGGTGAAACACGAAGCGGTTCACGCCGAGACAGAAGGCGCGGTCGCCGAGCAGCTTCAGCGTGGCCGGATGCTGTTGCCAGCGCTCGCTGTCGTCGGCGGTACACGATTCGGCGCCGAGGATGCGCTTGCCATAGGTGTGAGCCGACGACGCCATTTCCTTGCAGGTGCCGAGTGCGCCGCCGCCGACCCAGAATTCGCTCATGGGTTCGTCTGCGCGGCCCGCGTAGGGCATGTCGTCGCATGGGCCGCCATAGGCTTCGATTGTGAGCCGCATACCATGCTGCTGTGCAAGTTCCTGCAAACGCCCGGCGTAGTTCTCGACGACGAGGTCGGAAACGGTCTGACGAAGATCCCAGAGAAAACGTTCCGACGTTTCGAGGCTGCCGACGACCCGGCCCGACATGACCGGCAGGAATGGCATCATGTCATAGCCGCGGCGCGTCTTGAACTCGTCGCGCATGCGGGCAGTCCAGTTCTGCGAACCGTTTTCCCAACTATCGATATGCGTCGCAACGAGCGATTTCCCGGCGAGAGGACCGGCGTCGTCGATCAGCTTTTTCATCATGCCATTGAACTGCGCATCCATTCCTTCCTTGCTGAGCTTGTCGCATTCGAGGCCTTGGCCCGATTTCGGCGAAGGCTGATTCAGCGCGCCCGTCGACGTGTGGCCGATCCGCATGATCGTCCATTGGCCCGCCGGGACATCCCACGCGAGCCGGCCGTCCTTGTCCATCTTCGCGGTGAGATCGACGAGTTTCTCTGGAGCGATGGCGGCGTCCGGTGGCGTGTCGCCGATGGGGCCGGGCAGGATAAACCCGGTTTGATAGCAGGCTTTGGCCTGGATATTGTCGATGCGGAACGCGCCCGGTGTCGGAAACGCCTGCACGGCAATGTCCTGGTAATAATTGGCGACGGCGGCGGGTTGCGGCAGTACGTCCTCGAAAGGCTTCGGGCCTTCGACGCTGGTCTCGGAGAAGACGACTTTCTGCATCGATTCCTCGGGTTTGATCCACGGCCCGCCGCTGCCGTTCCAACCCGCGTCGTCGTTCATGTTGACTTCGAGACCGAGGCGATTTGCCTCGGAAACGACGTGGCTAAACATTTCGCGCCATTGATCGCTCATGAAATCGACCGGGCCGACGGGGATGCCCTGATCGACTTCCATGATGAGCACGCCGCCAATCCCGACGCGTTTCATCGCTTCAAGGTCGGCGGTAATCCCCACCTTCGTAATATTGCCGTTGAGCCAGAACCAGTATACCCACGGCCTCGCGGAATCGGGCGGATGCGCGAAGGCGGCCCGCAGGTCATCCGCAGGCTGTGCGGCATAGGCGTTGAACAGCGCCGAGAACAAGCATAGAAGCGTAACGATCAGTGCGCGTGTCATGTTCGTCTCCTCCGATTTGTGCGCGGAACGCAGCCCGCGACCAGTAACCATTATACAGATTGCGCGCGATATAGCCACAAGGAAACGGATGGCATCAGGTTGTCAGCACATTCACATCGAGCAGTCCGGCACTCATTCCTCGTCTTCCAACTTGCGCACGTCCTCGATGTTGATCGGATGTGCGCCGGGTTGGACGTGGAACACCGGGAACCTCTCAGGCGGCTGCTCCGTTGAAGAGTCAAACGAAACCACCGTCCGGCCACCGTTGATCTGTTCTTCTCGCAACGCATTGGCCATTATCCGAATGTCGCCGCCATCTTTTTCGGCGTTTTCGTCTTTGATTCGCCACAATTCTTCAAGCTCGGAATCGGAGTACATCGGGAAATCTCCAAGAACTCGTCTATGTTCGGTTTCTCGATTCCAAAGCCTACGCGCCTTCGACCGCAATGTCAACGCGCCCGAACAGTTGTTTCAGGCGCGGATATTCGTCGATCAGGTGGCGCGGGATGACTACGTCTTTGACGCCGAGGTCGTGTTGGAGTTCGAGGGCGTTGACGACGGCTTGGCCGCGGTAATGGTTGTTGGTGATGACGTATATTTCGTTGACCTTCTTGCTCATGGATTCGATCTTCTCGATCCACGGCCTCAGTTCGGTTTGCGAATAGAGATAATCGTATCGCGCGTTGCGGCCCGCGTCTTCACGAAACCAATTCGCTTCGTTGCGTCCGTGGAAACGGACGTATGCCAATGGCGCGGTGACGTGTTGCGTCGGCGCGAGCGAACCGTTGAGGACCGGTTGATCGATGTTGCAGAACGCGACGTTTCGCGCATGAAACCCGTTGTACACCTCGTCGCGATCCCACGAATCGTGCCGGAACTCGACCGCGAGCGGCAATCCATCGAACCATTCGACAACCCGCGCGAGCCATGCGCGATTCTCGGGCGTGCGTTTGAAGCTCCAGGGGAACTGGATCAGCAGCGCACCGAAGCACCCCTCGGCCACGAGCGGTGCCAAACCTTCGCGGACGATTCGCACGTCGTCCACCGTCGGTTCGGGATCGCGCTTATGCGTGAAGCGCTCCCAGAGTTTCGCGGTAAATTTGAATCGCGGGTTCCCCGCCACGTGCCGGACCCACGACACGCAATGACGCGCCTCGGGCGGGCGGTAAAACGTTGCGTTGACTTCGATGGCATCGAACATCCGCGCCAGAAACGCCGCCTGATGCTCGCCGCGCCGCAGGTCCGCCGGATACACGATCCCCTTCCAGTCGTCATACGACCAACCGGCCGGTCCCACCCGTATCGCAGCCCGCTCCTCCATTTCGCCATTATACTCCAATTGGAATTATGGCTTCCCCCGAGATCTTTAGGATATGTTTCGCAAGGCTCTCATCTATCTAGCGCTGCCTTGGCACAGAACCTAAAAAAGGCAGTCGGAATTCTGACTCCTGAATTCCTTTATCCTGCTAGTGTCTACTTGCAGAAACAACCTCCATTTTGGAGTGCGGCGGCTTGACGCCGCTTTCACCGTATATGACGCAAAAGACGTGGAGAAACAATTGTGGGTGAGTGAAAGCGGCGTCAAGCCGCCGCACTCCAAATAGCGTGAATTTCTGCAGTTTGACACTAGTTGGCACAATGCGCGCGCGTTGGGTATAATCCCATTTCAACCGCCGAGTGGCTTCGGCGCGGTACGGCATTTGCGCATTTCGCGGCAGAAGGGAGATTGTTCGATGGCACAGATGATTCCTGGGGCATTCGCGTATTTCAACGGTGCTTATGTTCCCACCGAGGACGCGAAAGTCAGCATCATGACCCATGCCCTCAATTACGGCACGGGATTGTTCGAGGGAATTCGCGGATATTACGTTCAAGAGGCGAACAACATCCTCATATTTCGTTTGAAGGAACACGTGGACCGCATGGTACGCAACTTCAACGTGCTGTGCATGGAAGTGCCCGAGGACGCGGCGAAAATCGAAGAGATCTGCGTCGAAGTGGTACGCAAAAGCGGATTCCGCGAAGGCGTCTACATCCGTCCGATGTGCTACAAGAGCGAACTGTCGCTGGGACCGAAGTTGCGTGGCGTCGAGAGCAGTTTCTGCTGCTACATAATCAAGCTGGGCGACTACTGCGACATCGAGTCGGGTTTGGACATCGCGGTGTCGTCGTGGCGACGCCTGTCGGACAACGCGATTCCGTCGCGCGTAAAGGCCACGGGAAGTTACCTGAACTCGTCGCTCGCGGCGACCGATGCGAAACAATCAGGATTCGACGAAGCAATCTTCCTGCGCGAGGACGGCACCGTGGCGGAAGGCAGCGCGATGAACCTGTTCATGGTCATGAACGGCAAACTCATCACGCCACCGCCCACCGCCGATATTCTCGTGGGCATCACACGCAACACGATCATCGAGTTGGCGCGCGAGGAACTTGGCCTCGAAGTTATAGAACGACCCATCGGGCGAACCGAACTCTACGTGTGCGACGAACTGTTCTTCAGCGGCACGGGCGCGCAAGTGGCGCCGATCCGCTCGGTCGACCGCCGTGTGATCGGTTCGGGCATGCCGGGGCCAATCTCGAAGAAGCTGCAAGACGTGTATTTCAACGTCGTCCAAGGCCGCCTTCCGAAGTACCGCGCCTGGTGTACGCCGGTGTATTGAGTTGACAAGGATGAAGTGTGAAAAAGGCGGGCCTCTTCACCCTGGCAGAAACGGCAGTTGAACCACGAATCACACGAATCACACGAATGAATCAGCGATTTATCCCATTGAGGCAAAACGCCCTACAAAACTTCCGAGACGCGAAGGAAATA
>CAIYET010000879.1 GCA_903925285.1 Candidatus Hydrogenedentota bacterium | reverse complement strand
TGATGAATTGTCGCCAAAATATTTTCTCCGCAGCGAGAGTCGCCGGACGTTTGTGGTCTCCTGCCCAACTGAAATACTCAGCCCAGAATACGTTGACAGGAGAGTCTTTCTGGTCTACGATGAATTTCCCGTTTGCCAAGTCGCGATCAATGTGCTCTTTGAGTTTGATGGCTTGAGTGCGGCTGGACGTTGCGAGAGAACGACGAACTCTCTTCCCGTTCTCGTAGAATTTTATGTAATAGACGCCGTCTCTACGATAAAGACTCGCCATTTAGTGACCTTTCCGCTACAAGAACTCAGCGCACATAACCGCCCAGAAACGCACTTTACTGCATTGATTCTGACACAGTTTGGGCCACACTGTCAAGAGGGCAAAGAGAAAGCGCAGCGGCTTATTTATCGTAAGCCGCTGCGCTATACTAACTTATAATGGCGTACCCGGAGGGACTCGAACCCCCAACCCCTTGGTCCGTAGCCAAGTACTCTATCCAATTGAGCTACGGGTACGCGCTTGAGTAAATGAATCGTAGCATAGGGACGCGGAAGGATGCAAGTATGCTGAGCCGCGTTCATTCGCGGTAGGGATGGCCCTTACGGGCCACCCCTACCGCGAATGACACAATACCAACGTTGCCTCTATGCCGACTCCCCCGAATGACTTTCCCCGTATTTGCCGCTCGCGAGCGCCGTTTTTTACTGCTCACGTTCAGTCGTTCTTAGCGCTCGCGCTTCCCTGTCCTCACCAATTGCTCGCGCACGAAATATGCTCTCGACACTGTCATGCCATCATCGGCGAATTGAGCGCAACGATCCGTTTGCAGGAGCGCGAGAAGTGGCGGCGCCTTCGATTCATGGCGCCATTGAGCACTTCATCCGCCATAATGTCGGTATTCCCTTGTTTTCGCGGACTACCGATCAATGCCAGGTTCGTCATACCGATCGGTTGTCCCATTCGATAACCTCCCATCTGTCAAGATGCCGAAGAAAACTGTCGAAGAAGACATCTGCCCCGAAATACAACGCGAAGCCTGTGTATCAAAGGGGCGACCATGCTATCTTCTTCCTACAAGCCAAAGCCAGCATGGGTCTGTGTCGCCGGAAAAGAGGCTGCTCTGAAAGAGCCTGGCACCGTCAATGGTCAGTAGCGCCCCAAGTCCTTGTCGTATACTGGTCAAGCGGTGCTGACAGCGTTGCAATGCTCGATATCGAGACGCAGATGGGTTTTGCCAGTTCGTTTTCCATTATTTCGCTTCTTGCCGTCGAACCTTCTCGGCTTGCGAGCATCTATGGTTATGGAGTCTTAGGAATGAACGACACCGCCAATGAAACGAACCACACCGGATTGATCCGGAGGGCACAACAGGGCGACTCGCACGCGCTGTCGCAGCTTGTGGCCCAATATCGACGGGCGGGATATCGCGTGGCCATGGGAATTCTCCATAGCCCCGAGGACGCTGAGGAGGCCATCCAGGAAGCATGGATCAAGGCGCTCCAAGGTATTGGCGCGTTACGCACGCCAGAAAGTTTTGGTTCCTGGCTGTATCGCATCGTGGCAAATGAGTCACTGGCGCTTCGTCGTCGACGTATCTTGAACACGACATGCCTCGCGGCGTTTGGCAAAGAGACCGCAAGGGACTTGCTCGGCGGATCGGAAGGCTCACCGGCTCCGACAAGCCGCATCATTCAGGCCGCAATCGAGTCGCTTACGTCAAAGGATCGAATAGTGGTTCTCCTTCATCATCTCGGCGGCATGCCGTTGAAAGATGTTGCCGCTTTACTTGACGTTCCTCCAGGGACCGTAAAGAGTCGCCTCCATCATGCTCGAAACAAACTGAAAAAGGAGATTATCGCCATGAAGAAGCAATCGGGAAGAGATTTGGTTGTCCCCAATGACTTCCGGGAAGTCATCCACAGTGAGATTGGCGCAATGCCTTACGAATCCCTATTGGAGGACGGACTGAAAGGCTGGCGGCTGCCAAGAGGCAGTTCGAGCGCTCATTCCACAGAACCTGAGTCGGCGCTTGACGAGAACTGGCGCGCAATTGACCATGGCGTCATTGGCAGTAGTCCTTCAATGGGCGGAGCCGGCATCATAATAGGTGACGAGTCTTGGGCCGATTACGAGGTATCCATGCTTGTCACAGCACTGGGAGGCGGCAATATTATTGCGCACGTGCGGCTTACCGAGGAGCCATACTGCTGTTACGATATCGACATGATGATGGGCTGGCAGGCCATTGCCGTCAAGAAGATCGAAACAGGGCCGGACGGCCACCCCGGGCTAACACGGCTGAGTGTTGTGGACTATCCTTTGGAGCATCAGCAAGAGTACGCTTTGCGAATCGCGGTTCGGGGACAATCCATTACCACCTACGTGGATGGCGCCCTCGTCAACCAAGTTACCGATGCCACCTTTCGTTACGGGGCATTGGCTCTCACCGTTTGGGAATCCCGGACTATGTTTCGCGACGTGAGAGTTCGCCATCTCAACGAGGCTGTCTAAATCCAAGCCTCGCCTTGTAACGGCGTTGCGCACGGCAATGTGACGGTAGGCCGCGCGAGTCTCAATCTGCGCGGCGGTCAGCTTTCCCGATGCACCCAGAACCACCACGGCGGCCCGCATTGAGGCGCAGGCGGCATCCAATCTGAGCGCCGCGTTGACCATAAGCTCTTGGACTTCCACCCAAAGGTAAAGTAAAATGACTATCAAGTGGAAGCGGACACATGCCAATCACCGGACGAATGCCCTAATCTTGGATCTCGCAATGGGATGAAATCGCCGTGAAAACGTGTTACGAAATGCATGACCGCCGATACAAGATGTTGAAGGACGAAGGACAGCCGGGCTGGGATCCCTGTGAAGTGTGCGAGAAGTTCAGGGGCTGTCTGGAAGAAACCCTGAAACCGGAATACGTGCCAAAGCGGGGCCGACTTCTCGAACTGGGATGTGGCGCAGGGAACATAACGGTCTGGCTGGCGGAGAAGGGATACGAAGCCTATGGCGTGGACATCGCGCCGACGGCGATTGAATGGGCTATGCAGCGCGCCCAAAAACATGGCGTCAGCGTCGACTTCCGGGTCGGGAGCGTTCTAGACTTGCACGACTTCCCTGATGGCTACTTCGACGTGGTCCTCGATGGTCATTGTCTCCATTGCATAATCGGGGATGATAGGCCAGTCTTTCTGAAAAACGCCCTCCGCATCTTGAGGCCGGGAGGAGCATTCTTGGTCAACACGATGTGCGGCGAGACAATGGCCGCCCAATGCGACCCCGCATCCAGATGTATTTTCGTCGATGATATTGCCGTGCGCTATATCGGTTTGCCCGAGAGCATCCTTGAAGAAATCCGAGCCGCAGGATTCGAGATCGTCAGTAGCAACGTTGTGAGCGATGAAGAGTCCCAGGATCTTCTCGTAACCGCCACCAGAATAGGAAAGGCTTGGCGCGCGATTTCTCCAGCGAGCCATATCGTTTCAGGTCTGAACCAATCTTGGGCCGGTGCTTTCTCTGATGATGAGACGGGGCTCGAGTCTGAAATGCTGTGGGCAGGCCTCATAGGTTTCTAGCAAGTTCATGATTTGCGCGGCCATCTCGGCATAGGGCTGCGCGATGGTGGTTAATTCGGGATGTACCAGGCGGCAGATGCCCTCGTCATTGAAACCCATGATGGACATCTCTTCCGGAATGCGGACGCCTGCCAAGTGCAGGCGTTTCATCAAGAGGCACGCACCGATATCCGAAACGCAGAACACGGCGGTGGCTCCCGTGTCGCGCACCTGTTGCGTAACATGGGCGTTAATTCGGTTATCGTAACGCTCCTCGGTGGACATGACCATGGCATGGCTGCGGTCCTCGAACGTGGGGTCGGGCGCCGATTCGACGATGAAACCATCAATGCCGAGGGCCGCAGTACATTCGTTGAACGCTTCGACGCGTTCGACAATGTTGGCGTGGAACGGGTCCTCGGAAAGTAGCAGTACGATTCGGCGGTGTCCAAGTTGGGCAAGATGCGTCACGCCCAATTCAATTCCCTTTCGATTTGCAACCTTTACCTCAGCACCCGCGTAACCGGGAATAGGGGTGTCCACGCTCACGAAAGGAATGCCCCGTTCCTCAGCGCCCCGGCACAGATCGTAGGTGAAATCCTGGTCAAGCGAAAGGAGCAGAAACCCTAGTCCCTTTTCCTGGATCGCCACGGGACCGAGAATGGTAGAGACGCGCCGGTCCTGGCCCGGGTTGCTCACGTCAAGCAGATAGCCGCGTAGCTGGCATAGGAAAGAAATCTCCCGGAGGAGCGTGCGATTGAAGAAGGAGTCGTACGTGTTGAGGACTACCGCAACGCGAAACCCCTTTCCCCGCGAGGAGGTGTTTCGCCTGACAAAGGAACCGCGGCCACGATGCCGGTCCAGAATCCCCTCGTCCATAAGCCGGGTCAGGGAGCGCCGCACGGTTCCGACGGAAAGACCAAGGCGTTCACCCAGCGTTTCTTCGGGGTAAAACGATTCCCCATCGTCGAAATTGTGAAGAATGAGATTGCGCAAAGAACGCGTGAGTTGGGCATGAAGCGGCTCGGAACTGCTGCGGCTCAACATCACGGACTTCCGCAGGAGTCTTTCAAGTTCTTCAGAGGACATCGCCATGGTGTCTGACCGTTCTGTTCATTGTTGGACCTTCTTCTACCTCAATTTGACGGTTCCGACCGAAGCCGTCACCGTCCCACAAGGCATTATACGAACTGCTTTCATGACGCAAGGAATGAGTACACTCAGACATTTTCCACTTGACAATAATATACGATTCTATATAGAATAATTCAAGTGAAAACTTCACCGGCCTTGATTCAGAGAGAAGCAAGCGATGTGCGACGCAAGAAATCGGTTCCGTGTCTCAACGCTTGTTCTCTCGTTGTTGTTTTTTGCCGGATGCAGCCAGACGATTTGTCCAACGTGAAGTTCAGTTGATGTAACCGGAGCAGAGCCAAGAAACTGCCCTGATCAAAGGAGAAACAAAGATGAGCAAGAGAGAATTTGTAGTCGAGATCGACGGGCGCACGGTACGGGTCGACCAAGAGAACCAACGGGTGACTATTCTTGATGCGGAAGGAGCCGTCGTGTTCCGTGACCGCATCCAGGTGGCGGCGGGCAGCTTGCAGGGGTTGTTTTCGGCATTTGGATAGCGTTCAACCGGGAAAAATGGCCTGAGGCCGAGGAAAGGAATAGCCATGAAGAACACAGCTTTATCAAGACGGAAGTGCTCGGCGATGTTGGCGGCGGGCGCGGGCGTGGCGGTGTGCTTGACAGGGGGCGGTGCGCAGGGCGCCTTCGTTACCGGAAACATTAAGGGAGTCAGCAACACTACTTCGGTGTTTGGCGTTGGAGGATCCCCAAAGGCTTTTGGAGGTTCGATTAGCTGGCATCTTAACGTGGTCAGTGGGCGCATCGTGTTCAATACCGGCACCATTTCCATGTCCTGTCCATTGAATAGGACGGGCGGCCCTGGCAAATATATCGCAATGCACCCCGCTGGCGTCACTGTCAGCAATGGGATGGGAACTTTCGATAACGTCAGGCAAGTGCCCAATAGCGTGTCGGACAAATACATCGCGACAAGATTTGTTAAGGGTGGCACTCGTTACGGATGGCTGCATGTCGTTTCAAGCAACGGAACCGGAACCAGCATCACCATCGACAAATGGGGTTACGAGAACACTGGGGCTTCCGTCAAGACGTTGTCGGAAAGTGTGACAACGCAGAAGTTGGGCCTGTCCAATGGCCAAGTGAAGTTGCATTGGACGAACAAGAACGAAGACGGCGTCGCGCGGTATGAGGTGCAGGCGAAGGACGCCTCCGGCGCGTGGAAAGCAGTCGATTCGAGTACGCCCGGCGAAGGCCATTACGCCGCGATGGTTGCGGGTGGTTCCGAATGCCGGCTGGTCGTCGAGAAAGTTGACGGCGCGACGCAGCAGATCAACTTCTAACAAAACCTAATGAATTAGGTTGAACAGAGAGGAATACGGATGAGTGAGAGAGAATTCGCAGTCGAGATTGACGGTCGCACAGTACGGGTGGACCAAGAGAACCAACGGGTGACTATTCTTGATGCGGAAGGAGCCGTCGTGTTCCGTGACCGCATCCAGGTGGCGGCGGGCAGCTTGCAGGGGTTGTTCTCGTCATTGGATGTCGTTCAACCAGGAAAAATGGCCTGAGGCCGCAGAAAGGAATCGTCATGAGAAACACAAGCTTATCAAATCGGAAATGTTCGGCGATACTGGCGGCGGGCGCGGGCGTGGCGGTGTGTTTGACTGGCGGGGGCGCGAAGGCGGGGTTTGTCTCGGGCTCCATCAAGGGAACCAACGGGGGACAATCGGTATTTGCGGTCGGCCACAACAGCCTCTACGCATGTAGCAAAGGCGCTATGTGGAATCTCGCATATGGTAGTGGCACCAGTAACCGCATCAACTTTAGCTCGCAACTGGGTGGGGGGCAGTTGAATGGAACTGCGGGAGCTTACGCCGTTGCACACAACGCGGGAGTTGCGGTCAATGCCGCAATGGGCGGCTTTGCCGATCTGAGGCGTGTTCCCGATAATGTAGCCGACAAGTTTTTTGCCGTAAAATTCGGCAGTCTGGGCGGTGAACTTCGCTATGGGTGGCTGCATGTGGTGTCGAGCAACGCGGGCGGATCATCCATCCAGATTGACAGGTGGGGCTATGAGAACACCGGCGCAACCTGCAAGACCCTTTCCGAAAGCGTGACAACCCAGAAGCTTGGCCTATCCGATGGCCACACCAAGGTGTGCTGGACCAATACGAACGAGGACGGTATCGCGCGGTATGAGGTGCAGGCGAAGGACGCCTCGGGCGCGTGGAAAGCAGTCGATTCGAGTACGCCCGGCGAAGGCCATTACGCCGCGACGGTTGCGGGAGGCTCGCAATGCCGACTGGTCGTCGAGAAAGTTGACGGCGCGACGCAGCAGATCAACTTCTAACAAGACCCAAGGAATTAGGTTGAACGATGGGACATGGGACATACGGCTCGGAACTGTGGAAGACTGACGAAGGATATGTCGAGTTGAAATCTGCCGCGCCGATGCCGGGTATAAACCCGCTTAGACCTTCAGACCGGTCAGGTCAGGTTCAAGCCTTACATTTTCCTTGATGACTTCTTCCATGGTCAGCTTGGTCCCACGGGCAGCGGCATCCCGGCCCAAGATCGCCGTGAGCGTTCCGTCCACGGCGCGTTGGACGGTGGGGTTGTCGAATTGGCCGTCAATAATGGAGCGGTAGAACTCGTCGATGTTGCGTATGGCCCCTTGGTCGTAAAGGCTTATGACTTCGCCGCCGCCGTAATGCTTTGGCCCGCCCCGGAGGAACGACTTTCCCCAATAGCTGATCTGGGCGCTGGCAAGCTGGCCGTGAATGTTGCAGACCAGGCTTCGCCCGTGGTCGGGGATCTCGTAGGTCTGGTGGTTCCAGAGAAGTCCGTCGGCACATTCATATGTCACGAAGTAGAGGTCGCGGAAATCGCTCTGGGGATTCGGCCTGCGCAACCGCGCGCATCCAATGGCGCTGATGGGACGCTGACGGATGATCCAGATGGCGGTATCGATGGCGTGGATATCGTAGTTGACGATCAGGTCTCCGCCCAGCGGGATATCGTTGTTCCAAATCAACCCGCGCAAACGGCTTTCGATGGTTTCTTCTTTGGGCGGGTCGGCGCGCATGGCCTCTGCACCACCGCCGCCAAGTGTTGTGACGGCAAACTGCATACCCAGTCCGCCGTCCCATATGCGTTTGGCGACCTCGATGTTTACGGGGTCGGTGGGCATCTGGTAATCGACAAGGAAACAGCGTTTCTTCTCGGTGGCCAGTTTCCCGGAGGCCAGGATGGACATGCAGCCCGGCACGTCTATGGCGACCGGTTTCGCCATGTAGATGTGGCATCCGGCCTCGACGGCGGCCTTCACCTGTTCCGGATAGAAATAACAGACGTCTTCGATGGCTATGGCTTCGATCCCCGTATCCAAGAGCTTCTTGTATCCGGACAAACCGGTGAATCGACGGGTCTTGTCTACTCCGACGGCGTCGCCGCACGCATCCACGGCATCCTGGAAGTAGTCGGCCAGGGCGTGCAGTTCATAGCCGCCGTGTTTGTTGAACAGCCCGGCTAACCAGGCTCCGCGGCCACCACACCCGATGATTCCCAGCTTGATCTTGCGTTTAGACTGGTCTGCCGCCGTGGCTGCCGCCGAACCAAGCAGCGAGATCGACGCGGTGGCAGAAACCATGTTGCCCACGAAATGCCGACGGGTCATGGATCCCTGCGGTGTTTGTCCGGACAAGTGCGTATCGTGCGTATTCATAATCCGTCACTCCTCTTG
This sequence comes from Candidatus Hydrogenedentota bacterium, assembly GCA_903925285.1. Taxonomy (GTDB): domain Bacteria; phylum Hydrogenedentota; class Hydrogenedentia; order Hydrogenedentales; family SLHB01; genus DSVR01. Next base: position 2,504 of record CAIYET010000879.1, on the reverse strand, counting down.
ATAGAAACCGCCGAGTAAGTTTTAGAACGCAATCATACCTGCGCTGCCTCTGGCGCATCAGGTCTCAGGCACCGTAGGATCAAAAGCAGCATGACAATAATAGCCACGGCCGTTGCTAGTCCGTAGATCGCCAGCGTGAGGCCCCAATAGTCCAGGTCCCCGACGCCGAGCAACAGGCCTGCGAATGCGAGACAAGCGCCTACGATGGATGACGCAATCCCCGTTGCGGGCAGGGCCTTCGGTTTCGAGCGATTCCATAATCCCGCGCATGGAAGCGCCAAACCGGTCGCGCACAGGCACGTGAGCGTGAAGACCGCAACGCCTGTCATCCCAGACGCGAGGCTGACAATGAGAACAACCGCGAATACAACGCATGCGATCGCCATGAATCCTGTGGGCCATGTGACACCTTTCAAATAGCGCAAGATCAGAAATACAACACCGATGGTTGTCGCCGCCAGGACGGAGCCGAGTGCCCACACCGTGTGCCACCAATCCGCCGAGCTTCGCACCGCAAATACCCTAAATCCGTCGTACTTTCCGCCGTTGTTTTTGACGTCGGAAACCTGCCCGGTTCGAGCGAAGTTGCCCCAGCAGGACATCATGCGGGCGGAAAGTATTTTTCGCTCCGTCTTGTTTGCGTCGCTCCATGCGAACCGCAGGATGCTGTCTTCATCTCTCTGGAAATTCCCGAAGACGAACGGTATCTCGATGGCGTGTCCAGCGCCAATGAGGAAATCGAACGGTTTAGGCTCGTTGTGCCAGCCGAATCGGTACGCATAGACGTTGTCTTGATACGTGCACATGAAGTGTGCGGGAAGGTCAACCCCCAGCAATTGGAACCCGACGCCACCCAGGATACCGAGCGCGTGATAAAGGGGCCACATCGAAGGCTTGAGGTGATCGGCAAGGCGAAAACTAGGCGCATTGGTATCTATTCCGCGGAGAATCCGACACAGCTCGGTCTCGGTCAGGTTGGACATCTTGAATGGTAGAAACAGCTTGAGTTCCTCGGCGTTGCTGCCCAGCAGGACGGGGACTTGGTTGTATTTGCCCTGGCGCAACGCCGAGAACGGACTGAGCGGCAGTACGACGCCGTCCACGAATGGTTGGCTGAAATCGTTTAGGTTTCCCAACGGACCATGCTTGTAGCAGGCCAGTATCTCTGCTGCAGTCTTCGACCGGAGATAGGACGAAATCCACGCATCGTCCTTGTTGTCGAGATAGCTCCGGGCGGCGGCTTCTGTTGTTGCGAGTCCCTCTTTCCGGATGAGTTGAACCAAGACGTCTCCGGCTTTCCTATCCGCTTTCTCGAACGGGTTGCCAAAGGGTGCGCCGCTCTGCGATATGGCCCGATGGAAGAGTCCTGCGGCCAACGGCGAAACCAACATGGAATACACGTTTACGCCGCCCGCCGATTCTCCCGCGATGGTGACGTTATGCGGATCGCCCCCGAAGACGGCGATGTTGTCGCGCACCCATTCCAGCGCCCGGACAATGTCGAGGGTGCCGTAGTTGCCGGAGGCGTCGAGCGGATTTCCTTTTCGCATCGCGGGATGCGTAAACCAGCCCAGGGGTCCCATGCGGTAGTTAATGCTTACGAAAACCACGTTGGACTTCCCCGCGAAATTCGACCCGTCGTATACCGGCATAGCCGCCTGGCCCACGCAGTTTGCGCCGCCGTGAATCCAGAAGAAGACGGGCAGGTTATCCGCCAGTGTCTGGGGCCGCCAGATGTTCAGATACAGGCAGTCCTCGCCCCCGATGATCTCGCCGATCTTCCCGCAATCCATCATAGCCATCAGACCGCCATACTGCGCGCACGGCTCGCGGAATGCCTTGGTTTGTTTGACGCCGGTCCAAGGTTCCGGCGGTTGGGGCGCCCGCCAGCGCAACTCGCCCACAGGGGGCTTGGCATACGGAACGCCGAGCCAGGTATAGGTCTGGATAGGCTCGTCCTCGATGGCCGTTTTTACCGCAAGGCCGGCCACATCACCGTAGACGGTGTGCCTGACCAGCGGATCGCCCTCTGCTTGAATCGCGGGCGATAGGGCATACGTCAGCAACGCGCCCCAAGTGGCGAAAAGGATTGATCCAAGCGTTCTTGCCACGAGTGTTTTCCCTTCGCAATCCGTGTTTTCATCCGGCATCTTAGGGGTCGATATTTGTCATCATACCACAAGATAATTCTGGCTCTTCCAGATTTAGCGTACTTTATCAGAGTTTCAATCTTTCGGAAAGTTGTTGCCTCAACTCAATTTCCCCGGAGGGGAGAAACATGAATAGCCGTGGGTGGCAACCCACGGGCACAAATGCCTGACCATCGACCCTGAAAGGGTCGAACAAAGAGCACGACATCGCGACCTTTATTAACGATGATATGGACCTAGTGCGACCCTTCCAGGGTCGATGGATGTTGGTTTTGTATCCGTGGGTTGCCACCCACGGGCACAAATGCCTGACCATCGACCCTGAAAGGGTCGAACAAAGAGCACGACATCGCG
>CAIYET010000878.1 GCA_903925285.1 Candidatus Hydrogenedentota bacterium | reverse complement strand
TTCAATGCATGTGGCGCGACGGATCGCCACGGCGAGGATCACAAGCCCGAGACCCATCTCGTTCCGTTGGTCATTCTTGCCGCGATAGGCGAACGCGAGCGATTGACCGTCTTCGGGCGCGACTATGACACGCCCGACGGGACCTGTATCCGCGATTACATCCACATCGCCGATCTGGCCGACGCGCATCTGCTCGCGATGCGGTACCTGCGCGAAGGCGGCGCAAGCGAAATCGTCAATTTGGGCAACTCGGTCGGGCACAGCGTGCTCGAAATCATTCAAGCCGTCGAGCGCGTAATGGGCAAAACGATTCCCGTTGAATATGGCGAACGGCGTCCGGGCGACGCCGGCCGGTTGGTGGCGTCGTCCGAGAAAGCGGGGCGTATCCTCGGTTGGACGCCTTGTCGCGGCAACATCGAAACCATCGTGCAAGACGCCTGGGATTGGCGACGGGCGCACCCGCAAGGATATAAGGTTTAGGTTTTAGGCTTTAGGCTTTAGGCACTGCCTACAGCCTACAGCCTAAAGCCTAAAACCTTCTGGATACGGATATGAGCATACGAATCGGGGATGCAAAGGAAACGTTTGTTCGACATTTCGGCGGTGCGCCGGAGTTGGTAGTTCGCGCACCGGGGCGTGTCAACATCATTGGCGAGCATACGGATTACAATCACGGTTTCGTGCTGCCGATGGCGATCGAACATGAGACCGTCATCGTGGCGCGTCGGCGTGCGGACATGCGGCTTCACGCGTTCGCTGCGAACCTCGAGCGGCGCGCGGAAGCCGACCTCGAGCGGCGCGTGCGCAATGTGGACGAACCGTGGCTCGATTACGTGGTCGGCGTGGCCAACGAAGTCGCGAAGCTTGCCCTGCCGCTCGTAGGGGCCGATTTGCTTATCGTGGGCGATGTGCCCATCGGTTGCGGTCTTAGCAGTTCCGCGAGCCTCGAGATGGCCGCCTTGGCCATGTTCGAAGCGCTGGGCGGCTTCCAAGTGGAGGGCGCAGAGGCGCCACGCCTCGGGCAACGGGTCGAGAACGAGTTCCTGGGCTTGAGTACGGGGATCATGGACCAATTCATCTCGCGCATGGGACGTCGCGGGCACGCGTTATTCCTCGATTGCCGGAGCTTCGCATACGAACTCGTGCCGGTGGCGTTTGCGTCGGCGACGTTCGTGATTGCGAATACCGGCGTGGCCCGCGGTCTGACGTCGTCGAAGTACAACGAGCGCGTGGCCCAATGCCGCGAGGCGGTGGAAGGCATGGGCAAAGCGCTGGGCAAGGCGGGCACGCACCTGCGCGATTTCGACATGGACGACCTTCTCGAATGTAAAACCACGTTATCGGACACCGCCTTTCGTCGTGCACGGCACATCATTTCCGAAAACGCGCGCACGCAAACGGCACGTATGGCCATGCGCGCCGGCGACGCGGACACGCTGGGCGACCTGATGAACGCGTCGGACGAGAGTCTGCGGGTAGATTACGAGGTGACGTGTCCGGAGTTGGACGCGATGACCTCGATCGCCCGCGGTTTGTCCGGTTGCCGCGGCGCGCGCATGACGGGTGCAGGGTTCGGCGGCTGCACAATCAACCTCGTGGCCACGGACGCCGTATCGGCATTTTGCGAGGAGCTGCTGTCGAATTATAAGAGGCAAACCGGCCTGACGGGCGCGACCTTCGTATCGTCGCCGGCGGACGGCGCGGGACGCATCGAGTAGCGGTCCGCAGGGGCGGTTTTTCCCACGATCACCGTCGAGGTGAAAGTGTGATACACTTGCAGCGCGGTACGAACGCGAAAATGGAGGTAATCCATGCTTGAACTGCATCCAGAGATACTGCCGAAGGATGGCGACCCGCGATTTGCCGTACTGCCTTATGACGAATTTCTACAAGTCCTGGAGGTATTGCGGCGGTTGACCGGAAACGGGAAGGAACCCGATCCGCGTTATGGCGGATTCTGGGACGACCTCAGCGTGGAAGAGGTGGCGCGCCGTCAGGGAGTCAAGCCCGTAACCGATCTTTCCCAACTAGCCTGGCCCTATGGGCCCGAGGACTGGGATGGCTTTGAAGAGGCCGTGGAGAAGTGGCGCAACGAGCATCCCACTGGCCATAACTGAGAACCTGACCGTCAAGACCAAGCTGCTCGACAAAGCGGGCACGCACCTGCGCGTTTTCGACATGGACGATCTTCTGGGTTGAGGGGATACATAACGATGAAGACTCGCTTGCGGGACAATGCCGGTTCGACCTTCCTTGGATTCGTTCAGCGCCAAAAATCAGTCATTGCGCCCAATTTTTGTCAGTGTGTTATGGGCGTCGTTTGGCACGCCCGCCTCACCGCACTCGATGCGCGTGTTCCGCGTTCTGCCAGCCGAGAGATTCATTATTGACTGCCACATCGAGGTTTATGACTTCTCGCAACGCGAATAGGGTTGACAAGAGCACGGGATAATGTCAAGATTAGAAGGATGAAACATCGCACGACGCAAGGCGGCACGCGGGTTGCTCTGTAACTTGAACGCGAGATTTTGGAGGTATAGCCCATGAATGCGAATGCGGCAAGACATAATATGGAATCAAAGGGGTTCACCCTGCTGGAACTGACCATCGCCATGGCCATATTCGCCGTGACGATTGGCGTGGCCGCCCAGAGTCTGATTTCGTTTTATGCCGTAGTCGACATGCAGAACCAACGAGTGGTCGCGATGAACCTGTGCCGCGCGACGCTGAGCCAGATGCGCAACGCTCGGACTACCAGCCTCGCTACGGTGCTTGCGCAATATCCAGTGGGCTACTCCGTCGCGGGACCAGCCCAGTTAAGAAACTCGACGCTCTCGGTCGCATACGAGGGCGCCAATCCGGCGGCCGCGAATCCGCTCGTGCCGACGGTAACGGTAGCCTGGCTGGACCTGCGCGGACATGCGCTAAGCGTGCGCCTGTCGACCGCTCTCGCGGACCAATAGGAGACATAACTATGAACTCGTCGCCGGAAAAAGAGACTTGGGGATTCACGCTGTTGGAACTCGCCATCTCGATGGCGATGTTGTTGGTTATAAGCCTCATGACCCTTACTGTGCTCAATACGGCGAATTCGGCCATGGCGCTTTCACAGACCAAAGACGAAGTCCAGTCTTCGTTGCGCGACGTGCTTATCGAGATGACGATGGAACTCGAACAGGCATCCAAGAAGACCGATTCGGGCTTGACGCCGCCACTTCAGGCCCTTACGGTACCCAATGCGTCGAGCGTAGTGTTTCAGGTGCCCGTTGGTAACACGGGCACGGTGTATTCGCAGCCGATTACGTACACCTTCGTGAATGAAGATGCGAACAACAGCGGGCTGCTGGATGTCGGCGAAGATACCAACGGCGACGGCGCCCTTACTCGTTGCGTGAGGCGAACCCAGCAGGGCAGTATCACCAGGGCGCTCGGCTCGGCCAATACCCTCAGCGGCGTGCAATTTTCATTGAATGTCGTGCCGGTGGGTGCGGATCGAGACGTACTCACGATTACCGTTTTCGCGGCGGCGGCGGTCATCAACCGTCGGAATGATCTTGTCACGGCGACGGCAAGCAGCAGCGTCTATCTCCACAACTGAAGAAGGAGGGCAGGCCTATGTTCTCTCAATCTAACGGAAAAAGGCAAGAAGGAATGGCCCTTTTGTTGGCGGTGATGGCCGTTATCATGATTGCCGGCGCGGTGGTGCTGGTCATGATTTCCGTCCAGAACTCCTTTAATTTAACGAATCGCGCGAATAACGAGGTCGTTCTGGATGAAGCCTGCAAGGCGGCTATCGATATCGGCATCCAGCGGGTGTGGAACGCGTACGTGGTGGGAAACGGCAATACCACGGGCAACTTGGCGTCCTACAGGGTCTTCATCAACAACATCGTGCTGAACAATGAAATACTCAACGGAGTGCAAAGGGACTACAACGGAGATGGGGCCGTCACCCTTAATCCCCCGGCTACTTTGTATTCCGCAAACAATACCAGAACCTTGCCGAACGGAGCAGTGATCTCCGGGTTGCAGCTCTCGCGTTGCGACGACACTTCGAGTGTCATGCTGGCGTTGACCGCGACGGTGCAGGTGACCACAGGCCCCACGCCGCAAACCAAGACGGCCACGCAGTCGGTCAAAATCGCCGGGGCGCCGTTCGCGGGATTCCAGTTCGCCATCCTGGCCAACAACATCAATTGTATCCTGTGCCACGCGGATTTCAGGAACATGGATATGTATAAGAAGGATGCCACCGGCGCGATCGTCTTGAAGACTAACGCCGAGAGGCCCTACGGCACCTGCGACCGCATCAAGGTGGCCTCGCTCGAATCGATGATGATCCGGACCGATGAAGCCGACTCGCGGACCGCAGGCAGTTGGTACACGCGCGGCAGCGTATTCGACAAGAACAGCAATTTGCTCAACGCCAGCGCCATCAATTCCGCCTTCTCGACCGCCAAGTTTGGCGCATACTCGTTTAGCGGAACGAACGGAAAAATGACCCAGAACTCGAGTGGCGCCATGACGTCCAACGCGCTGACCAATGCCACCGTCAGCAATGGTTGTCCGGCGCAGTTCGCGAACCTGTACCTTAACTACCCGAAGGACAATGCGAAGATGACGGACGGCCCTTTGCCGCAGAGCTTCCCGCCGCCATTTCCGGACGAGAATGGAAACAAAAAAGTCGACACGGCCGAATTTCAAACGACCATGAACACGGCCACCGGCGCCATCACGGGCGGCATCGCGGTCGGCGTGGCGGCCACCGGCACATACTCGGGCACCACGCTGCCCACCAGCACCAATTCCGCCACGATGACCCAACTGGCCACAGGCAAGTATGACGGCAATCTCATCCTCGTGGGCACCACGGCCAATCCTATCACGATCAACGACAAGGTAGCTGTCAACGGAGACGTGGTCATCAAAGGTGTAATCAAAGGCTACGGCTCCCTGCAGGTCTCAGGCAACGTATATGTCGTTGGCGACGTGACATACGCGGATGCCGCCGGAAAATTCGGCGAAGCGGCGGATGGAACGCAAAACGCGTTTGCCCTCGCGGCCGGCGGCAACGTCATGATGGGCGATTATACGACGCGGCGCGCGATGAACAACTACGTGACGACGAAAAGCGGGAGCACCTACATCGATACGGTGGACACGGACGTGTGGCAAGGCCAGTTCACGCGCGTAGACAAGACCACCGGGACCGCCACCATGAGCACCAACAAGACGACACTTGTCGGTTACATGGATGCCGATGTAGTGGATACAGGCGTGGTTCCCACGGGCGCGGGAACCGTCACGAGCACCAGCACCTACACTGGCGTCTCTCCCTATGCCGGAACCCACACCGTGAAGAAGCAGCCGGAAAGCCAAACGAGCTTTACCTCGTCGGAATTGATGCTGTTCAACCGGATGGAGCGACAGAAGTGGGCGCCGCCGGGCAATGCCGACTACAATGCCAATTATTATATCCCAAACTATACGCCGCGGTATTACAAACTAAACGATAGCGCCGGGGTCTACGAGTACCGCGTCACGAGCAGCACAAATTCCAACCTCGTCGAGCACACGGTAAACTACGCCAGTCCAGGTGTGACCGCGTTGACGACGAATCCTGCCGACGCATACTACATGGGTGCGAATGCCGCAGTATTGAGTCTCGCGCCCAAGAATGGATGGATCAGCGATAGCAAGATGCGCCAGATCTGGTACGACGATGAGTTGGCGCGACGCACCACCAAGACGGTAGTCAACGGCTCCACCACCTATTCGCCGTTCCGGTTCGACGGATTGCTCTATACGAACAATAGCATCTTCGGTCTGGCTCGGAGCAACGGCCGGCACGGTTCGGGGATGTATGGCAAGCTATGGGTTCGAGGCGCCCTCGTGTGCGCCGATCTGGGACTGTTGTCCGTGGATAATGGGTACACAGCGTCCACCAGCCCGTATTATGGTGGCGTATCGGTGTATTATGACAAACGTGTAACCGCTTTCTTGAACATCGCGGATCCGACGCAGGTAACCTTTACGCGTTCGGTATACCAACGGTGACCAAGACAAGCAAAACAAAAAGGAGATCGAACTATGAAAAAAAGCCTGATGTTAGTGGCGATGTTCCTCGCGGTACCGTGGGGATTCGCCGACACGATCCATTTTGCGGATGGTTCGTTTCTGGACGGCGTGGTTTCGCACCCGGATGCCGACACCGTCAAGATCGATATCGGTACGAGAACGTTGTCTTTCGCCGCCGCCTTGGTGACGGTCGAGACGAACACGAAGACCGGCGACGAATCGCAAGTAACCGCCGACGTCCTGGCCAAACAACAGGAACAGGCGCTCGAAGCCCGCACGGACATGACCACCGAACAGCGTGACCGAGTTCGGGAGGCCCTGACTCCATTGTGGTCGACCGATGAGGCTGTGCGCAATGAAGGGCGAAGAGCGTTGGTGGAGTTGAACAAGTCATTGCCGGTATTCCAGTACATCGACACGAGCTTACCCTTCACGAAAGGGACTGTTGCGCCAGAACTATTGAGTTCTTTGGTGGAACTCGATGCGGCACGGGCCAAGGATGTCTTGTCGCGGTACACGATCAACCTGGATCCGGCGATTCGGGGAAAGGTCCTCGAATTGCTGGCCTCGTACAAGGCTGCCGATGACGTAGGGACGATCGCGGACGGCATGATCGATCCCGATGCAGCCGTGAAGATTCGCGCCGCCCATGCCCTCGGAATCTGCGGCCATAAAACGGCCACGCCGGTGCTCATCAAAAAGGGATTGGACAAGGAGGACGAACAGTTGCAGAATGCATCGCGGGCCGCACTGCAACAGATTTGGGCGTCGGACGCAACATCCGCGAATCTGACAACATCCGAACAGTGGACGCAATATTGGAACGAAAAAAAAGACGGCGTAACGAACCCCATCAATCCTGAAGCGCTGAAGGCGCTGGTGACGCAGGATCAACTCGACAAGGCTACGGCGTCGCACGACGAATAGCGCACCCCGACATTCCCCAGTTCAGTGACCCCCGGCAAGACCGGGGGTTTTCCTTTTCGTTGTAGGCATTGCGCGCCGCTGACACCGTGCGAGGATTGCGGTGTTAGCCCAGCGAGGCATTTCTGTTCGTGATTCGAATGGCAAGCTCTTCGGCCTGCTTCAATACATCTTCGTGTTTACGGATATCGTCTTGTTTCGACAGACCACAACCACGGAGGAGGTGTGCCTCGTCTATACCGATGAATTTCATCATTTCCCTATAGCGCGGGAAGACATCGGCAAAGACCGTTGCGTCCGCAAGCCCCTGAGTTTGGATAAATACCACCGTCTTTCCCGGCAAGAGGCGAGACCTTTGCGGGTTGGTGTGGAAATCGGGGGTAAGATAGCAGAAAGTCCGGTCGATAAAGAGCTTCATCTGCCCCGTGACATCCCCATAGTAGACGGGTGAGGCAAGGACAATCACGTCGGCTTCCCGAACGGCCGCCAACACTTCGGACAGGCCGTCCTTCAGGACGCAGACTTCCGAGGTTTTCTTGCAGCACATACAGGCCTGGCAGCCTCGGTATGCGAGGGCGTTCAAAGCAAACGACCGCGTTTCGGCGCCGAGATTCTTCGCTGCTTCAAGAAAGCATCCGGCAATAAACGCGCTGTTTCCGTTCAACCTGGGACTTCCGAGCACGGCAACGATCTTCATACAGTCTCTCTCCTGCCGGGCGTATTGGAATCCTACGCGCAAGCGGCCAGCTTTGGCAAGGGCGAAGGCCCTTCAGTCTTCAGACTTATTTGAACCGGTGCGGTTCAAACGGTTATCAGTTCCAAGCACTTCGCGTTCGTACTCCAACGGATGGCGTTCTTTCAAGTCTTCGATCGTGATCCGGCCCGTGATCCACGACCAGTTCATCGGGTATGTCTGGGGATCGAAGATCATGTAATACAGATGCCACACGACGATGGTGAGTACGGCGAGCCACGCTTCGTAGAAATGGATTAGCGCCACGATATCGAGCGCGATCTTCGGAAGAAATTTGAGGAACACGTTGACGAACCACATCGAGAATCCCGTCGCGATCATCAGCGCCGTGCCCCACCACATGCCCCAGTATTCGAACTTCTCGATGTAACTGTACCGGTCGAACTTCGGTTCATGTTTGCGCAGACCCAGCGCATACGCGACGTTCTGGAACATGCCCACAATGTCGCGCGGCATGAACATCAAGTGCCACAGTTCCTTGCGTCCGTTCTTCGTCAGCAGCAAGAACGCCGCGTTGGCGACCGCGATCCCGACGAGCAACAGCGCCGCGACGCGGTGAATCGCGCCGCGTGTCGCGAGGCCCGTGTCGCCATGGAACATCTGCCGCGCCCACCAGCTCTCCGGGTAGCGCAAGGCAAAGCCGGAGACGGCCAAAACAATAAAGGAGATCGTCAGCAAGAGATGGCCCACGGTCATCCACGTCGTAAATCGGCGATAGGTGTTGGCGCCGCGCCACTCCTCGAATAGCTTCAGGGTCATCCGGCGCATCATCATCAGCGTATTGTGCAATACCATGCCGCCGATGATCATGACAATCATGCAAATGTAAATCAGCCGGACGATCCCGAGGGCCTTCTGATCGACGCTCGTCGGCATGATATGCACCGCGCCAACCGTGAAATTGACCCCGGCATTCTTGTGGCACTGACCGCACGTCTTTGCGAGGTTGTCCTTGTAAATCGAAGAGGCCGGATCGGTTTGCGGCAGGATTAGGTGGTTTCCATGGCAACTCGCGCAACTCGCCACAATCTCGGAACCGGCGGCGCTAGCCAGTCCGTGATAGCTGTCCATATAACTCGCCTGGCGCCCCGCTTCGAGGCCGTAGCGATACATCATTTTCTCGTTGTCGTGGCAACGCGTGCATGTCGCGCGCACAATCTCGTGCCGGTTCACTTTCGACGTGCGCTGCTCGGACGCTTCGATATCGTGCTCGCCATGGCAATCGATGCACGTCGGCACGTCTTTAATGCCCGCCACCAAGGCTTTGCCGTGAATGCTCTTTTCGTATTCATCGAGTTCCGTCTCGTGGCACTGGCCGCATGTCTTCGGAATGTTGGCCCGATAGACTTTGGACGCGGGATCTTGCGCGGGCAGGAGATCGTGCGTTCCATGGCACTTGGTACATGTCGCCGCTTTCATGTTTCCCGCCGCGATCGCCTGGGCATGAGTACTCTTCAGATAACTGTCCGACGGGTTCATGATCGAGATCATGTGGCTTTTCACGAGGGCGGGATTCGAGTGGCACTTGCCGCAGGTCGCCGGCAGATTGTGCGGATTCACGCTCGAACTCGGATCCGAGGCGGGACGAATATCGTGCGTTCCGTGGCAGTCGTCGCACGACGCCGCGCCCGAAGCGCCGCGCTGCAACGCCGTGGCGTGAAGACTCTTCTCGTATTGCTGCGCCTGATCGTGACAGCCTCCGCACGCGACCGGCTTCGGATCCGGCCCATGCGGCAGTTGGGTGATGTCGTCGTGGCACGAGGTACAAGGCCCGTCGCCGTGAATCGAATGCTTGTATACTTCCTTGTCCACATAGAGCGATGACGTCGCTCCATCCGCAAGAGGCTTCGTGAACCCAGGGGCGCCGTGACATTTGAAACAGGCATCGTTGTCCTGCGCGAATCCGGCATGGACACCCATCGCAGCAACAACTGACAACGTCAACCAAACGATACGCACTTGCATTGTCGGGGCGCCTTTACAAATGAATTGTGAATTCAGTCAACGTCATTCCGAAAACGTAGCCTTGTAGTGCCTGGACGTCTCTGCTTAATGACACGCGGCGCATGTCAGCGTGGTATTGACGACATGCGGTGCGCGGCCGGGGATTCCGTTCGGATGGCACATCCGGCAGTTTACCGGATACCGCCCGGTATCGTGAGGCGATCTTGGCGCACCTTCGTGCGATACGGACTCGTGGCACACCATACATCCAGTTTCCTGCGGCGGGAAATGGCATGTCGCGCAATGCCGGTTCAGCGGCTCGCCCCAACTGCCCCGGTGGCTTGACGGTTCGGTGGACCGGTGGCACTTGACGCAGAATTCCTCTTCATGGCAGACGACGCACTTCTCGCGGTCCCACTCCGCGCGCAAGCCGTGGCTCTTGCGCCGCCACGAGATCGTATGACTGTCTGGGGGGGTCTTCCGGTGGCACGCCTCGCATGAAGCCTCTTTGTCGTGACATATATCGCAAAACGCGTTGTCCTTACGGTACTCTTGGCCATGAATGCGTTTCCAGGCCTCCGGCGCGTCGTGCGCGATATGTTCCCCGCCGCGCGTCGTTGGGCGCACCGTTTTGTCCAGTTGCGCGTGGCACACCTTGCACTCAGTCAGTTCCGTGCTTTTCTTCGCGTGGCAGTCCATGCAGAAAGGCATCATCTGCCCGGACGGGAAAGGCGTTTTGTCCGGATCGGCGTGGCACTCTTTACATTCGACTTTGGCCTCGATATGTTTGGGATGGACGAATTTAACGTCGCCGCCCAAACGCTTGGGCAACGGCGCGACTTTGTAGTCGGGCTTTGTATGGCAGAAACCGCATGCCTTCGGATCGGGCTTGTCAAGGTCGAAGTCGTGACACGTCGAGCAGAACTCGTGCTTCGGCATCGCCGGCGGTTCTTGCGCCATAGCGTGGCAGTCCACGCATGCGATACCCTCGTCCACATGCTTCTTATGCGGAAACTTGAGGCCACGATCCGGCTTCGCGAACTGCGGCCCGGTCAGCGTCAAACACGCCCCCGCCAGCAGACTCACAGCCAGCGCCATTACCCACGGCTTTCGTATCGATCGCACCATGCGTGCCTCTTCTCGCCTCCTTAGAACCGGAGCGCATATTCCATGACCGCCCGCCAATACGGAGATTCCGGCGAATCGTCTTCTTCAAACATCAGCCGGGCAGTCAGGTCTTGATCCTTGCAAATCTTCCACTTGCCGCGCAGATAGACGGACCGGATATTTTCGTGCAATTCCACGGCCAACGTATTGCCGCCTGCCACCGCTCTGCCATAGAACGGTAACGACTCCGCTCTGAACGTGTAGTCATATTGACTCGGGATTTTCGAATTGCCGCTGTAAACGATGATGCGATCCTCGTACCGTTGGTAATCGCTGCCCACCGCCACCCGCACGCTTTTCCAACGCTTCGTAATCTCGCCGCCGACCGTCCACGACCCTTCGCCGCCGTCCACATCCCAACGCTCGACGTTGACATTGCCGCCAAATCCCCGGAACAAGTCGTCCGCCGCCAAGACGGCCCCGAATCGCACATAATCGCGCGGGCTTTGTGCCAAACCCGGATCGCTGCGAACGTTCTGGTATTCGCCCTCGATCGAGAAGACCAGTTTCTTGCCCAGCGGCTCATGCAACGCCACGAAATAGTTGTCGTTCTTCGGCAACCCGCCCAGCACGCGATAGAGCCCCGTCAGGTCGCCGACACGGTCGCTCAGGAAGCCCAAGCGGCTGCGGAAGGCGACCTCGTACGTCAAGTCGATACACGGAACGTAACCCGTCAGGTTTAGCCGGAGGTCGTCGTTCTTGCCGTCATACGCCGCGTAGCGGCCAAAAAAGGTCAAATTCGGCGTGATGGTTTGCCAGAGACTCAACGCCAGCAAATTGTCGTGGCCAGCACTCTGTCCACCGCGCCACAGGCCAAGACTCTTGTCGTCGCCCTCGCTATAGTAGAAATCGACACCGAGCTTCGTACCATGCAACGGTCGCACCGAGAAACCGCCGCCGCCGACCCATGACTCGTCCGAATTGCCGTAGATCGTCGCCCGCAGCCCGCCGAACACGTAGTAATCCCATATACCCAGCCGCTGCTTGAAATATACGCCGTCGATACGGTTATACGCAGCGCCTTCGATAACCCGCTGCCGACCCAGCCGGAGCGTGGAATTACTGAGCAAATCATCGGCTTGGAAATAGAGGTAAAGCGGCCGGAACTGTATATCTCCCTGCGACGCGTTATTGATATCCCGCAACGCACTCGTCATGGAAGGATCCGATATCGCATCCTCCTGCATCCACAGCGAACCCCGGAGATGCAGCTTGGGATACTTCGGCGGATCGACCTGGAAATCGAGCGACTGATCGAAGCGCAGACTCGAATCGCTGCCCGACCATGCGCCGTCGACACCGATGGTAAGACGGCCTCGGATCCAGTCCTTCGAGCCGACCGGGGCTTCCTTGCCCGCGTCTTCTGCGGCAGGCGTTTCGGCGGGCTTCGCATCGGGCGCAGTAGCAGTCGCATCCGCGGCTTGCGGCGCGGCGTCGGCGGCGTACACGCACGCCATGAACGCGCAAAGGCACAACGCGACCGCACACCCTACGCCAAACCGAAACCTATGTTGTCCTTGCACCTTCACACATCGTGCTCCTACGGCCAAGAATCCGAACTGCTCCACAAATCAATCGCCTACAGGCCACCCGCCTGCGGGTAACGGTACTCGAAAATCGCCTGGAGAAGCGTATTATGAATAGGATTGTCCACATCGAAATGCGGAAGATAGATGTTCGGACCGTCGTGGCAACCGACGATTCCCGAACACGAATTCGGCGGCACGGGCGTCACGCCCGCCTGAGCCGCGTCATTGGATGTAATCGGCGCCAACGGAATCAACGAGTGCCGGTGCTGGCCGAGGTTCTGGTCAATTCGCTGAGTCGGCGGCATATGGCACGTCGTGCAACGGCTCGTGCCGATACCGGCAGGGTCGACCGAGTGCCACGTATGATCCGCAATCGCTTCCGTCGAGTTGAACTCGCGCTTGTGGCATTGCAGGCACAGGCGGTTGTTCTTGGCCGAAGTGCGTACCTCGCCAGCGGCATGTACATCGTGACAATCGAGGCACGTTACGTTCGATTCCGCGTGCGCACCCTTCGCGTAATCCGCAGCCTCAGGTGCGTGACACTTCGCACAGAAGTCGCTCAGGCCCGTGAACGTAGTAGGCGGCACGTCGATGTATAACCCGTTCGGACCGCCATCATGCACATGTTGAAGTCCCGGCCCGTGGCACTCCTCGCACTCAACCGTGTTGTGCATACTCGCCCGAAACGACGTGTGGTCCGACGCGACGCGTCCGTCATGGCACGCCAGACAGACCTCCGTTCCCAGATAGCTTCCCCTGATTGGCTCGCAGCCCGACGGACCGATAGAACTCGCGCCCGCCAGAAATAGCAACCCCGCCAGCATGACGCCAAGTGGAGGGCGCCGCCGCAGCCCAACAAAAATGCCCGTTGCGCGATTTTCGGTCAAGACCGTTCTCTTTCGTTGCGAAGCCTTCCGCAATCTTCGATACGCAAATGCCAACGTCCTTCTCCGCTCTCCGCCACTTTACACCACCTACATACTAGCGCATCGCGACCGGCAATTCAATGCTGAAAATACTACCTCGGTTCCGCTCGCTCCGCACGCTCACCGCGCCGCCGTGGACTTCGGCGATCCGGCGGACTAGCGAAAGGCCAAGACCGCTGCTCGCGACCAGATCCGTTTCCGCATCCTTCTTCCGCCGTACCGAACTGAACTCCTCGAAAAGATGCTTCTGCTCTTCCTGCGAGATGCCCACGCCGTTGTCTTCGACCTCGATCCATACCGACTCATGGCCATCCCGCGCGCGAACCGCGATGCAGCCGCCACGGGGCGTATACTTTGCCGCATTACTAATTAAGTTGAACACCGCCTCGCGCAACAACCGTTCAATGCCGAGCACCGGTGGCAGCGGCGGCGGTTCCTCGAGCGTGAGCGTATGTTCGCGGAGCTGCGCCAAATCCTGGTTCTCGGCCACCACGGCCGCCAACATCGCGGAAAGGTCTACCGGATGCGCTTGCTTATGAATCGAGTCGGATTCGAGCAACGCCAGCATCTGCAAGTCCCGCAAAAAATCCAGCATGCCCTTCATCCGAATCTGGCAACGTTCGAGAGACCGCGCTTCCTGTTCCGGCAACAAGTCGTGCAGTCGCGCTTCGAGGTTGTAGAGGTGCTGCGAGATGGCCACCGCAGGCGACTTCACGTCGTGCAGCACCATCTGGAGGAAATCCCGCCGCATCGCCGAAAGCCGGTCCGATTCCTGTTTGGCCGCACGCAAGTGTCGTTCACCCGTCCGTAGCATCTGGACGAGACTCGTCAGCGACGCCGCCGCCAGCGCGAACAACAACCCATACACGAACAACACCGTCAGCACATAGCGACCATCCAGCGGCAGATCCGTACCGCTCACTGCACCTGCCGGCGTGCATACGGGAACGATCTCCGTCCATTCTCCCGTTACCAGACTCGCCAGCAACAGATACCCGAACGCCGTATGGGCAAACGCAGCCCAGCGCGAAAGCAGCACGCTCGCGATGATCACATGAAACAGGTAAAACGCGAGGAAAGGCGAGCGCGCTCCGCCCACGAGCCACAGCGCAATCGTCAAGAAGAAAAAATCTAGCAGAATAGTACAGTGTACTACGCTTGAAAGGACATTTTGCCCCGAAGCCAATCGTTCGTGGTCCCGGTACGGGCGTACCATCAGAAACACGGCCGCGTTGTACACAAACAACGCAAAGGCCACCCCCATCAGCCGCGTGACGTCCAACTGCTCGATGCCCACGGCGTACCGCGCGAACAACGACCCCGTCACGATCCCCGCCACCACCAAAAAACGCGCCAGACAGTACAGGTATAAGCGTTCGCCCAGCATTTGGTCGTGCACCAACAGCGTCCGTACATTCGGCGAATTACCCCGGACCGCCGACCATGCGAAAGTCTTTGCGCCGCCCACATCGTTCGGAGCCGCCGACGAAGAGATCTTTGGAGACTTACTTGTCATAACGCTCGCCAAGTGCACATAAAAATCTCGCATGGCTTTCGCTCACGCTTGGCCCACCCGGCTCTTGCCGCTTACGGGCTTCAATCGAAGTGCAACAGTCGTGTCCGTCAATGGCGCGGGGATCTTGGCCGTCAGCGCTATGACGACGCCGATCCCCGGCCACAAAAAAGTCATCGGGCGCCAAAGGCGCCCGATGACCAGAGGGTATTCACCTATTACGGTTCGATTTGATGCGCGACCGCAATGTCGGCAATCGCGCCCGCGTCGTGGCAGATCGTGCAAGTTTCCACGCCGCCCGTGGCCGGATCGGAGTTAAGGACGCCATTGATCGTCGCGTGTGCGATGGCTTCGTTACTATCGTGGCAGGTCGTGCATGCCGCCGACGTGGGCAGGACCGCTTCAATAAGAGTTCCCGCCTGCGTGACGACCGTCGGTTTGGCTTCCGCCGACAGCGGCAGCCCGGCCGTGCCCGGCAGATGGCAGATCTCGCAATTCCGGCGGTCACCAGGGAACAGAACGTCGCCGAATTCATTCGCCGAGTTACCGAAGCCATAGATGATATACGGCTGCTGCGACAGGTTTTCGCCCGTGTGGATCTTGTGAATCATGTTCTTGAACTGGACGGAGTTCGGCGGCATCTGGTCCGCGGGACGGCGCGATTCGTCGGTCTTCATCGGGTTGTGGCAGAGTATGCAGTACTCGACACTCACGCGTTGTCCGCCGTGCAGTTCGAGTTTATGGTGGCACTTCAAGCACTGCGCCTCGTCTACAACTTCGCGCCGCATGACCGGCGCGACGCCGGCATCCACCGTGAAATAGACCACGGGATTGCTCTCCGGTCCCTGCTCGTAACTCGTCCCGTCGAAGGTGTACTGCACACGGCCCTCGAGGCCGATCGCGAAGGTCGCATTCGTGCCGGTGGCCGGCTTGCTCTTGAAGGTGTACACATACGTGCCGGTCGCGGCATTCGCAGGATCGACGGTGCCCGTCGGGGGACTCGCGCCGCCGATCGTCTCGGTGGTGTAGGACTGGTAGTCGCTCGCGGGGTTCGCGATTGTGGCCGACAAGCGGTTCAGCGTTGCCAAATCGGTCACCGGCGAATCGTTGCCCTTCTTCACGGAGACCGTGATGGTCACAGTGCCGTCTGGATTCAGTACGGGGGCGCCCACAAAGGCCAGCTTGAGGCCAAAGGCATCGGGACTCTTCTGCTCGGGCGTCTTGTGCACTTCGGCGAGCGTCGGTGCATGGCAACCCGTGCAGTACTGGTCGTTCAACTGCGGGCCGAACTCGTGATTCTCATAACCGGCTGGCGTCTGGTCGGTAGGTCCGAACCACACGTTGTCGTGGCACGAGCCGCACCCGGCCTTCGTCGCCGTAGTCGTCTGGACCTGCTGGCTGCCGGTGTGGCAGACGCTGCAATTACGGATGTCCTGCGGGAACGCGACGCCGGTGGAAAGGTCGGTCGCGCCGCCATGGCCCTGGATCACGTACGGAGTCGTCAGATCCGATCCCTTATGGATCTTGTGAATCATGACCGCCATATCCACGGAAGTCTTCGCGGAATCGGTAGTTTGCGTATTGTGGCAGAGGATGCAAAGACCCGTCTCGCGGCGCGTGCCGCCGTGGAAACCGATACGGGTATGGCAGGCGTTGCAGGCTTCCGTCGGCACGATATCGCGCGTCTGCGTGACTGCCGCGCCATTGGGCACGTAATCATACAACGGATTGGCAACATAGGTCTGGCCGTCGCCGGCAAACACACGCGTGATTTGAGCGCCCAAGCGGTGCGTCGCCGTCTGCGAATACGTGGCTGGGATTGCCGATTTGAACTTGTACTTGAACGAGCCGTCGGCATTTTGGGTCACGCCCGCGAGTTGGTTGCTATCCATCGCAGCTTGCGTGTATTCGGTTGGCAGGCCAGCATTCGTGGTGGTCGTGATGTAGCTCAGAAAGCGGGCCGTGCTGCCAGTAGCAGGAGTCTCGAGATAGGCCAGCATGAAGCGAAGACGACCGAACTCACTCTTCTGCAACGCCACACCCTTGTCGTCCGTCGCGGTAAACGCCACTTCCGGCTTGAGATCGGCCGGAACGCTTACGCTCTGGATTTCAACTTTCAACCCCGGATCGGCCGAGACTGGAAGTTCGCCCTCGCCTTCGCCCTCGCCTTCGCCCTCGCCCTCACTGGGGCTCTCGACGAAGACCGCGTTGACGGCCTTGTCGGCATTGAGCACCAATAACGCTGGATTCGCGGAGCCGGTTAGGGCGCCGGTCCAGTGGTCGAATTCCCAACCGGCCTCCGGAATGGCCACAACATACACTGTTATGTCCTTCACGAACTGCCCGGCGGGGAACACTATGCCTTGTCCATCGACGGTCGCCGTCAACGTGACCTTCTCCAGCACGAACCCTGGAGGACATCCCGTTAACAACGCCGCCATCAAAACCAGTGCTACACTTGCCATAACGCTTAAATACTTGGAGTTCATAGCGCCTACCTTTCCTTTTGTTCCTAACTATCGCCTCTATAACACACAAACCGAATTGAACAGACCACAGCTCTGCACAAAATGTTCTATCCACACGGTACCCCAGTCCGTGCGGATTTGCATCCGTAAAAAAACCGGAGATTCGTCCGCACAACCACGGGAAATACCGCATTCAACTATTTTTATTGGATATCGAGTTCCGTCAATATCTTCGGATTTGCTTCATCCCAAGCCAGCACGTTGTGACAAATCGTGCAGTCCTGCCCGATCGCCTTCTTGTCCTTCGAGATCATTTCGTCGTTGTGGCAACGGAAACAACCCGGCGAATCCTCATGGCCGAGGTTGCTGGTATAGGTTCCCCACGTCACCTTCATGTCCGGGAAAACGTTGCGACGGTAGATGGCCTCGAGTCCCTTGACGGCCAAATCGACTTGATCCCTATGTTGGACGAGGACATCCGGTTTTTCCTTTTCGTAAAATTCGCGGACATGCCCAGCGATCCGTTCCGCGTCGCCTTCGGCACCCTTCGCATTCGTCAAGGCTTCCAACCCAACCTTCTTGATAAACGGCAGCGTCGCATCGAGCCGTCCAGCCGCCAACGCTTCATCCAACGCCCGAGCCGGCGTCCGGAAAATGTGCGTGGGACGGCTATGGCAATCCATGCAGTCCATCACGCGTTCCTTGGATTGATCGAGTTTTGCCGCGTCGTACTTGCCCTCCGGCGCGCTGAACGCCTCCAACGTTTCGCCCTTCGCATTCTCGACGCGCACCCGCGCAATCTCCTTGCGCTGACTATCGACGGGCGTGTAGAGCGTCCGCTTCTCCGGGTTGATGTGCCAACTGTGAATCCCTTTGCCGCCGCCATGGCCCCCGCCAACGTGCATCAGCAACACCGTTTTCGAAGGCGTGTTGGCCTCATCCTCGCCATACTTCGTCAAGACCTTGATCCGATCCCCGGCAAAGCGCTCGGGCCAATGACATTGCTCGCAAGTATCGCGCGACGGACGCAGATTGGTCACAGGCGTCGGTATCGGACGTTCGTAGTTATCGAGGCACACGGCGACGACCTGTCCAAGGCCGGACAGCTTCGACTTCACAAACCACGGCGCGCCGGGACCGATGTGGCAACTTACGCACGCTACGCGCGAGTGCGGCGAATCGCTGTAGGACGTAAATTCCGGCTCCATCACCGTATGGCACACCTTGCCGCAGAACGTCGGCGACTCCGTGAATACGACGCCTTGGTACGAAACCGTAGCGAGGATCAACAGGTTGAAACCCGTCAACACAATCACGGCAACCACGACATGCCGGGTATGGACATCGTTCAGGTTCAGCACGGGGAAAGGCCCCAATTCCGACGTCGCCGCCTTCTTTCCAGTGCGAAAGCGTTCCCATAGCGCCCCGATCGGAATCAACAACAATCCCCCAACGAACACCCCCGGAAAAACCAAGAACGCGAGAATCCCGATGTAGGGCGAACTCGATACATCGAGAACGACGAGGATCGCGAGTCCCACAATCAACATAGCACTGGTCCACGCCATCGCCCCGCCAAACAACGTGATCCAATTACGCCCGTAAAGCGTCATCAGAACAACCATCCACTTCCGTCCGGGCCTTGCCATTACCGCAATCTCCTCTTAATTAGGCTTCAGGCTTCAGGCTTCAGGCT
>CAIYET010000877.1 GCA_903925285.1 Candidatus Hydrogenedentota bacterium | reverse complement strand
GCCATGCGATTTGGCACGCGTGGCACAATGATCGCACTTGTCCTGCTGGCGGTCATAACCATAACCGGTACGGCGGTGAACGCAGGCTATCACACCTCTCTGCTCTGGGGCGGCGAAGACCCGATGCAACGGCTGTTGCTAGCGGAGTTCTACGTGGCGATGGCGACCATCACCGGGCTGCTGCTGGCCGCCAGTCATTCGGAAGCCAAGTCCGCCGCGCAAGCCATCGCGCAAAGCGAAGCGCGCTATCGCGGTCTCGTCGAGGGCGCCAACGACCTCGTCTGGCGAATGGATCTCCAGGGCCGCTTTACGTTCATGAATTCCGTAGCGAAGAAGCTCGCTGGATACGAGCCGGAAGAACTCCTTGGAAAACATTTTAGCGTTCTTCTCGAACCCGGCAGCATCGAAGTCGCGGCAGCGTCGTTGGAACGCCGGTTAGCCGGGAAACTGGGCCACGAAGGCGTGGGGCTCGAACTGGTTCACCGCCGCAAAGACGGCTCCGTGTTTCACGGCGAGATCGTGACCGCGCCTATTCGCGACCAGGAAGGCCGCCTGTTGGAAATCCAAGGCGTCACCCGCGACATTACCGAGCGCAAGCGGGCCGAGGAGGTGCTGCGGGAGAGCGAAGAGCGTTTTCGTCTGGCCGCGCAGTGCAGCAACGACGTCATCTACGAATGGGACATCCGAACAGGACAAGCGCAATACTTCGGCGATATCGACGGGTGTTTGGGGTACGCCCCGGGTGAGTTTCCGCGAACGCTCATCAGGTGGATGGAGTACATTCATCCCGATGACCTTTCCCGCGTGCTGGAGACAATCCAGGAAGAATCCCAACACGACAAAGCATACGAGATGGAGTATCGCCTGCGGAGAAGCGATGGCGCCTACGCGGAGTGGTTGGACTGTTTCGTCACGATCTGGGATGCCGCGGGAAACCCCGTAAAGATCATCGGGGCGGCTACGGACATTACCGAGCGGAAGAAAGCAGAACAGACGCTCGCGCAAATCATGGCGGCCATCGAATCCATTCATGAGGCCATTGGGATATCGGACGCGCAGGGCCACCATTTCTATCAGAACAAGGCGTTATCCGACTTGTTCGGATACGCCACCGCCGCGGAACTGGAAGCGGCGGGAGGAGGACAAGCCGTCGTCAAGGACCCAACGGTCGCCGCGGAGATGTTCAACAACATCATGCACGGTAAGTCCTGGACGGGCGAGTTGGAGATGGTCACCAAGAGCGGGCACGTCTTCCCGGCATTCGAACGGGCCGACGCCGTGCTCGACACGGCGGGCAACGTCATCGGGCTGATTGGCGTCATCACGGATATCACCGAGCGCAAGCGCGCGGAGGTGGCGCTGCAGGAAAGTAGCAAGCGTTATCGCGCGCTGTTCGAGCAGGCGGGCGACGGCATTTTCCTCCTCGATACCACTGGAAAAATCGTCTCGGTCAACGAGGCGTTCGCGAACATGCACGGCTATACCGAGGAGGAAATGCTGCGTCTGGGGCTGGAAGGGCTGGATGTGGAAGGAACAGCGCCTGTGCCCGACCGAATGCGCCGGATCATGGCCGGGGAGACGCTAACCTTCGAGGTCGAGCACTATCACAAGGACGGACACACCTTCCCGATCGCGGTAACCGCCAATCTCATCACATCGGGCAACGAGCAGTTTGTGATCGCCATTCATCGCGATCTTACCGAACGCAAGCGGGCCGAGGCGGCGTTGAACGAAAAGGAGCGCTTGTTATCCGAAAGCCAGCGCATCGCGCATATCGGAAGTTGGACTGTGGCATTGGATTCGATGCAGACCAAATGGACTGAAGAATCATACCGGCTTTTTGGCGTGAGCCCGGACCGTTTCGTTCCAACCCCGGAAAGCTTTCTTGACTTCCTTCACAGCGACGACCGGCCCGCCATGGAGAAATGGATTCAGGATTGCGCGGAAGGTAAGCAACCAGCCGAACTGGAATTTCGTGTGGTGTTGCCGGACGGAACCATCCGCTTCCTCTGCGGCCGTGGCGACCGCGACTCCGCTGGTGACGGTGCAGCCCTACACCTTGTCGGTTCGGTTCAGGACATTACCGAGCACAAGCGGGCCGAAGAGGCGCTACGGGAGAGCGAAGAGCGGCTAAACGATATTGTGTACAGCATGGCCGATTGGGTGTGGGAAACGGACGCGCATGGGGTCTATACGTACAGTTCGCAGAAGGGTTATGACCTCTTTGGGCCGACCCGCGAGAACGTCCTCGGGAAGACACCGTTCGATTTCATGCCGCCGGATGAAGCCACTCGAGTAGCAGCGATATTCTCCGAAATCGTGGCAAACAAGGCCCCCATAAGAGACCTGGAGAATTGGAATATCCGCGGGAATGGCGAAAGAATCTGTTTCCTCACCAATGGCGTGCCCATACTGGATGCCGAGGGGAATCTCAAAGGGTACCGCGGCGTGGATAAAGACATCACCGAACGCAAGCTGATGGAAGAGGTTCAGATCTTCCTGGCTCAAACCAGCAGCGGCACGATGGAGGAGCCATTCTTTAGAGCGCTGGCCCAATACCTGGCCCAAAGCCTTGGCATGGACTTCATCTGCATCGATCGATTGGAGGGGGAGGGATTGACCGCTCGGACGGTGGCCGTCTGGTGCGATGGCCATTTCGAGGACAACGTGACGTATGCCCTGAAAGACACCCCCTGCGGCGACGTGGTGGGCAAGACGGTTTGTTGCTTCCCAGCCAGCGTGTGCCAATTCTTTCCGCGCGATCAGGTGCTTCAGGATCTGCGGGCGGAGAGTTATGTCGGCGTGACGCTCTGGAGCCATGCCGGACAACCGATCGGCTTGATCGCGGTCATCGGACGAAGTCCTCTGGCGAACCGCCCGCTGGCCGAGGCCATACTGAAACTGGTGGCCGTGCGGGCAGCCGGTGAACTGGAGCGGCTGGATGCGGAGAAAGCGCTACGATCCCTTTCTTTACGACAGGAAGCTTTGTTGGCCGCAGTGCCGGAAATCATTATGGAAGTGGACAACGATAAAGTCTACTCATGGGCGAATCAGGCGGGTCTCGATTTCTTTGGGGAGGACGTGATAGGCAAGGAAGCCGCCTTCTATTTCGAGGGCGAACAGAACGTCTACGGCGAAGTGCAGCCCCTCTTCGACGGCGATGAACGCATAATCAACGTAGAAAGCTTGCAGCGGCAGAAGGATGGACAGAAACGGCTGCTTGCCTGGTGGTGCCGGACGTTGAAGGACAAGGAAGGAAACGTGATAGGCGCTCTCTCTACTGGGCGGGACATCACCGAGCGCAAGCGGGCTGAGAAAGAACTGGCACAAAGCCACGCTTTGCTCTCAAATCTAGCCCGGCTGGTACCCGGTGTTATTTACCAATACCGGTCATATCCCGACGGGCGTTCCGCATTTCCTTATTCAAGCCCTGGTATGAATGAGATCTATGAAGTGACACCCGAAGAGGTGCGGGAAGATGCCACCCCTGTTTTTGGGCGGTTGCATCCGGACGACTACGACCGCGTCGCCGATGCGATCCAGGAATCGGCCCGTACCTTGCAGACGTTCTATTGCGAATTCAGGGTCATCCTTCCGCGGCAAGGTCTGCGCTGGCGTTGGTCACAGGCCCACCCGGAGCGGCTGGCGGATGGTGGCACTCTTTGGCACGGCATCATTTCAGACATCACCGAGCGCAAGCGGGCGGCGGAGGCGCTAACCGAGAGCGAGGTGCGGGTCCAGAGGAAACTCCAGAGTATCCTTTCCCCAAGCGACGACCTCGGCCCGCTCGAACTGGAAGACATCGTAGATGTCAACGCTCTCCAGCATCTGATGGACGAGTTCTACACACTTACCGGCGTGCCAAACTCGATCATCGATTTGAAGGGGAAGGTTCTCGTGGGTACCGGTTGGCAGGACATTTGCACGAAGTTTCATCGGCGCCATCCTGAAACCCTGAAAAACTGCATCGAATGCGATACCGTGCTGAGTAAAGGCACGCAGCCGGGAACCTTCAAGTCCTATCTGTGCAAGAACAGTCTGTGGGATTGCGTAACTCCCCTTATAGTTGCGGGACAGCATGTCGGGAATCTCTTCACAGGCCAGTTTTTCTTCGCTGGTGAAAAGCCCGATGACGGCGTATTTCGCGCCCAAGCCGCGCAATACGGGTTTGACGAAGAAGAATACATGGCCGCAGTGGGACGGGTCCCCGTATGGGATCGCGAGACCATCAACGCCGCGTTCGAGTTCTACGTCACCCTTGCCAACATGATCACTGCGCTCAGTCACGGCAACCTTACGTTGGCAAAGATGCTCGAAGAGCGCAAGCGGACGGCAAAGGCGCTGCTGGCGAGCGAAGCGCATTACCGGTCTCTGGTCGAAGGCGCACCGGGTATTGTCTATTCCTACTCGAACCTACACGGCGGCCTGTACTACTCGTCCCGCGTGACGGATATTCTTGGCTATTTGCCGGAGCAGTTGTTTGCCCAGCCGAAGCTTTGGCACGATTCGATTCATCCAGACGACACCGCCCGCGTAGAGGAAGGCGTTCACGGTGCACTGGTCGGCACTGCGTTTAACATTGAATATCGCATTCGCGATGCGCAGGGCAACTGGCACTGGCTCAATGATCGCTCGACGGAATGCAAGATGGATGGCGACGAGGTCGTTATCGAAGGATTCGCGTTGGACATCACCGAGCGCAAGCAGGCCGAGGCGGCGCGGGAGAACCTGGAGGCGCAGTTGCGGCAGTCGCAGAAATTGGAGGCGGTGGGCCAGTTGGCGGGCGGTGTGGCACATGATTTCAACAATCTACTCCAAGTCATATTGGGGTATGTGGATCTCCTGCGGAGCGATCCGCGAAACGATGACGCGCATGGCGAGGCGCTCGATACCGTGCACGGGGCGGCGAAACGTGCGGCGGACTTGACGCAACAGTTGCTGGCGTTCAGTCGGCGCAATATCCTCCAGCCGGTCGATCTGGACCTCAACGACTTGGTCCACAACATGTTGAAGATGATCAATCGCGTGATTGGGGAACACATCGAACTGCGTTATATGCCCGGGGACCGGCTGGGTAC
This sequence comes from Candidatus Hydrogenedentota bacterium, assembly GCA_903925285.1. Taxonomy (GTDB): domain Bacteria; phylum Hydrogenedentota; class Hydrogenedentia; order Hydrogenedentales; family SLHB01; genus DSVR01. The sequence goes on along the minus strand of CAIYET010000877.1, from coordinate 1,004 downwards.
GGTCCATGTGGATAAGGGGCAAATCGAGCAGGTTCTGATGAACCTGTGTGTGAACGCGCGCGACGCGATGCGTACTGGCGGAACGCTGACCATCGAGACGGAAAATGTCGTCATCGGCGTCGAGTATTGCCGCGACCACCCGTGGGCGACGGAAGGGCGCTATGTGTTATTGAGCGTGACGGACACGGGGCATGGGATGGATGAAGCGACGCGCGAGCAGATCTTCGAGCCGTTTTTCACGACCAAGGATGTGGGAGAAGGAACGGGGTTGGGACTGGCAACGGTCTATGGCATCGTGAAACAGCACAACGGGTTGATTCATGTCTACAGCGAGCCAGGTAAGGGGACGGCGTTCAAGATCTATTTGGCCAGCGTCGAACAGGCTGCGGAAGTTGTCGGAGCGAAAGTGGTGGCGGCGGTTGTGGGCGGGACGGAGACCATCCTCGTGGCCGAAGACGAGAAGTCCGTTCGGAAACTGCTCGCCCGCATACTCGAACTCGCGGGCTACACGGTCCTGACAGCCTGCGACGGCGAAGAGGCGTTGCGGGTGTTCGAGGAGCACGCCGACGCGATCGACTTGGCCATCCTCGATGTGATGATGCCCAAACTCGGCGGACGCGAAGTCATGGACCGCATCCAAGCGAAATGTCCGCGCATGCGTTTCCTGTTCAGCAGCGGCTATAGTCAGAATGCCATTCACACGAATTTCGTCATCAAAGAAGGGCTGCACCTTATTACGAAGCCATACCGCAGGGATGATCTCCTGCGCGCTATACGTGAGATCCTTGACGCGTGAACCGTGGCGGGCGTGCGCGCACAGGGCGCGGCGTATCGCCTTGCCCCGGAGTGCGAGCCGCGCGTAGAATGATCTCATGATTGCGGATTGTAGATTGCCGTCAATTCGTAATCTACAATCTACAATCCGCAATCCGCAATCCTTCATAACGGCCCGATTTGGAGTGCGGCGGCTGCGACGCCGCTTTGGCTTCGTTTTCGCATCGGCG
>CAIYET010000876.1 GCA_903925285.1 Candidatus Hydrogenedentota bacterium | reverse complement strand
TGTAGGCACTGCCTACAGCCTAAAGCCTAAAGCCTAAACAGCCGAGGTTCTGCAAGAGGCTCTTATGAATTAGGAATTAGGAATGTGGAGCGGCAAACGGCCTTTGCGTATGTCCTTTCATAATTCACAATTGCAATTTATGAGTGCGGGCTCGAGAAACTGTTTTTGACTGGCGACGGATCTCACGCCATAATCATCGAGTTTGGATCCGGCGGGATGGGCTTGCCGGGATCTCTAACGTAACGCAATGCTGAATGTTGAATTCATAATTCATAATTCATAATTCATAATTCAGCACGAGGAGTTGCTCATGGCTAAGATCGCATTTATCGGGGCGGGCAGTTTGGGATTCACACGAGGGCTTGTACGCGACGTTCTGACGTTTCCGTTGCTCGAGAACGCGACCATCTCGTTGATGGACGTGAACAAGGAACGGCTCGAATTCGCGCGTAAGGCGGTGGGCCTTATCATCGAGCGCGGCGGGTATCCTGCGAAAATCGAGGCCACGCTCGACCGCAAGGAGGCGCTCAAGGGCGCGGATGCGGTCCTATGCACAATCCTTTCCGGCGACGTTCAGGTGTGGCGGCACGACATCGAGATTCCGAAGAAGTACGGCGTCGATACGAACATCGGCGATACGCGCGGTCCGAGCGGCATTTTCCGCGCGCTCCGGACGATCCCGGTGATGGTCGGCATCGTCAAAGACATGGAACGGTATTGTCCCAACGCGCTCCTGCTCAATTACACGAACCCGATGGCGATGCTGTGCCGCGCGATGCAGCGCGTGTCGAAGATTCAGACGTCCGGCCTGTGCCACAGCGTCCAGGGCACTGCGAACATGCTTGCGAATTGGATCGGCGCGCCGATGAATGAAATCGACTACGTTTGCGCCGGGATCAACCACATGGCGTGGTACACGGAATTCAAGTGGAAAGGCAAGGACGCCTATCCGCTGATCCGCAAGGCGATCGCGACCAACAAGAAAATATATAACGAGGAACAGGTCCGCAACGAGATGTTCCTCGCGCTCGATTACTACGTGACGGAATCGAGCGGCCACAACTCGGAGTACAACTGGTGGTTCCGCAAACGCCCGGATTTGATCGCAAAATATTGCACGCGCGGCACGGGTTGGAATCCCGGCGAGTACGCGTACATCCTCAAACATTATCTGCACACCGCGAAGAGTTGGAAGAAAGATACCCAGGACTGGTTCGCCCAAGGCGCGCCAATGTCGCTCGAACGCGGTCACGAATACGCGGCGTCGATCATCAACGCGTACAAGGGCGGCGAACCGTTCCAGTTTAATGGCAACGTGCGCAACACGAATCTGGTTACGAACCTGCCGCCGGACGCATGCGTCGAAGTCCCCGTCGTAGCGAACCGTCGCGGACTCAACGCGATCCACGTCGGCGCGTTGCCGATTCAATGCGCCGCGCTCAACAACCTGACGATTGCCGTCGAGGAGATGGCCGTCGAAGCCGCGCTGACCGGCGATCCGAAACTCGTATATCAGAGCATCGCCTTCGATCCGCTGACGGCGGCAGTACTGTCGCTCGCCGAAATCAAGAAGATGGTCCAGGAAATGCTCAAGAAGAACAAGGACTATTTGCCGACGTTCAAGCGCATCGAGATTTGAGTAGGAGTTAGGAGTTAGGAGTTAGGAGTTAGAATGTCGCACGCTCTAACTCCTAACTCCTAGCTCCTTGAGGAGCGAACCATGGAACGTTTGAAGAGTTGGGTGGCCGATGAGTCGGTGGATACCGTCATCGTCGCGGGCGTGGATTTGCAGGGACGGCTGTACGGCAAGCGTTGCGCGGCGGGACCATTTCTGCGCGACATGGCTGACGGCATTCATACCTGCGACTGCAACTTCGGTTGGGACGTCGAGCGGATGCTGATTCCCGGTCTCGAATTCACGGGCTGGCACACGGGCTATGGCGACATGGTCGCTACGCCCGACTGGTCGACGTTGCGGCTCTATCCGTGGTTCGCGAAGACGGCGCTGGTGATTTGCGATACGCGGATGCAGGACGGGACTTTCGTGCCTATCGCGCCGCGCTCGATGTTGCGCAAACAACTCGACAAGGCTGCCGCGATGGGGTTCACCGTGAAGGCCGCGAGCGAGCTCGAGTTCTTCCTCTTCCGCGAAACGCCGGAAAGTTCGCGCGCGAAGGACTACGCGAACCTGACGACGATTTCGGGTTACATTGGCGACTATTGCATCTTCCGCTCATCGATGGACGAGTCCCTGATTGGCGAGATACGCAGGCAACTCACCGCGGCGGGCGTCGAGGTCGAGTGCAGCAAATCCGAATGGGGCCACGGCCAGCACGAGATCAACCTCGTCTATGCCGATGCGCTCGAAATGGCCGACCGGCACATCCTGCTCAAACAAGGCGTGCGCGAATTGGCCGCGCTCAACGGACTCCAGGCCACGTTCATGGCCAAATGGCACACGGACCATTCGTCGAACGGCGCACACATCCACATGAGCCTCTGGAAAGACGGGAAGTCCGCCTTTTACGATGAATCCAAAATCTCAAAAACGATGCGGCATTTCCTTGGCGGCATGATGGCGCTCGCGCGCGACTTCCATTTGCTTTACGCGCCAACGATCAACTCATACAAGCGTTACGGCGACCTTACGTTCGCGCCGACGACGATCACGTGGGGCGGCGATAACCGGACCGTCGCGTTTCGCTCGTGCGGCCATGGAACGGCGACGCGTCTCGAAAATCGCGTGCCCGGCGCCGACGTCAACGCGCACGCGGCGTATGCGGCCATGATCGCTTCGGGCTTGTACGGCATCGAAAACGAGATCGAGCCGCTCGGACCGTTCGTCGAGGCGAACGGCTACGACCTCAAAGACGCGCCACGCCTGCACCGCAATCTCATCGAGGCCACGGATGCCTTCGCATCGAGCACCGTCGCGCGGCAACTGCTCGGCGACAACGTCGTCGACCATTACGTCACGCTCGCGCGATGGGAGATCAACGAATTCATGCACAGCGTAACCGACTGGGAACGGCGTCGATACTTCGAACAGATCTGAGAGTTCCTAAGAAACGAATAGGTCACGTCTGTTTTCCATCCCGGTAAAACCAGACGTAGTACTTCTTCCCCCGTTTCTTGAGGTGGGCCATCTTGCTTCTCCGTTCCTGTCTCGTACCTCGTTGATAATTGTACAGAACAGTAGCAAGCCTTGCCCTAACAAAAAGTGCTGCTCAGCGTAAATTCTAAGCAGCACAAATTTTAGATTTGGTGGAGGTGAACGGGATCGAACCGTCGACCTCTTGACTGCCAGTCAAGCACTCTCCCAACTGAGCTACACCCCCATCACCAAGCAGGCCAATTGCGCCCACAAATGAATGGTAGCACATCGAGAATTTTGATTCAAGTAGACTGTGGGCACAAAAGCCGTAACGCGCGTATTGGACCAACTGGCTACGAGTTGAACTTTCCACGCAGGGCGGCCAACTGATCGGCCAGAAGCGTGTTGACGTTGCCGCCGGCATCGCCGTACGTGGCGGCCTTCTGATCTTGCGACGGACGCCTGGAGCCGCGATCAGGTCTGCGGTCAGGGCGATCCGAACGCTCGCCGCCTTCGCGACGCGTGTCGCGCGCGCCTTCGGGGCGCGGCTTGCGCGAGCGACGTTGATCTTCCGATTCTACTGCGGCGGGTTTTCGCGTTTCCGTGCGGCGCGGCGGACGGCTCTCGCCTGCATCGGGGCGCGGGGCGCCTGCATCGGGCGCCTGCTTCCCATCGGTATCTCCCGAAGGCGTGGGGCGTTCGCCGCCACGTCTTGGACGTTCGGTTCTCTCGGCGCCGTGCGGTTGCGGCTTGTCGAGCAGCGCCTTCACCGACAGCGAAATGCGCGGGGTTTGCTTGTCTACCTTGATGATCTTGACTCGGACGATCTGACCGGGCTTAACGACGCGACGGGGATCCTTGACGTACCGGTTCGATAATTCGGATAGATGAACGAGGCCGTCTTGTAGCACGCCGATATCCACGAATGCGCCGAAATCGACCAGATTCGTGATCACGCCTTCGAGTTCCATCCCTTCTTTCAAGTCTTCGACGCTCGTGAGCAACGGCTGTAGATGCGGGATGTGGAAGAGTCCGCGCGGGTCTTCGCCTGGATGCATCAATGCGGTGCGGATCTCTTCCATGGCTAACGGACCGAGCGTATCGGTCTGGAGCGACGCGAGATCGGCATGCGCGAGTACGCGGCGGTTGCCGATCATCAGCGCGAGCGGCATATTGAGATTGGCGGCAAGTTGTTCGACGACGGGATACGCTTCCGGATGGATGGGTGTGTCGTCCAGGGGATTCTCGCCTTTGTGGATGAGGAGCGCGCCGATAGACTGTTCGAACACCTTCGGCGTCATGCCTTCCACGTCGGCGAGTTGCGCACGCGACGTAAATCCGCCCAGTTCCTCGCGCTTCTTCACGATGTTCTGCGCAACGTTGGCCGGCACACCGCACACGTACCGCAGCAGTTCTGCCGGGGCGGCATTGACGTCGACGCCGACTCGTGTGACGCATGAGACCAGCGTACGCGTTAACGCTTCGCGCAATTGCTTCTGATTGACCTCGTACTGCAGTGGGCCGACGCCGATGTGACGGGGCTCGATCTTGGATAACACTGCAAGCGGGTTCTGGAAACGGCGAGCCATGAACACGGCTTCGCGCACCTCTGCTTCGATGCCGGGCATGGCCTCGGCGGCGGCCGACGACGTGGCGTACGCCGACGCCGCGACGGACGATTCGATTGAAAGGTACGCGCCGTCCTTGCGCAACTTGGCCAAAATGCCGTTGATGAATTTCGCCGCTTCGCGCGCGCCGGCGCCATTGCCCATCACGAGCACATGGATGCTGTGCTTGAGCATGAACGCGCGCAAGGCATCTTCCGCGGCTTGCGCTTCTTCGGGATTGCCGAACGAGGGCAGGATCGCGTTTTCGATGAACACGCCGTCGGAACCGACCGCCGCAAGGTGGCAACCGGACTTGGCTACGGTCACGCCGATGACCGGTATCGGTCCGGCGGGCGTTGTCATGAGGGCATTGCGGGCGTTATCGCGGCAGGCACGAATCGCCTCCGTTTCCGCGCGACGCCGAATGAACTCGATCGCCTCTTTCTCCATGGTCGGGCGGAGATGACGGGCATAGGCTTCGATGAGCGCGAGGCGTATTTGCGCACCGAAGACCGAGTTCGGATCCGTCAGGCCGTGGTCGAGCAACACGTTGAACATGCGGACTTCGTCGATGGCGATGTCCACGCGCAGCATACCTTCCTTCGCGCCGCGAAGAACGCCCAGCAACTTGGTGGGCGAGATCCGCGATATCGGTTCCGACAAACTGAAATAGGCCGCGTAACGCGTCTTCGCGCCCTCGGCATTCTTGGTGGGATGCGCCGTTATCGTGCCTTGCTTCAGCATGAAATCGAGGATCAGCGCGCGGATGTCGGCATCCATTGTGAACCGTTCGATAAGAATGCAGCGCGTGCCCTCGATCGCCTCCTCGGACGAACTGATGGACTTGTCCGGCCTGACGAACGCTTCGGCAAACTGGTCGACGGTCTGGATGCCGGGAAGTTGCTTCATGATGAAATCGGCGAGAGGTCCAAGTCCCTGTTCGAGCGCGGTGCTGGCGCGCGTACGGCGCTTGGCCTTGTAGGGAAGGTAGATGTCCTCGAGACGCGCCTTGTCTTCGCACGCTTCGATGCGCCCGCGCAATTCATCGCTCAACGCGCCGTCCGCCTCGAGCGCCTCGAGGATGGCACGGCGCCGATTGGCAACTCCCGCGCACTGGCGGCAACGTTCCGCGACGGCCTCGATCGGGCCCTCGTCCAATCCACCGGTGGCATCCTTGCGGTAGCGCGCGATGAACGGGATCGTTGCCCCGCCTTCGAGCAGGCGGGCGATCATCGCGACCGCGCTCGGCTTTAAGGACAACTCGTTTGCGATTCGCTCGACGGACTTCTCTTCTAACATGATTCCAATGGCTCCACTGCGTTCGACGGTTTAGCACTACGGCTCAAGACACAAGCCGTGCAAGTTTAGCAAAAAGACGCGCCATTAACAAAGAAGTTATTCATCGACTTTAGGCTTTAGGCTTTAGGCTTTCTTCCTAATAGCCTAAAGCCTAAAGCCTCAACAAATCCTCTACAGTGCCACGCGCAACGCGATGGTCTCGGCACAGTTCTCGAATGACAGCCATAACGTCGACGACGCGGCGTCCCATTTCGTCTCGATGGGCGTCGCCGGCGCAGCCGAAACCGACTTCGGTTCGCGCGGCAGCAACACGCGGGCGCGGCACTGCGTAGCCTTCGGACCGCGTACGTCGAAAGTCAGCGTATCTTGGTCGAAACGTTCGTTGCGGATGCGGGCCGCTGCGGCAACGACCTTCGCGGTCGGAGCGTGTTCGCGAATCCAATCCAGGTCCGCAACGAATATCCGTTGATCCGGCGTGACCGTCTTTTCGGTCAAGACCGGCAGCGACGCATCCAACAAGTCGACGAAATGGCCCTCGATGCGCACCGGTGCGACCGACACGCTCTCGTCCAACACCGCCGCCATTATGTAGGGGCCGCGCTGCACGCGCAAGTAATGCTGCGTCTTCAGTTCGCGGCCTTGCTTGACGAACATCGCGGCCACAAGGTCGATGACCTTTTGCGCGCCGTCGGCTTGCTTCGACAATGCGGTCGGCGACTCTCGCAACACGCGCACAAATCCCTTACCAACCGGTTCGGGACCGGACAACGCAATATCCGTGGTCCCCAAACGCCGGAACAAGTCCTCGTAAGCCTTCGCAGGCGTCTTGCCGTTGTCGTTCCACCATTCGCGCACGCCATGATACGCATCGGGATCTCCCTCGACGTAAATGAGCGCGCCGCCGTCATGCACCCACTTCGCAAGCGCCTCGTGATATTCGGACTTCAAAGGCTTCTGGCCCTCATACGACAGAATCAATACCGAATACGGTTTCAGGCAACCCTCGCGGACGGTATTCTCGAGTTGGACGATTTCCAGCGGAATGCCATGCTTGACTAGCGGTATAGCCAACCCATACACCTGTCCGAAATGCGTGTCGGACGGCGTCGGCTCGGCGCGCTGAAACATGAGCGTGTCCGACACGAGCAGGCCCACACCGCGCGAGCCGGTGTCGTAACGAACGTCCGACTGCTCCATGTCGTTCAGGGCGTTGAACACGACCAACAGTTCCGTTGCGTAATCCGCTGGAATGCCCTCGCGCCGATCCGACTTCGCGTCCATGTCCAGCTTCGGATAC
>CAIYET010000875.1 GCA_903925285.1 Candidatus Hydrogenedentota bacterium | reverse complement strand
TGGACTTACACACGAAACTCGGCAACATCTGCGTTCACCCAACGGGTGAATACTTTCGCGCGTCGAAAGATACCGTAACCTGTTGCCATTCTGAATTCTGACTCCTGTATTCTGAATTCCTACTGCCTTTTTCAGGGTGAATGTTTTCGCGCTTCGACTGATACCGTAAACCTGTTGCCATTCTGAATTCTGACTCCTGTATTCTGAATTCCTACTGCTTTTTTAGGTTGAACCAATTCAGGCGTTGCTTGACTATTCGTGGCGGAGGGCTTCGACGGGGTCCATGTTCGCGGCGCGGAAGGCGGGGTAGATCCCGAAGACGACGCCGACGAGTGCGGAGATCGAGAACGCGATCATGGGGGACCAAAAAGTGACGATGGTTACCATGTCTGCGAAATAGGCGATGCCGAAGGGGATGGCGATGCCGAGCACGACGCCGATGAGGCCGCCTGCGCCGCTGAGAATAACGGTCTCGATGAGGAACTGGATAACGATGTCGCGGCGTTTGGCGCCGAGCGCGCGGCGGATGCCGATCTCGCGGGTGCGCTCGGTGACGCTGGCGAGCATGATGTTCATGATGCCGATCCCGCCGACGAGCAGGGATATCGCCGCGATCGAGCCGAGCACGATGTTGAAGATCTGTTTCGTGCGTTCCGCCTGCTGAAGCAAGCGCAGGGGCACGACAATTTCGTAGTCCTTCTTCTTGTGCGTACGCCCCAGAATTTCAGAAATGATCGCCGAGGTCTCGATCACGTCTTCCTGTTGATTCACGCGGATGGTCGCTTCGTGCAGTTCGACGCGTTCGGCCTCGAAACTGCCGCTACGGCGCTTGATCAGCACTTCGCCAAACCAGCTCTTGGCGGTGGTCAGCGGAATGAACATGCGGTCTGTGGCGGCGGCCTGCGACGAACCTTCGGAGGTCTGCTGATCCGGAGATGTGCCTTCGACGGGTTTGGCGTCCGGTTCCATGACGCCGATGACGCGGTAATAATTGCCGCCGACGCGCACGTTTTGTCCGACGGGCATGTCGATGGGGAATAGGTCGTCCGCCATGCGTGCGCCGAGTACGCAGACGTTCTGGTTGATGTCGAACTCGTCTTGCGTAAAGAAGCGGCCTTGTGCGACATGATGGTCGTGCATTTCGGGATACCAAGGGACGGTGCCGACGACTTCGGCGTCCACACGGCGGCCCAGACGGTAGACGTACGAGCGGATGAGGCGTCCGGGCATGATGATCGTGACGCCGGGGATGGTGGCGCGAATGCAAGACACGTCCTGGTACGTCAAGCCGTACTCGGCGACGTAACTGCGATTGGTGGATGCCTTCTGCTCTTCAGGCGGCTTAAGGCTGCGCACGATGACATTGTTGCTGCCGAGACGGCGGATTTGTTCTTGTGCCTCATGGCTGGCGCCTTCGCCGACGGCCAGCATCGCGATGACGGAGCACACGCCAAAGACGATGCCAAGCACGGTCAGCAGTGAGCGCAGCCGGTGCAGCCAGAGGCTGCGAAAGCCCAATCGCACGATCCGCCGCAATCGCGACAGCCAAACGATTGCGGTGCCGACCCGTCCGTGAAATGCTATGTCATGTCCTGATGTCATCTTCCACGAGTCCATCGCGCAGGCGGACCAAGCGCGTAGTGCGGTGGGCGATCGCGTCGTCATGCGTGACCATGATGAGCGTCTTACCCTGTCCGTGAAGTTCGTCGAATACTTCCAGGATTTCGCGGCCGGACGCCGAATCGAGGTTGCCCGTGGGTTCGTCCGCGAGAATGATGAGAGGATCGTTGGCCAGTGCGCGCGCGATGGCAACGCGCTGCTGTTGGCCGCCCGAAAGCTCGAACGGTTTGTGATCGAGACGTGTCGAAAGGCCGACGCGCGCGGCCAGTTCGCTGGCGATAGCCATGCTTTCGCGTTCGGGCCGACCCTGGTAATAGAGTGGCACGGAGATGTTTTCGATGACGGAGAGTTGGGGGATCAGGTTGTAGGACTGGAAAATGAAGCCGAGTCGCTGGCAGCGGATATCTGAAAGGTCGTCGTCGCTGAGCCGCGAGACATCCGCTTCGCCCAGCAGATAACGTCCGCCCGAGGGCCGGTCGAGGCAGCCCAGCAAGTTCAACAATGTGGATTTGCCGCAGCCCGACGGGCCCATGATACTGACATAGTCGCCTTGCTGAAAATCGAGACTGACTCCCCGCAGGGCTTCGACCGTCACGGGGCCCATCTGGTAGGTCTTGCGCACCTCTTCGAGGCGAACGACCGGCGGCGCGTCCATCAGGAAGGTTTCTCGGTTTTGACCGTTTCGGCCGGTTTGGCGGGTTCGGCGGCGGGTGCCGCTTCTGCGGGCTTGGCGGCGTCTTCTTTGGGACGTTTTTCGGAAGGCTTTGGCTTCTCCTCGTTCTTGCCGGCGTCTTTCTTGTTCTTGTGCGTAGCGGCGTTCTTGTCGGCTTGTTGGGGTTGGATCGGCGCACGCAGCAGGACCTTTTCGCCTTCGTTCAACCCTTTCTTGATTTCGATGAACTCGTTGTTGAACTCGCCTACTTGGATGCCGCGCTTCTCGTTCTTGGTCAGTCCGGTAACGTAGCAGACGCGCTCGCCGTCGATAGGGACGACGGCCTGAATGGGCACATAAAGGACATCCGGGATCTCCTTGATCAAGATTTCGACCTCCGCACTGAGGCCGGGCCTGAGCCATTCGCGTCTGCCGGGGATGCTGATCTGGACCTCGTACACCTTCAGGTCGGGGTTCATCCAGCGGTTCTGTGCGTCCGGCAGAATGCCGACCTTGACGACGTCTCCGGTCAGTTCCTCGTCGGGGTAGGCGTCGATTCGGATGTGGGCCTTCTGGCCCTTTTGGATGCTCTTGATGGAGCCTTCATGAATATTGACCTTGACGCCCATCTGGTTCATGTCGGGAATCGTGATAATCTGCTGGCGTTCGCGTACGAGCGCTCCTTCCTGAATCCGGTCGTCCCCGTGCCAGTTATTCTCGCTGCCGCCGTAGACGACCAGTCCCATACGCTTCGCGCGTACCTTGCATTTGTCGATCTGTTCTCGAATCTCGACGCGCTTCTTCGTTTGGAGCGCGTAAGTAGCCTCGGCGGCTTTACGCCGTGCGTTGGACTGAGCCAGTTTGGAAATGGCCAGCTTGAGGGCCCGCTGATACTTGCGCAACGCCTCGACATAGTCCGACAGGGCCTTTTGCGTGTCTTTCAGAAACTCGTATTTGATGTATAGTTCGAGACTGACTTCTGCGGACTTCTGACTGATCTCATTGCGCTCCACTTTGAGACGTTCGGTTTCGAGGTCGTTCTTGGTTACAAACTCCTTATTGGCCAGCCGCTGGGTTCCTTCGAACTGCGTTTTGGACAGGCTGAGTTCCTTTTTGCTCATGATTACGGCGTCCTGCAACGTGCGCAGTCTCTGTTGCGCCGCCCCGTCGCCGAGTTTATCGGGGTCCGCATAGGCCGCGAAATCGATGTCGGGAAGAGGAATGTCCACTTGGTCAACAGTATGGTCTTCCACCATACTCTCCAACTTATCCGCGTTATCGGGCTTGGGTGGACCGGTCTCATCGGGTTTCGCGGCATTGGCGGCAGGCGTATCATCGGGTTTCACGAAGGCCTTCTGTCCGAGCGCCGTCAGATCGAGATTCTCGATGAAAGCGACATCGAGCGCCTTTTTTTTTCCTTCGACGGCCTTCTTTTCGTAGTCGATGTAACCGTATTTCGACAGAATCTCGCCAGCGATTTGGACGCCTACATACTTCTCGAAATCCATACGTGCAAATTTTGCAGCCAGTTCTGCAGCGGTCAGATCACTGCCGTTCTGATTGATCTGGATTTCGTAATCCGCGACAGCGCCCGCGAGCGCCGACGCCGCGTTTTGGTATTCGAGTTCCTTCGCGGTCTGTTTGTCCACGAGATCCTTCGAGTCGAGTTCGACGAGAACCTTGCCGGCGTCGACGTCTTCCTGCGTGACGTAATAGCCTTCTTCGACGATGCTGAGGATCTTGGTCTGCCCTTGCACTTCGCACTTGATGTCCTGCGATTCGAGCGCGGCGACGCTGCCGCCTTCGACGACGGTGATAGGCAGTGGTCCTCGTTTGACGACGGCAGTCGTTCCCGTAGATAAGATGGGTAAGCGCTTCTGGTAAAGGGCGTACCTTGTGCCGCCGAGGACGACGAGCAGTATAATTATCCAGCGCAACCACCGAGTCCGGCGTTTCGCGCGGATGGGGTCAAGGCTTTTGGACATCGGTGACTTCCTCCCATTGTCCGTTTTCTTTGATGAACAGAATACCCATGTCGCGCCAGAATTGCAGACGTGCCACGGTGTGCGAGACCAACGCGGCCGTTCGATTGATCTCGGCCTGCGTGAGGTCATTCTGTGCATCGACGCGGTTCTGGGACGTTGCGCGGCCGAGTTCCGCAAGGAGATCTTGTTCCTCGACGCGGCGCTGGTTCAATCCGACGGATTGGGTGGCGATTTCGTAGGCTCGCTTGGCTTGGTCGAGGTTGCTCCACGAATCGCGGACATCGAGCGTGACCTTATCTTCGGCGAGTTCGAGATCGCGCTTGGCGCGCTCGTGCGCGATGAGGGCGGCGCGGTAATTGTTGCGTACGGGTTTGCGGTCGAGCAGCAGATCGGTGTCGAGTCCTGCATTCCAGCGCGTGTGGTTCAGATCGATATGCTGTGGCTGCGTGCCGGGTTTGCTAGGCACCGTGAAGTTAAATGTCGCATCCAGTTTGGGCAGAGACGCATTCTTGGCGATCTTCACCTTGCGCGCCGCATCTTCGTAGCGGTCGCGTTGCGTGTAAAGGTCCAGACGGCTGGCCGACGCGACCTTGGCGGCGTCTTCGGGTGTGATATTGGGATGAATGATGCCGGCGTCTTTCAATCGAACCATTTCCTGGTCGTCGAGGACGATGGAAACGTCGGCGGAAAGACCCATTTCGATTTTGAACGAATCGAGTTTCTGCTTGTAGCGACCAATTGATGCGATCCAGTTGTTTTCGTTGCTGAGTTGGGCTTGGTCGAGGCGGCGCACTTCGGATTGAGTGCGTTTGCCTTCGGTTTCAAGGGCGTGCTCGCGTTCCGCATTCTTTTTGAAGCTCTGGTAGCTTTGCCAGTTGTTGCGCACGGTATCGCGGTCTTGGAGGACGCCGTAGTAAGCCGAGCAGATCTGAACCGAGAACTGTTGGCGGTAGCGGGCGAAATCGCGCAGGGCGTATAGCAAATCGCGCTCGGCTTGGGTCAGGCGTTCGGCGGCAACCTTGCGCCCCGCGCCGCGTAGCAACGGTTGGGTGATCGAGCCTGTCAGCGCCGAAGTGGCGCTAAAGTTCGCATTCCCCGTGAGGAACCGCAGGAAATTCGCCGTGAGATCGATGGCGATGCGCCCGCCGCCCTTCAGCAGCAGATCGACGCCCGCGCCGCCGTTGATCGAGGCGCTATTATCGTTGACTATTACTGTGCGTGAAGTCGTAAGGCCGGTGACGTCGGGCGCTTTCGTGACCAAGTCGGCGTACGCCTTAAGCAAATCGGCGGGCGTGCCGGTCATCTTGTCGATGTTCTTCACCGTTTCCGGCGCATCTTTGGACGCCTGCTTAAGTGTCGACGACTGGGTAACGTCTTTGGTCGAATGGGCATATCCGCCTTGCCCCGTCGCCGAAAAGATGGGCGTGTACTGGTGACGGTCGAGTGTCAGCCCGAGGGCGCTCAAGTACACGGATTCTTTTTGTACTTGGTATGTGTGATTATGCAGTACGGCCAATCCGAGGGCTTTTTCCAGCGTGACGACATGCGAGCCTTTCTCGGTTTCCGCCGCTTCGCCGAGGTATTCCGGGGGATCGGATGCGATGGGAAGATCGTCAAGCGGCGGCATCGCGGATTCTTCGATCGTGAATGCGGTGTCCATGCCCGGGACGGCCGTACTTTTCGTGCGGATGGCTTTGTACGTCTCGCGATCCGCGGCTTCGCGGTAATGCGCTGTCGAACATGCCACGAGGAGGAGGCACAAAGCGAAGGATGAACCGAGGCGCGGAGGCCTTGTGCCTCTGAGATGAAGGATGAAGGATGGAGGGGAGGAAAAGGAACGATCCCGTCTCGCTAGTTCATCCTTCATCTTTCATCCTTGACTTGGCGGCGTTTGAGTATGCCTTATTCTTTAGACTGGAAATAGGCTTCGATGGTTTGGACGTCTTGCCGGATTGCGGCGCTTAGTTCCTCGTGTGAGCCAAATTTCTTTTCAGGCCTGAGCCGTTTGTGAAAGACGATCTCGATTTGCTTACCCCGCAAGTCGCCGCCGAAATGCAGCAAGAACGCTTCGATAACGATTTCGTCGTTTCGGATGGTCGGCGCGACGCCGACGTTGACGGCGGCGGGATGGCGTTGGCCGTCCGTAAGCACCTCGGCTGCGTAAACGCCTTGGGCCGGAATCGCGGTGTGGAGGGGTTTGATGTTGGCCGTTGGGAATCCGAGCGTCACGCCGATGCCGCGGCCCGACATGACCTCGCCCGTAATCGAGTACTTGCGGCCTAGAAGCGTTTCGGCCTCGTCGAGGTCGCCTTCGAGTACGCGCTCGCGGATGGCCGTGCTGCTCACGCGTTCGCCGTCGATCATGAGTGGCGGCACTTCGCGTACCGTGAAGCCGTATGTGGGGCCGACTTCCGAAAGGAAGGCGTAATCGCCAAGCGCATCGCGCCCGAAACAAAAGTCGTGGCCCACAACGACCTCGCGAGCCAGGCAAGTTTTGTGAATGATACGTTCGACGAATTCCGCGCGATCCATGTACGCGACCGCCTCGTCGAAGGGCACAATGAACGTCGCGTCGATGCCCGTTTCGGCCAATAGTTCGAGTTTCTTACTTTCGTTCGTGAGCAGATTCGGCGCGTGGGCGGGCGAAAAGAACTCGCGTGGATGAGGGCGAACCGTCAAGACGGCTGCCGTGCCGTTGTGTGCGCGGGCGCGGGTGACGACCTCCTGCAACACGCGTCGATGGCCTCGATGGATGCCGTCGAAACTTCCGATGGTGAGCACAAGATACGGTAACGCCTCGTTAAAGCGCTCGATGCCGTCAATTGTTCTCATGTTGAGGTCCGCCAAGTAGCGCGACGTTTCCAACGTCGCGGTTTTTTCCCGCACAGCCGCGACGTTTGAAACGT
>CAIYET010000874.1 GCA_903925285.1 Candidatus Hydrogenedentota bacterium | reverse complement strand
TTCCGAAGCCGGCCGCGGTCAATTGACGATCCCGCTGATCACCATCCCTTCGTTGTGCATGCTGAAGGTAGTGGCATTCTATGACCGCGTGACACGAAGGGCCAAGGATGGCAAGGACATCGCCTTTGTGATCCAGCACTATTTGCCAGCCGGCAATGGCGGGCGACTGGAGGGTGAACTCGTGACCCGGGCTGCCCAGGACCGGGAAGCGGCGGGCGCCGTTCTTCTCGGCCGCGACATTCGGAGTGTGGCATCGGAGTCGACCAGAACGTATCTTGTTGAACGACTGCGCCAGGAGACAACCAGCGCAAGCACCTGCCCGTTGGCGAAAGTCCTGGCCCACAGAATCTGCAAAGGTAATTTCGCGCGGGCCCGCAATCTTCTGTCTGCCACGCTTGAAGGACTCACCCATGCCTGAACTAATTCGCGACCTTCTGGACCTCCCTGTCTGTCTTCACCAGTCCTCCGCTCTTTTCTGTTCGCCACGGTCGCCGTGAAATCGGGTTCGTTGGTTCGACCGCCTTCAACCGCGGGGATGAGCCGACCGTGCTGCTTCTGGCCGGCCGTGCATAAGCGGTCGGCACTCTCGTGCCGAAAATCTCTTTCTTGATGCCGCCACCACGGTAACGGCGGACGTTCTCAAACAGGCGGCCGAGCTGCTCGGCGCGGATGGTTCGTATCCAAAGAACCTTCGCGAGGCGTATCCTGCTTCCCTGGCCGACCTCAAATTCAGTGAAGCTCTGCCACCCGACCTGGTCTTCAAACTCTACTGCGCGCGCACTCTCGACCTGCCCACAGCCAGAGACGTTCTCGCATCCGCGCTGCCGCGCCAGTAGCCAGATCTTTTGCTGCATTGCAGGGTGGTGTAGCGACCCATGCCACAGTTTGCTACCTTTTTGCTACCTGCTGATGACCTGAAACGGTCAGGAACGGGAAAGCGGGAACGAGCGGATTCGCGCAGTGGCGGCAGAAGATGGCACGCGCGATAATGCAACAAATAAAGGGAAAATCTCTATTTTTAGTCCATCCTACAAGGTAATTTTGATTGGTTGCCCGACTAGGATTTGAACCTAGACAAACAGATCCAGAGTCTTGTTGATTCGGAATGCTTTTCCTTTGATTTAAGCATATTCTACGATTTTTGGTTATAATGTGGTGACAAATCGAGCGGGGGTGTGGTACAGTAGCGTCGGCAATTGAATAGAAGGGGCCGACGTATGAAACGCAGAACTGGATGCATCTACAAGCATGGTGCCGGATACTCTTGTCGTTGGATGGTTGGAGGCAAGTTGTTTGTCCGTGCGTTGCGGTATGCCGAAAATGACCCCGATCCGAAGTTGGCCGGTCAACCCATCGCCAATAAGCGGGATGCCGAGATTGCCCAGGCCGCTCTCATGGCGGGTTTCAGAATGGGTGACGAAACCGCCGTGTTGGAGAGTATTCGCTCAAAACTGGACTTGCGTCAAGACGAACTGGTCAAGGTGGCGGAGGCCGAAGCGGATCAACTCACCGTGGCCGGTGCCTGGCAGAAGTACCTGGCCACCAGTAATCGGCCCGATAGCGGTGATGATACCCTTCGTCTCTACGCCGGGCAGTGGCAACGGTTCGTGTCGTGGTTGTCCCTGAACCACCCTGACAAACCAGCGCTGCGTTCTGTCACGTCGGAGATTGCCGATGCGTACGCGGCAAATCTCGCTGGCGCCTGTTCGGCGTCAACCTTCAACAAGCACATCTCCTTGTTGACACTGGTCTGCCGGGTGCTGGCGAAGCCGGCGATGATGACGACGAACCCGTTCGCGGATGTGCGGCGCAAACGGGCTGTGCAACATGGACGCCGCGAGTTGACGATCGAGGAATTGCGGCGGGTCTGCACAGAGGCCACAGGGGAATTGCGGATCCTCCTGGCTCTGGGAACCTACACCGGATTGCGGTTGGGTGACTGTGCCACACTGAACTGGTCGGAATGCGACCTTGCGCAAGGGTTGATCCGGCGGATCCCGAACAAGACCGCGCGCCGGAATCCGAAGCCGGTCTTGGTGCCTATTCATAAGGTGTTGGCGGGGGTGCTGGCGGAAACGCCGGAGAAGGCTCGACGGGGGTATGTCGTGCCGGAGTTTGCGGCGATGTATCAACATGCCCCGGATTCGCTGACGTACCGGATCCAGAAGCACCTGATGGCGTGCGGTGTGCGGACACAGGCAGAAGGAACCGGGGTCGTGTGGGACATTGGGGAGGACGGCAAGAAGCACAAGCGGCATACGGGTAAGAGGGCGGTGGTGGAAGTCGGGTTTCACTCGCTCCGGCATACGTTCGTGAGTTTGTGCCGGGAGTCCGGGGCTCCGTTGTCAGTGGTCGAGGCGATTGTCGGGCATAGCAATCCGGCCATGACGCGGCACTATACGCATACCGGAGAGGCGGCTGCGCGG
>CAIYET010000873.1 GCA_903925285.1 Candidatus Hydrogenedentota bacterium | reverse complement strand
GTTAGGTGTTCGATAGCACGATTGTTAGCGGTAACCTGAACCAAACAATCTTCGCCCTCCCTGCCCTGAGCAGGTGCGCGCTTGATGACTCTCAGGACGGTACCGCATTCAAAACACATTACTTGATTAAATGTATATGACATAGATGTACCTTCGCTATTCTTCTCGATAATACCATCAGGGTTCTTTATCTTCGCTTCCACGACACAAACGAGCACAAAAGAATCTTTCTCGTTCGGCACCGACGGCATACTACTCAGAGTCGCCTTATCATCGTTAGCGCGTTGAAGCAATTGATCAGAATTCATGGCGTTAAGATTGTCAACACCATCGAAATACACATACTTACAGTATCCTTCTTGACGCAGATTGGGCTGACGCCACTGTCGAGGATACACGCCCAGTTGCTGAAACGGCCAACGGGAACCTCCCCATGCTATACCAACAAGATCATTCCCTTGATATTTCACAAGGGCCTGATAAGAAGCTTGGAACAAATCCTGCGGTTGCTCGGGAGCACTAGCGCTACCTGCCATGGGGGTGCCATGACTACCGCCCAACCCAGCACCTGCTCCTCCTTGTGGCGTCGGCAATTGCGCTTCGGCCATTGTTGCCACCGCCAAGCACCCCATTAACGCAAGCGTCACCGCGTATACCATATCTGTCTTCACGACTGCCTCCTCGTTTCGGCAATTTACGCGCATAGCATTTACTCGAATACCCGACGTAGCGTACTGGTGGCTGTAACCACTCATGACAGGATAGAACGGCATGAAGACGGTTGTCAATAACAATGCCAAAACATGCCGATAGTGTCCGAGACATTTCCCCCCGCGTTCTCACTGCAAGACTGTGTGCACAATACCACATCGGGCACGCGCTTGCGCGGAGAGAGCAGTCGCTTGGAATCGACGTGCCTTTGGCTTTGAAGTCTTATCACGAGCGTGGTCGCCGAAACAGAGAAAGTCGTGTAGTTCGGGGCAGCGGCGAGGCACACGTTTACCGTATGAAAAAAGCAAAGCATTTCCGCAGGTCTGCGGGGTATGTTCTTCCACCGACGGTGTTCAAACAAGAACAAGAAAGGACTAACGCGTACAATCCCGAGCCGTCGCGAACGCCAGCGAAGACACGGAGATATTCTTGCCTTTGCGTCCTGCTGATTCAGGTAATCGATTGAGGGCAGTTGAAATCACCTTTCGATTAGGCATAAAGTCCTATCATTCTTCATACGCGAAGTGGAAGTCCCTTGTGACCTTCGTATCGTAGTGACTTGAAGTGTACATGGGGGCTTCTGGAAGTAATCGATTCCGAACACAAACGCAGGCTGGCGGCTTTGTGGAATTGCCTGCAAATATGACGGGACGTTCAAATGAGCATTCCAGGCGGGAACATGACGTGTCGGTGGAACGGTGGAAGGATGGCGTGCGTTTTCGCAACCCTAACATTCTTGGCAGGCGCGGCATATGCCCAACTGATTGTCCCAAAGGAGGCCCCGTCACAACCATCTCCATCAAAATCCCCGTCCGTGTCCGAAGGAACTTCATCTACAAATAGCACATCCATGAATAGCGGCGACCGGACAACTGAAGGGCTGAAGGTTCGCTGCCCCGCGTCGGCACGCGCCGGTGAACCGGTCAAGATCGAAATCGAATCCGAGAACATCGATACGATTCCGCGTATGGGAACCCTTGCCTTATCGATACAAGGCGGGCAGCCATCCGTTGCAGAGCAGAAGGGATCGTACGATCTTTTCCTGCCAGGCGGACGCGCGAAGTTGGCGCGGTTTTCTCGCGAGGATACGGTGTGGAAATTTCGTCCGCAAAGCGAGAACATCTCCCCCGCGATGACGCACGTGGAATTCTACGACGGCCAGTGGCCGGCAAAGAACGCAAGGACGATGTCCGTTCCCGTGGTTTTCCGCGCACCGGGCACGGCAACGCTCTTTGTCAGGGCTACTTTTGCGAAACGCGCAGGAAATGTCGTTGTCGTGGACCGGAACTGTCCGAACGAGGCGAACGACCTCGACGAACAAGGTCTTCCCTGCTACCGCTGCGTCATTAAGATAACGGAGTAAATGGGTTTAGTTTCATGCTTTGTACCTGCGCGTTGATGTGTGCGATTTGGGTTGCCGAACAGATGCATGGCGCCGAGGCACCCATCGATGCTGGCCGTCACTTGATCGTCGCCGTCACTGGACGGTCGTTGGACGAAAACGGACGGGCGCTGCTTTCGGACCTTCAGCCGGGCGGGGTCGTCTTGCTCGGCGAAAACATCAAGAACAAAGAGCAAACGCGCAAGCTCGTGCGCGATATCAAGAAGGCAGTGAGTGGGCACATCGGCGTGGCGGATCTCCCCCTGATCTACATTGATCAAGAGGGAGGACGTATCAACCGCCTTTTGCTCGACGATGCGCCAAGCGCTACGGCGTTGGGCCGCGAAGGCGACGTGCGACGGACGCATCGTGTCGCCGCATTGTATGGACGCGAGGCGGTCGCGCGGGGTATCGGCGTGGTACTGGCCCCAGTTCTCGATCTTTACCAAACAGGCAAGAATGGGGTGATTGGCGACCGGGCGTTCGGCGAGAACCCGGAAGTGGTTTGGCGTATGGGAAAGGCGTTTGCCGAAGGGATCGTCGAAGGGGGCGCCCTTCCCGTCGCAAAGCATTTTCCCGGTCATGGGGGAACCGTCGAGGATTCCCACACGCGATTGGCGCACCTGAATCTATCCGGCGACCCGCTGGAGAAGGTGTTGGCACCCTTTCGCCAAGCCGTAGCGGATGACATACCCGCGGTGATGGTCGGGCACATCGCCTGCGGCGCGCTCGATCCGGAACATCCGGAACTCCCGGCAACGTTGTCCGAGGCCATGGTAAACGGGCTGTTACGGGACACGTGGGGTTATCGCGGGGTGGTCATCACCGACGATTTGAATATGAAAGCCATTCAAAGCGACACAGCGTCGGCGGCCGTAACGGCATTGCGGGCCGGGTGTGACGCGATCATGGTCTGCAACTCCGATGGCGGACAGTTGCGTCGAATACGGGACACCATTGCCGCAGAAGCAAGGACGGATCCGTCGCTGCGTGACAAGTTGGCTACCAGCCTCGAACGCCTCGAACATTTCCGGCAACGTCTCGCCGAAATTTCGGTGCAAACAGCCGTTCCATGCGAAGCGACGCAGCCTTCTCATCAACCAGCGCCGACTACAGGGCGCCACGTCGTACAGCACGGCGAGACGTTATCGAAGATAGCAACGCAGTATGGGGTTTCCGTCAAGGAGATTCAGGAACTCAACGGGTTGCACGGTGACGCAATTCGTACGGGCCAGATTCTAAGGATTTCCGAATAGAACACGGCTGATATATACTACTGTTAGCGACATAGGCGGTGGTTGGAAAAAGCGGAGCATGCTTCGCAAAACATCGGAAGGGGATTGAAGATGAGCAGGATCTATTTGCGTTTGGTGGCAGTGTGTGGATTGGTGGCGTTGTTTTCGGTGATTCCCGCCTTAGCGTGGCCTCAATCTGAACAAAAGGTCTCGGATACGGCCGGCGCGGCCAGCCCAGCGGCATCAAGCGCTCAAACCACTTCGTCGCAACCAAACACCGACGAAATCGAACAACAAGTGAAAGATCTGAAAAGCAAGGTTGGCACTTTGACTGAACAGTCGAAGGCCGCATCCCAGGGACTCAACAGCCTTAACGCGACACTGGGCAAGGCGGAACAACGACTCTTCTTTCTGAGTACTATCCAGAAGATACTCAACCCCATTCGTCTTATTTCTCCGTTGGTGGCAAACATCGGCTTCGTTTTTGGCGCCATCGCATTGCTTTACATCGTTCTCAAGCGGCCGAAGACGGCGCGAAAACTGCTGTCATGGGGATACCCTTCTTCCGTGGGAGTCCGCAGGCCGGAAAGTGGCAATCAGTCAATGAGTGACAGTACGCGTTGGATCTGGGGGCTAATACTCGTCGCGATCTTGCTTATGCTCGCCTTCCCGGCTTTCTCACAGGCCCCCGCGGCCGAGACCAATGCCGCACCTCCGTCCGACAAGGCGGCGAAGGATACCGCACTTGCGGCGAAAGATGCTGCGCCTGCGGCAAAGGATGCTGCGCCTGTGGCGAAAGATGCTGCACCTGCGGCGAAGGATGCCGCACCTGCGGCGAAAGATGCTGCGCCTGCGGCGAAGGATGCTGCGCCTGCGGCGAAAGAGGCCGCACCGACGGCGGATGCCTCCCAAGCTATCCACACCGAAATGGATCAGGCCCTCAAGTACATCGAGATGACTCCGCTGGAACGGGCCATATTTCAGATGGAATCGGCC
>CAIYET010000872.1 GCA_903925285.1 Candidatus Hydrogenedentota bacterium | reverse complement strand
TATTGAGTTTCAGCATGGTCATCTCGCGGCTGGCGGACGAAAATCGCGTGCTGGCGCAGGAGTTGGCGTTGCTGGAGCATCGGTTGAAGCGTTTGGAGGACGGCGATGAGCGGCCTTCCTGCGAATAGTCGGAGGCGCGCGGCGATTTTCGTCGCGGGCAACGTGTTGTGCGGCGCGTGGCTGATCGGCGGTAGCCTGTTCTTCTTCTTTCGTTTCTCGATGGTGTTCTACGCTGCGAACAAGGGTGCGGTCGATTCCGCGCTCGAACGCCTCTTGGGCCGCCCATGAAATTGGCCGAAACACAGGCTCGGAGATTCGGCGTCACGTGATTAAGCGAAGCCTCAAGCGCGTCTTGCCGTTGCGTGAAGAATCTTTCTTCCGAGGGATGAGCGATGGGACCATCGCGCGCATGGAGGCGTATGTGCATCACCGGGAATACGAGCCGCACCAGATCGTGTTCTTTCCAAACGATCCATGCGATTATGCGTACTGGGTTCGCGAGGGACATGTCAAAGTGACAAGGCTTTCGTCCGAGGGACGCGAGGTAACTTTTCGCCATGTATTTCCGGGAGACCTATTCGGGGAGGAATGCCTGATCGACCAGCCGCAGCGTGGCACATACGCGGAAGCGGTATCGCGTACGGTGCTTTGCATCATACGGGCGGACGATTTTCGCCGCGTGGTCCGCGACGAAGCGGAAGTGACGCTCGATGTTGCGAAACGGCTGTGCCACCGCGCCAAGACCATGGAAGACGTCTGGTTCGAGACGGTCTTCAAGCCGGTTCGAAACCGTGTCGCATCCGGGTTGTTGCGCCTATTGGAGCGCACGGGCGGCGACGTGGTTCGCGCAACGCATCAAGATATCGCGGGGCTGATCGGCGCGACGCGAGAGACGACCACGACCGTCCTGCACACATTGCAACGGGAAGGCGTGCTCGAAATTGGCAACCGCCGGATCGCGATTCGGGATGCGGCGGCGCTCGAACGTATTGCAGGGAGTCAAGAATGAGCATTCACTGGTATGATGTAACAATTCCGTTGCGGGAAGGCATGGCGGTATGGCCGGGGGATCCTCCGTTCCGTTTCCTGCCGTTTGATCGGATCGCCGACGGCGCCTCGTGCAACACATCGCGTCTCGATATCGCGACGCATTGCGGAACCCATATCGACGCGCCGTGGCACTTTGAGACCGGGGGCAAACGCCTGGACGAAGTCGACACGGCGCTCTTCTTCGGAACGGCGCAACTGATCGAGGTCGACGCGCCGGTCGAGGTTGGCGCGCATGACCTTGGTCCAGGCCCGTTCTTGCCTCGCGTGTTGATCAAGACGCGGAACTCGGATTTCCCCGACGACGGCGTGTTCCGCACCGATTTCGTGGCGTTGTCGCCGGGCGCCGCACAACGGCTTGTCGACGAAGGCGTCCGGCTAGTCGGTGTCGATTATCTTTCCGTAGCGCCATACAAACAGCCGGGCCATACGACGCACCATATCCTGCTGAGCCACGGCGTGGCGGCGGTGGAAGGGTTGCGTTTGAAGGGCTTCGCGGCAGGCCGGTATTCGTGTACAATACTGCCGTTAGCGGTTGTCGGAGCGGACGGAGCGCCTTGCCGGGCCTTTTTAGCGCGAGAGGAGAGTGGTGTATGAAGGACGTTGTCGCCGTGCTTTTGGCCGGAGGGCCGGGGGAACGTCTACATCCGTTGACCCGTAACCGCGCCAAGCCCGCAGTGCCATTCGGCGGCATCTATCGGATCATCGACATCACCCTGTCGAACTGTCTCAACTCGAACTGCCGTCGAATCCTCGTGCTCGTCCAATACAAATCCCACTCGCTCTCGCGGCACATGCAGGCCGCCTGGAACGTATTTCGTCCCGAATTCGGCGAGTTCATCGACACCATCCCGCCTCAACAGCGCGTCAACAGCAATTGGTACCTCGGCACGGCCGACGCCATCTACCAGAACCTCTACTTCATCCAGCAGGAAAGCCCAAAGGAAGTGCTGATCCTCTCCGGCGACCATATCTACAAGATGGACTACATGAAGATGTTACAGTTCCATCGCGGGAGCGGCGCGGACCTGACTATCGCAGCCATCGAAACGCCCCTCGCTGAGGCCAGCCGTTTCGGCGTACTGGAAACGGACGCGGACGGACGCGTGGTTGGGTTCGAGGAGAAACCGAAATTGGCCAAAGCGCTACCGTCGAAACCGGACACGGCCTATGTCTCGATGGGGGTTTATGTATTCAACGCCGATATTCTGAAGCAGGTCGTGATCGCCGATTCGGAGCGCACAAGCAGTTCCCACGATTTTGGCAAGGACATCATCCCGCGGATGATCCACACGCACAAGGTTTGCGCCTACCGGTTCATTGACGAGAACAAGGAGGGCACGCATAAAGATGTCCAGTACTGGCGCGACGTCGGGACCATCGATGCCTATTGGGAAGCCAACATGGACCTCGTATCGGTCGACCCGCTCTTCAACCTGTACGACCGTGCGTGGCCCGTGCGAGCGGATTTGACGACTGCGCCGCCGGCCAAGTTCGTATTCGCGCAGGAAGGGCGTCGCTTCGGCGTGGCGCTCGACTCGATTGTCAGCCCCGGCTGTATCGTCAGCGGTGGCATGGTCAAACGATCGGTGTTGTCGCCGTGGGTGCGCATCCACAGCTATTCGCATGTCGAGGAATCGATCCTGATGCACGGCTGCAACGTAGGTCGTTACGCGCACATCCGCCGGGCCATCATCGGAAAAAACGTGCGGATCCCCGAACACGCCGTCATCGGATACGACCTGCACGAGGACGCCAAACGCTATCGCGTAACCACCAGCGGAATCGTCGTCGTGGAAGATTTCGACACGAACGGCCTCAACGCGCTAGGAAGGTGATTCATGAAACCGATCGGCCCGACGGAGTTGCACCACTATGCCACCGCGAGCGCGCTCGAATGGGTCGAGGCGGATGGTGTGGGCGGCGTGATCGGTTCGTCGGCGCTCAACACGAACATGCGCAAACAGCACGCCTTCTTCTCGGTGGCAGCGGAACCCAACGGACGGATCGTCTGCGTCGCGAATCTGCAAGAGACCCTTACCAACGGCCTTCGTTCGTACGACCTCTCGACGAACGCCTATTTTGGCGCAATCCATCCAAACGGATTTCTGGCGATCGAAGCCTTTACACCCGAGCCATGGCCGACGTGGACCTACCGCTTCGATTCGGTCACGCTCGATAAGCAGGTCGTGCCGGTACACGGAGAACACACCGTCGTCGTCGTATACACTTTGCGGCACGCACTGCAACCGATGGAGTTGACCGTGCGGCCGTTGCTGGCGTTCAGGGACCATAACGAGATCCGGGTCGAACGCGGTTCGTTTCCGAACAACTGGAAAGCCACGCGTGAGTTCATCGAGTGCCGTCCGTTCGAGGACGGTCCGACGCTGTATATCGCCCATCCCAACGCGTGCGTCGAGACGATCGGCATGTGGTATCGTGGTTTCCTGTATGAACGCGACCGCGAATCGCGCGTCGATTGCATCGAAGACCTTTTTCATCCCGGCAGCCTGACGCTGACGCTCACGCCGGGCGTGTCCTGCGCCCTGATCTTCGCGTCGCCCAGTCCACGCGGCATCTCGCTCGCCGACGAGTACGTGCAGACCGAACGACGACGGCGCGAGGCGCTCGTGCATGCGCCCGACGTGCCGCGCGATCCCCTCTGGGCCGCGCTGCTGAGCGCTGCGGACGTGTTCATCTATGAACGTCTCGACGGCACGAAGAGCATCATGCCGGGATTGCCGTGGGGCGAAGCAGAGCGATACCGGGGCTTGATCGCGTTCGCGGGCCTATTGCTCGCGCCGAAACGATTCGAACTGGCCCGCCAATATCTCGAAGGGATTGCCGCCGCATGGCGCGCGGCGATGTCGCCGACGCGCTTCGAACCGGAACCGGTCGTCGGACAGATGCACCCCGCCGACGCCCCGTTGTGGATTTTCATCGCGGCATGGCGATTCTGGAAGGCGACCGGCGACAAGGCGTTTTGCAGCGACATGCTAACGCCGCTGCTGACCGATATTGCCCAGTATTACATGGAAGGCGGCGAAGCGCGCTGCACGCAGCACGGATTCGTGGAAGTCGGCCATGAACCCGGCGCGAATTATGCCCCGCACGTTCCGCTCGGCACGAATGCGTTGTGGTACAACGCGCAACGGATCCTCGCGGAGTTCCTGGCCCCGCACGATAAAGCCGAAGCCGACGCGTGGCGGAACCGCGCCGAGAAGATGCGCCTCGAATTCAACGCCATGTTTGCATGTGTGGGACGCGCCGGACTCGCCGATTACGTCATACTCGAACCTTTCTCGCGCGACGAAACCCTCCGCGCCAGCCAAATCCTGGCTGCGGGACTGCCCTTCGTGCTCGCCGAAAGACCGGAGGCCGTCTTGGAATGCGTCACGCGGGACCTGCTCACGCCCGTCGGATTAAGGACGTTGTCCCCGCGCGACGCGCGTTACGTCGGCGACGGCGCCGATATTCGATTCCTACCCAAATGCTGGTCCGGCAGCGTCGACCCGCTCTGGTTCGGCTGCTACTGGGACGCCGTGTCGCGGCTGAAAGGACTGATCGATGCGACAACCGCTTTTGCCGCGTTCGAGACAGATATGAAAGTTCGCGGTCTCGGCCACATCTCCGGCGCATTCACGGGCGACTCGCCGCATCAGCCCTGCGACTACCTCGCCTCCGCAGCGCCCACCGGCGAAATCATGCGCCTCTACGCCCGCGAAGCCCTGCAATTTCCCCACGTTGTATGAGCAAGCCTAAAGCCTAAAGCCTACGTCCCCACTCTTCCCCGGAAACAAGTCGGGGCGTAGCGCAAGCCCTATCAGTTCTCGATGAGTAGACAGTAAGCCCTTCGGCAGATTTTCAGGACCAAAATAGGCGGCTCCAATCACTTCCTTCATATCCAGGCGCAGGTCACCACCTGTGATTCGTCCTCGATAGGTTACCTCGATACGAAGCTTGAAGCCGCTTTTCATAGAAACAAGTCCAGATATCTCTGCGCGCAATCCCGTTTCCTCGAAGATTTCGCGCGCTACGCCCTGTTCAAGCGTTTCCCCCTGTTAGCGTAACCGCTATTGTCCGCTGTGGCATACCGCATGGTGCCGCCCATGCGGTTGAAGCTCTTGGTGTGACGCAAGGAGCCAGAGTTGATCTTTCATCGCGTATCAGCGTCTTAATGCGCTGAGAATGGCGTCCTTGAAAACGTCACACATAATCTTTGTGCCTTCTTCTACGAAATGGCAATTATCATAGAATAGGGTTTCGCCGCACACGTGATGCGGTTCCGCGGCGATTACAGCGGCCTCGGTGTCCGCAAGCGCGATGCCATTTTCTGACGCCACATCTCGGATGATTTCATTTTCTGCATCGGAAGCTTGAGCCCGATGGGTGTGGCGCAAATACTCACGCACAATGACTAGGCATTCCTGGTATTGACCGGAATCATACAGTTCATTTGCGCGGACCATTTCCTGCGATAAGAGGTGCGGCGGCTTCGGCTTGAATAAGCCAACTAAATTTGAGGGAGT
>CAIYET010000871.1 GCA_903925285.1 Candidatus Hydrogenedentota bacterium | reverse complement strand
TGCTGCGCAGGTTGGGAAAGGGCAGCAGATAGCCCTTGAAATTGGTGTTGTAGTGCCAGATGAAGAGGTTATCGGCCTTCTTTTTCCATCCCGCCATGTCCTCGCAGAAGGACCGGTTCAACGCACAGGAACGATCGTTTACGGCGTGCAAATCGCAACACTCGATACTGCACAACTGGATGAGCACGTTGTGCCGCGCGCGGAGCGTCTTGGGCGGTTTGCGCGTGTACTGGTACGCATAACAACTGATGAGCACGTCGGGATGCGTCTTCTCGATTCGCTCGGCCACGGCATTGACGAGCGCCAGGTGCGCGCCCGCATGAGAGCCTTCGCGCGCGTCGATGGCGGCACAGTTCCCGCACGTACAGTAGTTGCCATTGTCCATCTGCGCGATGTTGATGTTTTTCGCCGACGGGTTCTTCTCGATCTCGTCGACCACCGCCCGTGTGACCAGCTCGATCACCTCGGGGTTGCTCACGCACAACTGCGGGCCTCCGCCCTCCATCGCCAGTTTCCGCTGGCCGTCCACAAGCGCGTAGTACTCGGGGTGCTCCTTGCCGTACTTTGCCGGCGGCACAAGGTAGGCGACATTGTGACTCACCAGGCGGTATCCGGTCTTTCCGCCGAGGTTCGGATCGTCGCTCACGGTGTTGGTGTGGAGACGCGCCGCGAATGCCGGATCCTTCGAGGTCTCGCCGTAGTAGGACCAGCGAAACGCAAAGGCGGGGTTGTAGCGGTGCGTACCAAAGCGAATTCTTGTCTCCATCGCCTTGTCGGGAAAATAGGTGTGGTCGAACGTAAGGTAGCGCACGCCGCACAGTTCCTCGAAGAACTCGTAGACCCCGTAGAGCGTGCCGCGCGGACGCCCCCCGTCAATACGCACCGCTTTCTTGCCGACACGGATTCGCAAAGCCTCCTCGCCCAGTTTCCCCCAATGGGATCGTTTGCCGGAACACGCCACCGCGTCCGGGCCAATGAACACAGCCCCAGCCCCGTCCAGCGCCTCCGCCACAATGGGCAACTCGCTCCCCGTCATCCCCTTGAAGAGGCGCTGGAATTCGGTGGCGGCGTACCGTTCGGACTCCGTCGCGGACGGGTCGCATACGATTCGCCAGGAAGTCATCTCCGCAGGCGTGATCGCCTTCGCGGCCACTCCCGGCGTTCCAATCGCACAAAACAACACAAGTGCCGAATAAGCAATCTGCATAATCTCTTCTCCCAATGTGCCGTGCCTGCCCACCCAAACGGGGTTCTGTACTCGCCGTAGAGTATTCGGAATGAGAAGCGTTCCGATTTCTGCCAGTTCAACGAACTAAACCAATCGCGTAAGTCCTAGGCCACCAATAAGGACGAGTTCTCGGGAACCACAGCCACTGCTGGGGCAAAGAGAGTAAAGCCGTCAAGCCTGGCGCATCAGGTCAACTTCCTTTACGTCCGAGCAGTATATCCAGCATCCTTTCGTCCGGTGTCTGGTTCTTGGCTGGCCCGAATGGCTGCCGCGCGGGCGTCATGACGGTTAACGTCTCATTGTACGACCAATAGGCCCATCCGATCCCGTTTCTTTCGAACGTTTCGCGAACGTCCTTGATGTACCGGTACCTGTGCTCGGGATCAATCGTGCGCTGATAGCACCCAAATTCCGCACACCATATCTTGAGACCTCCGCCGTAGGATTTGTTCCAATCCACGAGTTTCTTGACACAGGCGGCGATCTTCTCCCTATTCCAACGGGCGTTGCCATAGTCGACGAGCATCCCTTCGACGGCCGCTCGCCACTCGGGGGGAGTTGCAGGAATCTTGTCGAGAATGCCCGGCATTTGGGCTGCAATAATCTCGGGGCTCGACGGATATGGAACGGAGCCCAGGCAGGACCATGATTTTGGCGACAGCCATTCCCCGCCCTGAAGCGTCAGCACGAAGGGATCGTAGAACGTAAAGCTATACATGACGTTCGCGTCGTTTACCGGCTTGGTCGTCACGAGGCCCTCAATCTTGCCTACCTGGTCTCCCGCAAGAATCAAGGTATGCTCCGGCATGGCACGCCGTGCGGCCTGCCACATTCGAGGCTGAAGATCGTTCCATTCCATGCTGTTGGCGCCAGGTTCCGTCATCAACTGAAGGGCTAGCTGTTTCGGTTCCCAGCCCTTGGCAAGGAACCGCGCCGTGTCCTCAAGAAACCCGAGAAACCTGGCAAATTCGTCCGCATTACTGAGGATGGTTTTCTTGAACTCCCATTCGGGGTGAATACACACGACAACAGGCAGTCCCTCATGTGTTACGAGGTCAACTATTTGCTCCAGGTACCACTGCTTCCCCGTGTCCAGCCGACCGTCCGACATCAGTGGCTCGGGGTTTACGAGGACTTTCACAAACTCGAATCCCATGGCTTTGATCAGTTGGATGTCTTCACGGGTGATTCTCATAATGGATTCGGGCGGGATCGAGCGGAACTGGCGATCAATGGATATTCCCCGATTCAGATCGAGTGCCACCGAGCAGGAGGCGCGGCGGCCTTGCGCCTCCGACTTGGCGGCTGGCGGCATGACCTGCGCCGGTGCATCGCCGGCATCCGCTTGAGCAAGGGGCGGCAACAGGAACGAGAGGGCGGCCGCGGTCAGAAAAGCCAAGTGCTTCATGCCTTCTCCCGCGCACAGCACTTCATGCAACACCAAGGACAGAAGGGCAAGCTGCACATGTCATCTTTCCTTCTGTTTGTCGATCTCGTATGTGAAGATTGCCGCGGCTGGCTTTTGCGCGAGCGTGATCGTGAACCCTGTGTTGAGCAGGTCAACCGCCTCGCACCGGACCTCAAGGCCCGTTTCCGGATCGCTCCATATGATGGTTTCTTGAAGCCGCTGGGAATCAAGTTCACTGGAGAGACGTTCGGCTTTCCAGTTCGCGGGAACCACGCCCGCATAGGTTTTCCCGCCGCAGGTAAACGAGAAGGGTAAAGCGTCCCCCTTGTGAGCAAATCGCTCATCAAGCCATCCGGCCGAGGCCACGTGCGATACGGCTATGAACATCAGTGCATGGCAAACGAAACGTCCGCGGCGAATCATCAAGCAACTCCCTCTTCTTGGATGTGGGAACGCGTTAAGGCAGCAATTCCATTTCCCCGAGTAAATACCTGTGATGTCCGTCCTCGTTGTCAAGGGGCAAGGCAATTCTGGGCGTGCCGTCTCTTTGCCCCACGGACACGAAGACGTTGAGCTTCCCGACGGGGATGTTTGGAGCAAATTGGTTGAAAGATGCCGTGGATTGCACGGCCGCTTTGCCGGGCGGCGCCGCGGCGAGACCGCGGACATCGAAAGATTCGTTCACAAACACCGCTACGATGCCGCCCTTGGCGTCTTTCAACGTGAAGGTAACGAACCCACCGGGATAACACGGGGCGACGCCCGCATTGGCCCATTTGGATTCGAACCGGATTCCTTCCGGCAACTTGGCGCGTACCGGCCATGTCGCTTCGCGCAACTGGAGACGGTACCCCAGGCGCTTGTTGACCTTGTCGATCAACTCGCGCTCCTTCTCGAGGAACTCGCGCGGAAACCAGTGAATGCACATGTAGCTGGCATGGTACTCCTCGATGGCGCGAAGGAAGATATCGCGGTTCCACGCCCCGCGATCGACCGAGCCCTGATAGTGCTCGTGTTCGAGAATCACCGGTACCTTTGGCCAGAACTGCTGGGCCATCGCCGCGTGAAAATACGAGTTGGGCGGCGGCTGAACCAGGATGCTGTCGTCGCGCAGGGTCAGGCCTTTCTCCAAGGCGTACTGGATGGTCTCGTCTCCCTGGAAGCTGAAATCGTCGTTGGCGGCCAATAACGTTTTCGTAAAATGTTTTGTGTACAGATCGATGTGCTTTTTCACCACATCGGCCGAGTATTTCAATCTCGTGCTGGCAAACGTATGGCCTTCGCCCCACACGCCGAAGGATCCCACGTCGACAAACGCTACGTTGGGATTGCCGTCGTAGCGCGTTGCGGCCGCAGCGACGAAATGCTCGTGTTTCTCCAGGAAGATCGGGTCGGCATAATCGGGCTCCCAAAACGGCCCCGCACCATCCACGCCTTTGCCCACGGTAAAGTTGTATCCTTTGGCGCCGGCGTCGACCACCCATTTGGGCGTTGCGTAACGCATCCAGGATTCGGAGACGCTGAAGCGAAAGGCCACCTGCAGGCCTTTGTCGATCCAGCGTTGGGCGGGCGCGTCCACCACGCTCCAATCGAACTTTCCTTCCTCGGGCTCGATGTAGGACCACGGCAGCCGCAGATAAATGCAGGCCAGGCCCGGGAAATCGTCCAGCGTATCGGACGGCTCCAGCTTCGAGCCATAATTCGCGAGGATGTTCGAATAGAAGTTGAGCTTCCATCCCATCTGCGGGTTTACGAGCGGTTTTCCATTATCCGTGGGTGTTACAACGGTGGTTGCTTCACCGAACGCCATGATACAGATCAGAATCCCCGCGCATGCCAGCACGTTCTTTGCCATAGTTGCGTATCCCTCTGTTAAGTCCTCGGGCATTCTATCCGAAGCAGTGCGAGCTTACACAAGAAAAGAACGGCCCGCCCTGGCTGACCTTGACGCTGGCGTCCGCCAAATCTGAGTGCAACCTCAATTCGGAACATACGACAGCGGCCTCTTCACAAAGAGACCGCGTGAGACGCAAGGTCTTCGCGTCTCTAGCAAGTGGCGCTACGAGGCGCGGAAGCCTTGCGCCCCCAACTGCTCGTAGAATGCGCGTCCGCGTGCAAACAGCTTCAGCGCAGCGGCTACGTGCGTTTCGGACATCACCGGGCCAAACGGGCCTTGTCTTTCCAGGAAGTCCCGGCGCGCGCGAATGGCCTGGCACGACGCATCGATCCAGCGGATGAAGTATTCGACATCCTCGCGTTTCGAGATCAATGGCCTTCCGGGCACTTCCACATAAATCGGACTCGTTACGGCCCATTGGCCTTGCAGCGCCTGCTGTGAACCATGCACACATTGCATATTCAAGTTCGCATGCCCCGGACCATAGGCGCGGGCTATCATCCATTGAGAACTATCGCAAACCACCTCTTGTTCCACGACTGCCCACCCTCCGGCATCCGGCGCCGCTTCAGCCACCACTTCGCCGCCCGCAATCACTTCCAGCTTCGTAAGGCCCCACAGGCTGAAGGCCTTTGCCGACACGCGCGCCACAGGTCCCGGCACGATGCCGCCAACGTCGGCGCCATTGACGGAAAACATCAAGACAGGGCCGTTCGTGGCGACGGTTCGTTGCGCTCGATAGGCATCGACTATGGCGTTCAACGTAAACGCTTCGGCGTGCGCCAGGGTGCGCAACGACCCAATGATCTCCGTGCCTTGATCCGCATAGACATCGGATGCGCCGCTCACGCCGATACGCAGTCCAAGATTCAATAGCCGGAAATAGTCGCGGAACCGCAGAGCCAAGTCCGCGGGGGCCTCGACCGCCAGGAAATCCATCGTGTCCGCCAAGCCCAGCGCCACATCCACCGGCAACTCGCGATGCAGGCACGTCTGCGCGGGATCCGCCAAGACCTCGAACAGGTTCTCGGACGTCAGCGAATCGTACGGGTGCGCCATGACCACCGCGCCATGCGTGCGGCAGCGGTCGCCCTTGCGGACCTGTTCGATGATCGCCGCGTTCGTGGGCGCAATCCACCACGGGTGGCCGGGCTGAACATGCCCCGGCGCGTTGACGAGGCAGATGTGTCCAAGCAAGTCCTGCGTGACCTCGTGCGAGACGGAGCACAGAAAATCCGCCATCTCGATGGCGCCGTCCGGGCGATCCGCCGGGGCGCGGCCCGCGTCACGCCAATCGGCATACGCATGCTGATCCACAAGCTCGCCGCAGAACGACAGGTAATTAAGCCCTTCGCCGCGCGCCATCCGGCAGACGTCGTCAATCGACATCAGCGGGTGGCGCGTTTCCCCGTGAAAGCTGAGGTGGTTGTGGTGGTCGCCGTCATACCATCCCTGCGCGGGAAGATCGATGACCCGCGGTAGTTCGATTTCCACGGACGTCTTTGCGCCTTCGGCAAGGCTGACGGAGCGCTTGAACAACTTGCGCTGAAATCCTTGCATGGCCTCGATCACATACGCGCCCGGCTCGAGTGCGAGTTGGACCTCGTCGCGCAAGACATGAAAGCAGCCTCCGCCCCACTGGTATGTGGCGGCGCCTGGCGGATGGAAATGCTCACCACGGTCGTTCGTCACCTGTATGCGGGCGCCGCCCGGCGGAATGCGTATCGCGAGACATCCTTTCACAGGGGCGACTCGCAATGGCAAACGCTCCAGTCGAACGTCGCCGATCCACCAGTCGCCGGTGTCGATCTCACCGTGCCAGAACCGGCGAAATCCATAGGGATCGTCGAAAGAAGGTATACCGCGTTCGATGCGAAAGACGATCGTCAGCGTGACTGCGGTATCGGGCGCACGCAGGTCCCGCCATCCTTCCACCCAGCCGTCCGTCTTCCGGCAACGCACCTTCACGAAGGTCGACGGCGATTCGCACAGCGTCCCGGCGGCATCGTGAAACGCGAGGTAGACGCCGCTTGCCTCGCATGCATGTGGCCAATGCCGATGGCCATCACGTTTCATGGCGCAACGGAACAGGTATTCGGCGCCCCCCGTGACCGTAATAGCCGCGCTCCGCCATGCCGCGCCGCCGCCCCGGGGCGATATACGCAGGCACGGCTTGCCGTCTGCGCCACCCGATGCCAACCATTGCGTTGAAGCTCCGACCTCACCAACAATCAGTTCCCAATCGAGCGGCAGATCGCCCGTGCCTTCCGCAAAGGACCCGTTGGGAATGACGTCGGCCTCGCGTCCAGCCGCCACTGCGCCGGGTTTCAGGTTTCTCAACCAGGCTATCTCTTCGCGCATCCAAGATTCCTTACCAGGTGCTGTTTGAACGCATTCCGCACACACGCCACATCCTTCAGCTTGGGCGGAGGCAACTATCCACGATATACTTGCGCCCATTCAGTGTAACATGAGAGTATCGTCTTCTCGCTCCATTCTTTGTCCGTCTGAGTCATCTTGAGTTTACGCAACTCGGTGACGAGATTCACCCATTCCTGAGTGAGGTCTCCGATGTTCCTCCCGAATATTCGTACTTATTGGCGGGTAAGGACTTG
>CAIYET010000870.1 GCA_903925285.1 Candidatus Hydrogenedentota bacterium | reverse complement strand
GCTCCACTGCCAGTGGAAACGGCCGAGAGTTCATGTGCCATTTTAGTCTCCTAGTCGGTGGCATGATTGCCGATAGTGCGCCCATGTAGGGCGCACCGTCGCCAATTCAAACGCGAAGGACAAACCATATGAGATCACGAATAACGCGGTCCTGATCAGTGGCAAGGTCTAACGCGGTCATTTTGTGCTCCTATTGGCGGGCAGGGATTGCCCGGCCGTGGCTTTTCTCTACTCTTGCCGGGTTTATGTGTCCAGGATTAAACGTTGGGAGGGTTAAAAGGCGCTAAACAATAAGGTTGTAATCAGGGACATTATTGTCCCCGATTAGGTTACACCGTGGTACCGGTAAAATAAGCCACAGGCTTTTGGAATAGCGCGGCGATTTGCTCTATCCGCTCTATTGGGATCGCGCGGTGACCGGTCTCCCAATGCGAAACCATTCCTACCGTGACACCTATCCCTAAGGCTAGGTCGGTTTGCGAAATGCCTTTGAGGCGCCGTTCTTCGATTACTTTTAGGCGCGCGGCGTCGGCAACCTTATCTTTCGCCGCGGGTGCCGCTATGGTCATAGCATGAGCGCGAAAGGCGGCGGCGCTTTCTGCCCTTGCTTCTTTTGCCTGCGTAGAGGCCATACGAGCGTTAAATAGTCGCTTCATGGCGATGGTAGCGGCTATCTCGGCTTCTATATCGTCTGAGTGTTCCTTGAATACCTTGGCATAGAGCCGGTCCGCCGCCTCCCGAATATCTCGCGGTATAGGCGTCGGGCCCTCATATACAACTACTTTGGCAACTTCCGCCTCAATCCACGGTTCTAACAGTTTTTCCTTGAAGTCGCCGAACAGGCCATAGTTTTTGAGCAGCTGTTTGCCGTCGCCTTGCGGCAATGAGTCCCAATAGTCTTTTAGTTTCTGATTTAGTTCCTGGGGGATATTCATGTCGGTTGTCCTTTATCACGCTGGCATAAGTACCAACGTATAATTCATATCATGGGGTTAATAGAACGTCAAGGACCCTGTGCCGGATCGTCGGATTGGCGCGATACCGTAATACCGGCAGAGGTGCGCCGCAGGCGTTAACTATTGAATCGCCATATTCGCCAGCCTAATAATAATAAATTACCTTCATAAGAAAAGTATATATACATACTTACGTATTTGTTGTGTCTATTCAATGACATAGTTACCAAAATTATACTATGTATATGTCCCGGGCCGTATAGGGGGGGTGTCCTGTTTCACCCTTGGCGAATCAATGGTTAACGCGGTATTACGGTAACACGGTCAAAGGCTTAGAATTCGCCAGACTTGTTGCTCCCGGCCTTTGGCGAATGGGCGCGATTTGGCGAATGGATTGGCGAATGGCGAATGGATTGGCGAATGGCGAATGGATTGGCGAATGGATTGGCGAATGGATTGGCGAATGACCAATGTTACAGACCGGTACAGGGTGCGAACAATTTGTCGCAGGGGGTGTTACTGCTCTGTAACATTCAATGTGTTACCGTGAAACCGATTAAACTCCTAGACCGGGATTCCGATTAACCATTGGACAACCATCTTACCTTGAGAGGGTTCGACCCTACCACCATGCTGGACAGGCCAGGTACCTCACCAAAGAATAATACTGTCCCTGACACAGCGATCCTAGAAAATCGGCTCTTAAGACCTTCTTGACTTTCTGGTAACACGGTGTTAAGGTAATTAGATCTAACCTCTTCCCGCCGGCGCCGGGTTTCTGCTGCTTCCCCGGCTTGCCCCACGACTTGTGCCGAAGACGAGCAGCGTCAGGTGCAGATGGGGACGGCTCTTGACATTTTCCCGTACCTGAGGTACGCTTTGGTTATGTCCCGGACAATAGAGCCACAAGGCTCAGATATAGGTCGGGAACAGGAGCCTGTCTTCGTGCGCGCACGATGGGTCGGCTCTGAGCGCCGGCTGTCCCACAGACGAGTAACATCCGAAACGGGGCCGGCGCTTGACTTTCTCTCTGCCTGGGTATACCGTGTCACCTATGCACATACCGTTCCTATACGCCGGGACCAAGCGACTTCAGTACGCTCACTGGCGGTTCCCTATACCGTTCACGGGACGCGCCATCCACCTGATGTGGGACGTCATCACGCCGCGGTT
Source organism: Candidatus Hydrogenedentota bacterium (assembly GCA_903925285.1). Taxonomy (GTDB): domain Bacteria; phylum Hydrogenedentota; class Hydrogenedentia; order Hydrogenedentales; family SLHB01; genus DSVR01. The sequence goes on along the minus strand of CAIYET010000870.1, from coordinate 3,231 downwards.
CCGGGTTATTCTTGGCAACCGCCGCGACAAGTTCGGGATTTAACCATGATGGTCCTACTGATCGCCCTCGTCATGTTCACCAGGCTCGATGGTCATGCTTGCTGGATTGTCCCCGGAGCAGTGACACTGGTACAGGGTGCCGGACAACTAGGTTATCCGACCGGTACGATCATCAACACGGGCGGTGGCTCCTGCATCGTGCGGGAGGACGTCAACCAGGTCGTACGGCATCTGCGCGGTACAGAGCCTAACACCTGGGAGTATCCGAATTGACACCGTCCAAAAAAGAGGGTAGAGATATTCCATGAGTAAACCTAAACCAGATCACCAGCTCGAACTCAATAAGTTGCGCGCCGCACTGCATGCGTACTTTAATACGTATCCGGCGAAGGAAGAGATGGCGCTACGGGCGCTATTGTATGGCCCGCCGACTGGAGAGAAGATTTGACGATTGGTTAAGGCATTAGTACCAAAGTGATTTGGCGTCTACCTCTCGTGGCGTACGTTGACTCGCCGTCACGGGAAGAACTGGGGCCGGCACGCCTCCCGTAAGACGTAGCACGTGCCGGCCCCAACCACAGGTATCGCATGAAGTGGCCATTTGGCGACCGTGCTAGGTTTGATAGACCCCCACCTGCAACTGTGATCGCATTCCCGGTGGTGAAACGGCCTATACCGGCGCCGACACCGGACCACTTCGTCGAGGTTGATTTTGATACGGTGGATGAGGTTCTATGGAACGTTCGTAAGGACATCCAGAAAGGGCTCATCAATCCTACCGCCTGTACAGTAGTCATGTACGATAAAGATCGCGAGTGCATAATTTGGTACCAAAAAGGTTTCAAGTCGGATGACGAGGCGGCAGCGTTCGAAGAGTGGCTTGAAGTGATAAAGTCGTGACCGCTCCGTATCTGTTTGGCTTCACATCATCGGTCAAGGATATCCATTTCTTCCATAAAGGTCCAACCGGGCCAACCGGGCCAGTTGGTCTGAATATCCTTGTGGTTGAAGCCTCGGTGCAGTGTGGCTCGCAGAATTACTCGTACGAGGGCGAGGCATTTTCGGTGTCGTGGCCGGCGCCCGGGGGCCCCGCTGCCGGCGCTCTGGTGCCAGGCCCGATTGCCGCATTCCGTACGCCTCCTGCGACCCCACCGGTGGGACTGACCGGGCCCGTTGGGCCACCCATGCCCATGAGCCAGGACCTGCAGAACCGAGCATTTGTATGGGAAGTCCCGAACCCCGCATATCTAAATATTCAAACCACCAGTAGCGCTGCGGCCACGGTAGCGGTTTTTGATATAGGCAACCTCAACACTGCCTTGGGTCCATCCGGCACAACGGGGCCCTCCGGACCGTTTGTGGTCACGGTCAAGACGTCGTCACATGGATCCAGTACGCCACCGAGTCCTACACCGACCTGGTTCTGGTACTACGATCCACAGAATTTCAGTCTTGTGGAAGCCGCCACGATAAACCCGACAGAAGATTTCAACACGCAGTCGTTCCTGGATATCACTGAGAACCCGTCTACCCTGACCTATTATATTACCGATCGCGTTGCCGCGGCAAGCCCCTTTGCAGTGGCAGATTACGGCACTAGATTGGACCAAATTTGTTGTATGTACGGCTACGTCGGGATATTAGGGGGTTATCCTGGGATACCTACGGCTTATCCAAACGGGTTTACCACTCAGGGCGAAGCCCAGGCCTGGGCCGACTATATTTCGTCAAACGATGGGAGCGTTGGGCCGCCGCCTTATCCTTCGGGTGTTGGTTGGCCGCCATCTCGCCCAGTCGTTCATGGGTCGGCGGCCATGGGGGTATTCCCTTGGATGACCAGCCCGTCGCCGCCGCCCGGGACCGCGGCTTGCAGCTGGAATTTGCGGGTGAGCTCCTGGCGCGGTGCGAAGACCTTTAAGGTGAGCTCACACGGCGTGTTTACGCCGGGCGCCACTGGGCAGGTACAAGTTGGATCGGTGAATTCAGGTGGCCCTAACCCGCCCGCGGAGACGGTAACGATCAGTGTATTGCCGGCGACCATGAAGTTTACGCTCAACCAATCTTAACTATCTCGTGCTTGAATTATGGCGGGCCCGGGTTGAGCCGGTAGGGGCGCCGATTTAAAACCGGCGGCTCAAATGGGGGTACTGGTTCCCCGGGTCTGTTTACCTTTTCTTAACCTTTTTATAACAAAGATTAATTATGAGCGACCATAAAGCATTCGATATTCTAGCGTCAATCGCCCGCCTTGCTAACGAGGGTATTCCGGTTGCAGTTATTGCCCGCGGCTTGGACGCCGAGTCTGGGTCCATTCGTAACGTAATTCAGGATGCCATAAACTGTGGCGTCGTTACCGAGATGCCTCGCGCCGACTGGCCGCCCACTGCCCGCCGCGCCGACCACCTGCCGTCACAGCTGTCCAAGGAGCAGGAGAAGGACCTGCTGATCACCTGCCGGCGCGCGTTCGACGTCACCGGGCTCCAGGCGAATTTCCTTGTGGTCCTGCTCAAGCGAGAAGAGGTCGACAAGGATACGCTGCACAATGTGATTGAATCACAACGTGCGATACGTAGAAATCAGCCGGACAACCCTGAGTCGGTGGACCCGAAGATGGTCGATGTGATAATTTGTAATCTGCGCAAGAAGCTGCGCCCGTTCTGGCCGCCAGGCCACGAGGTTATTAAGACATTATGGGGCCACGGCTACTACATGGAGAAGGTCGACCGCGACGTCGCACTTGACAAAGTTCACGCGGCCGTCCAGAGTGCCACCCATGACATCGCCGCTTCTTAACGAGGACCTCGTCTGCTCCATGTTGGGGACTACCCCATCAGCTGCCGAGGGCAACACACTCCGCACATCTGCCCTCCTGGTCCTCATGGACTCGTACGATCGCAAGGTCGTGCGTGACACCTTTTTCGAAACCGCCAAAGCCGCCTTGCAACTTTCGGAAATGTGCGGTAGATTAGAAAGTGTATCGGGCGTTCGGGCCTCTCTGGCCGCCGGCACCTTGACCGACACGAAGCTGGACGAGTCGATGGGTATTATCACGGGTCATGCCGAGACCTGCCGCAAAAACCTCATCCATGCCATGGCTTTGCTGATACAATGCCCGGACGATGAAGACACGAAGCATTAACCTTTTGTGCTATATCTAGGCGGTTGAGCTGCCCCTCGAGACAAGTAGGGGTAGAGGCAGGGGGGCGGGTTCGTTTACCATATGGTAATTGC
>CAIYET010000869.1 GCA_903925285.1 Candidatus Hydrogenedentota bacterium | reverse complement strand
TTTTGATGGATGATACGCCGATGCGAAAACGGAGCCAAAGCGGCGTCGCAGCCGCCGCACTCCAAATCGGGCCGTTCTCGAAGCGTGCCGCTTGCATCGGTAATAGGAGAGCTGCACCCATCGCTTAAGGCTCGCATTCTTCTCTGGTAGAATGGCTTGACTGATTGCGGGAGACAGAGCGATGCGCGGAATGGAGATCCCGAATATGAGATTTAAGGTTCCTGATCTTACCGGCGTTCACCGCCTGGCGTTCCTCCTGTGTCTAGCGGTGTGCATTGCGATTACCGGTTGTCTGATGGGTTGTTCGGCGCGCGACGTGCTGGTGGTTTACAGTCCGCACGGCCCCGAGATGCTGAAGGATTATGAGGCGCTTTTTGAAGCCGCGTATCCGGGCGTCGACTTGCAGTGGCTCGATATGGGTTCGCAGGAGGTATTCAACCGCGTGAGTGCCGAGCGAAATCGTCCAGCGGGCGACGTGTGGTGGGGCGGGCCGTCGACGATGTTCGTGAAGGCCGCAGATGTGGGGCTGCTCGATATGTACAGACCGTCGTGGGCCGGCGCGGTCGATGCGGTATACAAGGACGCGCGGGATCGTTGGTATGGGACTTTTCGGACGCCGCTGGCCGTCTTGTTCAACAACACGCGCTATACGAAAGACACCGCGCCGAAAACCTGGGACGATCTCGTGTCGCCGACGTGGCGCGGGAAGATTGCGTTGCGCAAACCGTCGGCGTCCGGTTCGATGCGGATTTTTCTCGGCGCGATGATCTCGCGTGCATCGAGCGAAGACGCGGGATTTGCGTGGCTCGAGCGTCTGCACGATGCGACCGAATCATATCCCGAAAGCCCGCAGTTTCTGTTCGACCATCTGAAGCGCAATCCGGAGGTCGTGAGCGTGTGGGTATTACCGGATATCATCCTCCAGCGCGAGCGCAACGGGTTTCCGTTCGACGGCGTCGTGCCGCCCGGTACGCCTGTCTTGACCGAAGGCATCGGGATCGTCAAGAATGCGCCGCACCCGGAACGCGCGCGGCAGTTCTACGAATTCGTTACGACGACGGGCGCGCTGATCCATCAGGCGCACGCCTACGCGAAAATGCCGGTCCGTGCCGATGTCGATCCGAATGCGTTGCCGGCATGGATGCGCGAGCCGCTCGATGCCATGTCCATCGACTGGGCGGCCTTCGCGCAGAAGGAGCAGACGTGGTGCGACCGATGGGAACGGGAGGTCTACGCCACGAAATGAGCAACGTCCGCTGCGACAACGTGACGCGTCTGTATGCCGAAGGCGGCGGAATACGCGGGTTTTCGTGCGAGATCCGCGAAGGCGAATGCTTCGCGCTCCTCGGGCCGAGCGGTTGCGGCAAGACGACTACGTTGCGCCTCGTCGCGGGGATCGAGTCGCCCGACGAAGGCGCGATCCATTTCGACGGGCGCGACATGGCCGGCGTCCCGCCGGAACAGCGCAGCGCGGCGATGGTCTTCCAGCATTACGCGCTGTTCCCGCACATGAACGTGTTCGAAAACGTCGCGTTTGGCCTGCGTGCGCACAAGACGCCGAAGTCCGAAATCGCGGACCGCGTGCGCGAGGCGCTCGAACTCGTCCAACTCGAAGGACTCGATAAGCGGCCTGTTACCGACCTGAGCGGTGGACAGCAACAGCGTGTCGCGCTGGCGCGGGCGATCGTGATCCGGCCCTCGATATTGCTGCTTGACGAACCGCTCAGCAATCTCGACGCGGAACTGCGCAGGACCACGCGCGTCCAACTCGAGGAGCTTCAGCGCCGCTTGGGGATTACGGCGCTTTACGTGACGCATGATCAGGAAGAAGCCCTCGCGCTTGCAGACCGCGTGGCTGTGTTGAAAGACGGCGCGTGTCATCAAATCGGCACGCCGGAGGAATTGCTTCGCGCACCCGCGACGCCGTTCGTCGAAACCTTCCTCGAACCCGCGCGCCGTGCATGGAGGGAGCCATGATGTCACGTTATCGACTGGGTATGGCCGTGTTTTTCCTGCTGCTATCGTTTCACGCAGGCGCGTGGCGCTTTGCAGTGACGGGCGACAGTCGCGGGAGCGATCATGGCGTCAACCGGGTCGTTCTCGTGCAGTTGGCCAAGGCGCTGTCCAATGCGTCAATCCAATTGGTCTTGTTCACCGGCGACCTCGTCGACGGCAGCGGCGACGACGAGACGGTAACGGCGCAAATGCGGACATGGCGCAACATTTTCATGGAACCGTTGCTCGACGCCGGCATTCGCGTATATCCCGTGCGTGGGAATCACGATCTGTCCGACGCCGCGTGGGACGCCGTGTTTTCGGGCGCGTTCGCGCTGCCCGGAAACGGCCCGGCCTGCGAGCGCAACCGCACGTACACGTTCGCGTACGAGAATGCGCGCTTCTTCGCGCTCGACTGTTACGCGCCGCCCCTCTCGCAGTACCGCGTAAACGTGTCATGGCTCGCGCGCGGCCTCTGGCGCAACGACCGGCCTCTCGTGTTCGCGTTCGGGCATATCCCCGCGTTTCCAGTACTTCATCCCGATTCGCTCGCCCTGCGCTTTTTCGCGCGCGAGGCTTTTTGGAACGTGCTCGGCCTGGCGGGCGGGCGCTATTACTTCTGCGGACACGATCACTTTTTCGACGACAGCACGGCCCACGACTGGTTTGGCCACACGCTCCACCAAGTCGTTGCCGGCACCGCCGGCGCGCCCGAATACACGTGGGACGGACACCCCATCAGTCCCCGCCTGACGACTCTACAACATAACGAGACTCCGGGTTATGTAATCGTCGATGTCGAAGACGAGGATATTTCTTACAGCTTCGTGCCCCTCGACGAGGGTCCGTGACACCCGACACGCCCCATGGGCAATCGTGTGACGCCAATCTGGGCGCCGTCATTTGCTTCTAAACGTCCGTGTTTTCTATATTTGTTCACCTCACTCGATCTTGGGATAATGTAAGATGATAAGAAGACTTGGAATCGAAGGTATCTATATTGTTCACGCTCTAAAAGGCTACGAGCTACACGAACAAAGAATCAATAGAATATTCGGCGAGATGAAGCTGGAATATGAGTTTGTCACGGATGGGTCTCCATGTTTTTTTAGCGACACATTATTAAATGCCTATTTTTGCCCGGAAATAAACTCCATTCTTTCACCAGGCGTTCTTTCATGTACGCTGAACCACATTTTGTGTTACGAGCGCATCGTGAAGAATGGGAATAAATACGCGCTGATTTTTGAAGACGATCCGGTTTTTTTTGGGGATTTCATACCGCAAATTGAAAATGTTGCGATAGAAGCCAACAGTCTTCCGCCTGGATTCATCATTTCACTGGAAAATACCGCATTGAAATTTCCAGATTACCGCGAAACGAAAAAGGGCAAATTCCTTTACGAAGCAACGCACGGGAGATGTGCCGGCGCCTATTTAATCGATCTGCAAGGCGCGAAAAATGCCCTCGATAACCTTAGAACGAAGAAGTGCCGACAAGTGGTCGATTGGTGGCATAACACCTTGATCGCCGATAACGTTGTGCGAATGTATTGGGCTTATCCGGCTTTTGTTGAGCAAGGCTCCATCAATGGGCAAATGTTTTCCACCAATTCGAGTAGGCAAAAGAGTCTCACGAGACGGCTTAGATGGTTAAGTCATAAGTACTATAAAACCTATATTTATAGGTATATAAAATGACTTGTAACCCTATGGCTTAGTCTCGGCCCTACATTTTCTGCATCAAGGCCATGAAGTCCTTATTGGTCTTTGTTTTCTTGAGTTTGCCGACGAGGAGTTCGGTGGCTTCGGCGGTTTCGAGCGGGCTTAGGACGCGCAGGAGCAGCCATATGCGCTGGAGTTCTTCCGCGCCGACGAGCAACTCTTCTTTGCGGGTGCGGGATTTGACTACGTCCATTGCGGGGAAGATGCGTTTTTCCATGAGGCGGCGGTCGAGGTGGATCTCCATGTTGCCGGTGCCCTTGAATTCCTCGAAGATGACGTCGTCCATGCGGCTGCCGGTTTCGACGAGCGCCGTGGCGATGATGGTAAGGCTTCCGCCCTCTTCGATGTTGCGCGCGGCGCCGAAGAATCGCTTGGGCCGTTGGAGTGCGTTGGCGTCGACGCCGCCGGACAGGACTTTGCCGCTGGCCGGTACGATGACGTTGTAGGCGCGGGCGAGGCGGGTAATCGAGTCGAGGAGGATGACGACGTCGCGTTTGTGTTCGACGAGGCGTTTGGCTTTTTCGAGCACCATCTCGGCGACCTGTACGTGGCGTTCGGGCGGTTCGTCGAAGGTCGACGCGATGACTTCGCCCTTGACGGAGCGCGACATGTCGGTAACTTCTTCGGGCCGTTCGTCGATGAGCAGTACGATCACGGTCACTTCGGGATGGTTGGTGCTGATGCTGTTGGCCATTTTTTGCAGGAGAACCGTCTTTCCGGTGAATGGCGCGGCGACGATGAGTCCGCGCTGGCCCTTTCCGATGGGGCAGATCAGGTCCATGATGCGCATGGCGACTTCATCCTGGGTTGTTTCGAGGTAGAAGCGTTCGTCCGGATGCAGCGGGGTGAGGCTGTCGAAGATGATGCGCTGTCGGGCGACTTCGGGTGTTTCCTGGTTGACGGCTTCGACCTTGAGCAGTGCGAAGTAACGTTCGCCTTCCTTCGGTGGGCGGACGTGCCCCTGGATCGTGTCGCCGGTGCGTAGGGCGAACTTGCGTATTTGGGACGGCGAAACGTAGATATCGTCCGGACCGGGCAGGTACGAGTAGTCCGCCGAGCGCAGGAATCCGAATCCGTCAGGCAGGATTTCGAGCGTGCCTTCGCCGTAAAGCGAACCGGTCTTGAGAATGCTTGCTTGGAGCACCTTGAAGATCAGGTCCTGCTTTTTGAGTCCGCTGAAGTCTTCGACGTTGAGTTGGCGCGCGAGATCGACCAGATCGGGCATGGACATGGCCTTGAGATCGCCGATGGCGACTTCCGGCCCGGTCGTCTGCATCATCTCGTCGATTTCGGCGTCGCTGATGTCGAGCGGCGGCCGGGAGGGCTGCGGCATGCCCATCGGGCGGCGGCCCCGTATCGGCGGTTTGCCTTGCGGGCGCCCGCTCTGAGTTTTTCTCTTGCTGTGTGGCTTGCCTTGGTTGCGATTGTCTCCGGTATTCATGGGGTATTGCCGTCTCCTTGGCGATCTCGCCGGTCCACTATTATTGTTATCAGTGGGCATCGGCCCAGTTCTTTCCGATTCCTACGTCCACCTTCAAGGGGACGTCCAGTGCGATGGCGCTCTCCATAATGCGGCGCATCACGTCCGCCACCGCGTCCACATCCTCTGCCGGACACTCGACCAGCAGTTCGTCATGTACTTGCAACAACATTCGCGCCCGCGTGTTCTCGAGCGCCGCGTCCAGCCGGACCATCGCGAGCTTGATTACGTCCGCCGCGCTGCCTTGCACCGGCGTGTTGATGGTCGCGCGTTCGGCGCCTTTTCGCGTCGCCACATCCGAACTCTTCAAGTCGGGCACGTAGCGCCGCCGTTTCAACATCGTCGTCGTATAACCGTCGCGCCGGGCGCGTTCGAGTGTTTCATCGAGCCACACGCGCACCCCCGGATACTGTCCGAAGTACTGCTCGATGAACCGCGCGGCCTCGCTGTTCGAGATGCCGACGTTCCGCGCCAGTCCGAACGCGCTGATGCCGTATACCACGCCGAAATTTACCGCCTTCGCCTGCCGACGCATGTCCGGCGTCACCGCTTCCGGCGCGACTCCGAAGATCCGTGCCGCCGTATCGCGGTGGATATCCGCGTCGTGCGCGAAGGCTTCGCGGAGCGCTTCGTCGCCCGACAAGTGCGCAAGGATTCGCAATTCGATCTGCGAGTAGTCCGCCGAAATCAGGCGCATGCCGCTTGGGCTTGCGATAAACCCTTCTCTGATTTCACGTCCGAGATCCGTCCGGGTCGGGATATTCTGCAAATTGGGGTCGCTGCTCGAGAGCCGTCCCGTGGCCGCCACCGCCTGATTGAAGGACGTGTGGATCCGGCCCGTTGACGGGTTGACGAGTTTTGGCAGCGCATCGACATATGTTCCCAGTAATTTGTCCAACGACCGGTATTCGAGGATCTTCGCGGGCAGCGGATGCTCGCTTACGAGTTCCTCGAGCACATCGACATCCGTCGAGTACCCGGTCTTTGTTTTTCGTTTGGGTTCGAGGCCGAGCGTATCGAACAAGATCGCTTGAAGTTGCTTGGGCGAATTGATCTGAAACGGCGTGCCGGCTAATTCAAATATCGTTTCCTCGAGGGCCTTCAGGCGGCCCGTCAGTTCGACATGCAACCGCGCGAACACGGCGGGGTCTATCGCGACGCCCGCCATCTCCATGCGTGTCAGCACGCGAATCAGAGGAACTTCCACCTCCTGAAACAGCGACTCCAGTTCACGTTCCCGGAGCAGCGGCCTGAATACCCCCGTCAGTCGCCACGTCATGTCCGCGTCTTCGCACGAATATTCGCATGCGCGATCTACGGGGACTTGGTCGAACGTGATGGCTTTCATTCCCTTACCGATCAAATCGACAATGGGAATCGTTTTCCTCTTAAGGTACAGGAGGCTTACTTCGGTTAGATTATGCCTCAAACGCGAGGGGTCAGTCAAGTAGGACGCCACCATGGTATCCATCGTGACGCCGCGGACCTCGAGCCCCGCGCGCGCAAGCACCACGATGTCGTATTTGATGTTGTGGCCCGTCTTGCCGATCGCCGGGTCCTCGAGGAGCGGGCGCAGCATTTCGAGCGCCTTGTCCCTCGGCACGCACGAGAGCGATTCTCCGAACAAATCGTCGGGATGCACCTTGCGCTGCATCGCTTCGGGCGCGTGGGCGATAGGCACGTAGTAGCCGGTCCGTTCGCATGCGCTCATCGACACGCCCACGAGGTCCGCTTGCATCGGGTCCGTCGAGGTCGTCTCGGTGTCGAGCGCGAACTCGCCCGAAGCCCGCATCTCCGCGATAGCCTCCGCCAGTTGCTTCTCGTCCAGGACCAGCGTGTAACGCAACGACTCGCCTTGCCCCGCGTCCGGCAGAAATTCTTCGAGCAGGGATTGAAACTGCAGTTCCGCGAACACCTCGGACAGCCGCGCGTGGTCGAGCGGCCTGCACGTGCTCGATGCGAGATCGAAATCGAGCGGCACGTCCGTCTTGATCGTCGCCAGTTCGCGGCTGAGGAACGCGACCTCGCGGTCCTGTTCGAGATTCTCGCGCATCTTGCCCTTAAGTTCATCCAGATGCGCGTAAACCCCATCGAGCGAGCCGTAGGTCTCGAGCAGCTTGCGCGCGGTCTTCTCGCCGATCCCGTGTACGCCCGGCACGTTATCCGACGCGTCGCCCATCAAACCCAACACGTCGATCACGTGGTCCGGTCCGACCCCGAAACGCTCGCGTACCTCCGATGCCGTGTAGCGCATGCCCGCGTCGCCCTTATTCGGGTCGTACACCGACACGCGATCCGTCACCACTTGCAGCAGGTCTTTGTCGCCCGTCACGACCACCGTGTCCAAACCCTCGGCCTCGGCCTGTCGCGCCAGCGTGCCGATCACGTCGTCGGCTTCGACGCCTTGGACGCTCAACATCGGAATCCCGAACGCCGCGACGAGTTTGACCATCATCGGAAACTGCGCAACGAGGTCCGGCGGCGTTTCCTCGCGCTGCGCCTTGTACTTGTCGTACATCGCATCGCGGAACGTCGGGCCGCCAGCGTCGAACGTGACGATGAGCCGGTTCGGCTTCTCCTCGCGCAGGATCTTGAGCAGGACGCGCGCGAAGCCATACACCGCGTTTGTCGGCCGACCCTGCGAATCGCTCAGGCCGCCGCGAATAGCGAAGAAAGACCGGAACGCAAACGCCGTCCCATCGATCACGTATAGCCGTTCCGCCATGTTCAGCCTCTCATTTTCCGCTCATCTGGATTTAGCGTACTTCATCAGATCTTCACTTTCACGGGAAGTTAGCGTTTCGACACGATCTGCCCGAAGGGGAAGTTATCGTTGCGACTCACTTTCCCCGAAGGGGAAGAACGTGAATAGCCGTGGGTGGCAACCCACGGATACAAAACCGATATCCATCGACCCTGAAGGGGTCGTACTATGTCCATATCATCGTTCATACAAGATACTGCTCATCATATTCCACGCCCGCATCGACCAACAATTTCCGCAATTCGTCCTGAAACGTCGTCTTCTTGTGATGTTCCTCTTGCCTGCGGACATATGGGATCAACGCATCTTTTTCCGCGTTCGAATGCGTGAACGCACCGTATCCCTCCTGCCAATGCGAAAAATCCGGGCATAGTCCCTCGCCCTTCATCCATTGGCCCGTGCTGACCTTGATGGTCTTCACCAAATCGGCCAAACACACGGTCGGGTGCAGGCTGGTGAAGATGTGCAGATGGTCTTCGACGCCGTTAATGCGGTACACGTGCCCCTTGTTGTTCTTGATAATCCCCCAGATGTACCGGAACAGGGGTTCTCGCTGCGCCGCAAGAAGGACTGGTTTCCGGTTCTTCGTCGAAAACACAATGTGATAGTATATCTGTGTAAACGTCGACATCGTCTAACCCTCGTACGACCCCTTCAGGGTCGATGGTTAATCATTTGTACCCGTGGGTTACCACCCACGGCTATTCACGTTTTTCCCCTTCGGGGAAGGTTTTTCTACATTTCGGAGATCGCTTTACTCATTCCTCGCGCCACGCTCAGAATCGCCTGCGCGGCGCGCATCGATGCGCCTGGGCCGCCGAGTGCTGTGCGCAATGCCGCCAAATCATCGAGCATTTGTTTGCGGCGCGGCGTGTCCGCCATCAGTTCGAGCGCTGTGGGCAGGATCGTTTCCGCCGCCGCCTGCTCCTGAATGAACTCGGGCACGATACCCCGGCCCGCGAGAATATTGACCAGTCCGATATGCGGTATGCGTACGAGCCGCCGCGCAATCGCATAGTTCACGCGACCCGTCTTGTACAGGATCCCCATCGGCACGCCGAACAACGCCGTCTCGAGCGTCGCCGTGCCCGAGGCTACCAAACAGAACCGCGCCGCGTCCAGTATCTCGTACATTCGCCCGACAGTCGTCTCGATCGGGAAATCGCCGGCCAGCGCGCGCACCTGCGCTTCCCGTGCCGCGTTTACGCACGGCGTCACGAAGCGCGCATCGGGATACGCAGCGCGGATGCCGCGCGCCACGTCAATCATCGGAGCCGTTAATCGCCTGATTTCCTGCTCGCGGCTGCCCGGCAACAAGCCAACAACCAACCCGCCGCGATAGATACCTTCAACGGGCGCCGCCTCGAGTTGGTCCATCAGCGGATGGCCCACGAATGCGCAATCCACGCCCGCCTCGCGGTACAGCGCCTCTTCGAAGGGCAGGATGACCAGCATCTTGTCCACCACACGCGCGAGCGTGCGGATACGGCCCGCCTTCCATGCCCACACCTGTGGACTGATGTAGTAGACCACGCGAAGCCCCATCGCCTTCGCACGCGCCGCCAGCCGGATATTGAAACCGGGATAATCGATCAGCACGACGCAGTCGGGCCGCGACGCCGCGAGATGCGCCTCGGTCTCGCGAAACACGCGGCGGATGTACGGCAGCGCCCGCACGACTTCCGCGAATCCCATGATCGCGCGGCCCGCGAGGTCTTCGCGCAACGCCATGCCCGCGTCCGCCATCCGCGGTCCGCCCAGTCCTTCGCACACGACGTCCGCATCCGCCGCGCGCAACGCCCGTACGAGGTTCGCGCCATGAATGTCGCCGGACGTTTCTCCGGCTACCAGAAAGATTCGGCTCACGGATGCTCCCGAATGAAATCGACGATGTCGCGCGCGACACGTAACGCGGCCAAACCGTCCTCGCCCGAAACTACCGGCCGCGTCCGCTCGCGCACGCACCGCACGAACGACGCCAATTCGAGTTTCAATGGTTCGTCGCGGACCACCGCGAGCGGCTCGACGTCGATGTGCAGCATGGGCGACACGCCCGGCGGCACCGGCCCCGGTTTCTTGCGATACGACAACACCTCCTGCTCGGAGTAGTCGGTCGAGTAATACGCGTCGTTCGAGAAAACGCGGATCTTGCGCATCCGCTCGACCGCGACCCGGCTGCACGTCAGGTTGGCCACGCAGCCCGACGCGAACCGGATGCGCACGTTGGCGATATCCTCGGACGGTGAGAACACGGCCACGCCCACGGCGTCGAGCGACACGATTGGACTGCGCACGAGCGCGATCACGATATCCAGGTCGTGGATCATGAGATCGAGTACGACGCTCACGTCGTGCCCACGGTTGGGATACGGGCTGAGACGATGGCACTCGATGAACTTCGGGTCCGCGACCGCCTGCATCAGCGCCATGACCGCGCCGTTGAATCGCTCGATATGGCCGACCTGCAAGATTCGTCCTCGAGATGCGGCGGCGGCCACCATGGTTTCGGCTTGGGCAACCGTTGCCGCGATGGGCTTCTCGACCAGCACATCGACGCCCGCCTCGAGCAGTTCGAACGTCACAGCCGCATGCGCCGTCGTCGGCGCCGCCACCGATACCGCATCGACGCCCGCCGCCAGCAACTCTGCAACGGTCGCGAAACCCGGCGCGTTGAAATCGCGCGACGCCTTCGCGCGCCGTTCCACGTCCGAATCCACCACGCCCGTCAGCGCGACATCTTCGAGTGCCGCGTAATTCCGCGCGTGGTGGTAGCCCAAGTGGCCTACGCCAACGACGCCAACCCGGATTTTCGACATGATTGTAGATCCTTAGGCTTTAGGCTTTAGGCTTTAGGCTTTAGGCTTTAGGCTTTAGGCTTTAGGATTTAGGATTTAGGATTTAGGATTTAGGATTTAGGCAGCGCGCCGTGTTGCCTAAAGCCTAAAGCCTAAAGCCTAAAGCCTAAAGCCTATGATTACTTCGTGATGCCTCGGATCGAGCGGCGCACGAAATCCAAGAAACAGGCGCGCTCTTCGCTATCTTCCACGGCAGACTCGATCTCGTGAATGGCCTGCGTCGTGTTCAGATTCGACCGGAACATGAGCTTGTACATCGTCTTGACGCGCGTACGCTGGACGGTATCGAATCCGTTGCGTTTGAGGCCGACGCTGTTGGGCCCGCAGCAATGCGCTGGATTGCCGTCTACGATCATATACGGCGGCGCGTCGCGCGCCACGCGCGAAAGCCCGCCCACGAAGGCCATCCGTCCGACGACGCATTCCTGATGCACGCCGGACAACCCGCCAATGATCGCCTTGTCCTCGATTTCGACGTGCCCGGCCAGCGACGCGCAATTCGCCATGATCACGCCGCTGCCGACATGACAGTCGTGCGCTACGTGCGAGTACGCCATGAACATGCACGAGTCGCCGATCGACGTCACGCGATGTTCATCGCCGGCGCCCGTCAGCGTACACGCGCTCACCGTCACGTGCTCGCGGAACAGGTTGTCGTTTCCGATGAGCGTCCGGCCCAGCAGGTCCGGGCGATGCTTGAGGTCTTGCGAAAGAATGCCGATCTGGGCGCCGCTGAAGAAGCGGTTCCGCTCGCCGATGACCGTATCCCCGTCTATGACGCAATGCGGCCCGACGACCGTCTCCGCGCCAATCCGCACCTGCGGTCCGACGATCGTGAACGCCTGAACCTCGACGCTCTCCGCCAGTTCCGCCTTCGGGTCTACAATGGCCGTAGAATGAATCTTCATATCGATAGCACCATGTCGGAGGCGCAAGGCTTCCGCGCCTCCTGCTCGATTGCCGTGATGAATGGGTTGCCCATATAGATGGTGAAACAATACCCGCTATGGAATCCAAAAAGCAAGTCAATGCTTCATATGGCCATGGCGAACGCATCTGGCTATACCGAAGGTCTGAAGGAAAAGGATGAAGGATGAAGGATGAATTGGCGATTGCGGATTGTAGATTGTGGATTATTGCTGAAGCCTAAAGCCTAAAGCCTAAAGCCTAAAGCCTAAAGCCTAAAGCCTTTTCGTCCTTCATCCTTCATCCTTGCTTTTATGGCGGGCACTTGGGGCAGACGCTCTCGAAATCAGTTGCGCACAAATGCACGCCTCGGTGTGAGGCAGGCAAACGCCAGCAGGGCGCCTGCCAGCGCCAGCGTATCGCCGCCGTTCTTCGGCGCGGGCGGCATGGCATCCCCGATGGTCCCGCCGAAACACCCGTGTTGCTCGCCTTCACCCTCGCCTTCGCCCTCGCCTTCACCCTCGCCTTCACCCTCGCCTTCACCCTCGCCTTCACCTTCACCTTCACCTTCACCTTCACCAGAGGGTTTGTATTCGTATGCGCCCATGTCGAATCCGGCCCCTTGGGGGCGCGCAAGCCCCAGGATATCGGTATCGGGCGCATCCCAATTCGTCCCCGTGTCGATGCACGGTGAATCCGGCTGCAACCGGAGATCGCCGTTGACCGCGTCGATGAACAACGGATCCGCGTCGATATTTCCCTCGCCAGCGTAGCCGCCCCGCACACAGGAGTAGACGACGTCAAAGCTGCCGCTATAAGAGTTATAGAGTTCGTTTGGTGCGTCATTTGACAAGATACAGTTGAGCAGCGAGGGAAAACAGCTTGCGTAGATATATATCGCACCTCCGTTTTCGGCCGTATTCCCGGCGAGCGTGCAGTTGGCCAGCGTAGGCGAGAACCAGCCGTTGCCCGCCAAGGCCCCGCCCTTGCTGGCCGTATTCTCTGAGAACACGCAGTTGGTCATCGTTCCCTCACACGTGTCGTACGTTGAGATGGCGCCCCCCATCAGTTCCGCCGTATTGCGAACGAACACACAGTCCGTAAGAGTCAGGAAGTTGTATATCGAGTTGTAGATGGCGCCTCCGGCGCCTGAATTCGGGTCAGGATTGGATCCCGGGATTGGGTCGTATTCGCTAAGTGCGGCGTTATCCGAAAACGTACAACTGGTCGCGACGAGCGAATTGCCCACAATGTTGTATATCGCACCGCCATTCCGACTTGCGTTACTGTTAAACGTGCAGTTCGCCACCGTCACGATGCAGCCATTATTGGACATTCCGGGCCGGCCATTGCGGACAATGAATCCGTCCAAAACCTCCTCGTTGGTTCCTGGAAAGTAGTTGAATTCGGTAGTAAAGCAGATGTACTGGTTCTGCCCATCGACAATGGTTGGGTGAGCACGCCAATCGCGTTGGCCACGGTGCGATTCAGTTCCCGCGAATCCGCCGTACAAATGCGTACCTTCCCTCATCACGATGGGGGCGTTGTAGACACCTTCGGCTACCCACACTTCGCTGCCCCTGCGCAAGCCTTCCTGAATCGTCGGGAACGCGCTGGCCCAGGACAAGCCGTCCGGTGCCGTCGCCGTGCTGTCCGCGTCAACGTAGCAGACACGTGCGGCTTTGTCGGGAGCCGCCGCGCGCACTCCTTGGCCTCCAAGCAGACCCTCGACCAGAAGAACAAGGCATACCAGCCTCAGCGTGACTGAAAATACGTTGCGTACCATCGTTCTTTCCTCCCTCGGCCCAATGGGCCACATTGAATAAAAAAGCTATACACTCCGTTATTGTCCACAATACTGTCGCCTTCGACTTCAAGAGAGATGTCGACAGGCAATGCGAGGGGGGGCCAGGGTTAGAATGGCCAATGCAAGAATGGCGGCGCTCGCGAATCTCGACCTTGTTTTCATTACGATGTTCCCGCCGTTTGCTGCTCCTCGTTAGAGCGGTCCCAGTCGGTACACCCGTAGCCAACGGCACTGTCCGTTGTCTATTCTTGAGTACGTTCACTTTAATACAGCAAGTTGAGCGTACTACAATAGGCGTGATTTGTCAAGCCCTCTTCCGCGTTCTTATGGCGGGCACTTTGCGCAAACGCTGCGGAAGAGCATGGTGCTCAGATAGCGGTCGCCGCGGTCGGGCAGTAGGACGACGATTGTGCCGGACTCCATGCGTCCAGCGACTTCGAGTGCGCCCGCCACCGCCGCGCCGCTCGACATGCCGACGAATATGCCTTCTTCCATGGCGAGGCGGCGCGTGGTCTCGAAGGCCACGCCGTCTTGAGCGGTGACGATCTCGTCGAGGCGTTCCGGGTCGTAGATCGCCGGAACGATCGCTTCGGCCATGTTCTTAAGCCCTTGAATGGTGTGGCCCAGCGTGGGTTCGACCCCGACGATCCGAATACGGGGCGACTGCTCTTTAAGATACCGCGACACCCCCATCAGCGTGCCGGTTGTGCCCATCCCGGCCACGAAGACATCCACTTGGCCGTCAGTCTGACGATAGATCTCCGGTCCGGTGGTTTCGTAATGGGCCAACGGATTGCTTTCGTTTGCGAACTGATTGGGCATGTAATAGCGGCCATTGCCTTCCGCCAGAATGGCATGCGCGCGGCGGATCGCGCCGTCCGTGCCTTCGCACGCCGGCGTCATGACGGCTTCCGCGCCAAAGGCCTCGAGGATGTGGCGACGTTCGCTGCTGACGCAGCCGGGCAACATCAGCTTGACCTTGTATCCCTTGGCCGCGCCGATCATGGCGATGGCGATCCCGGTATTTCCCGAGGTCGGTTCGAGTATGGTTTTGTCCGGCGTCAGTTCGCCCGATTGCTCGGCCTTGGTTATCATATAAAGGGCCGTGCGATCCTTCACCGAGCCACCGGGGTTGTTTCCTTCGAGTTTTGCCAGGATCTTCACGCGCGGATTGTCATGCAGACGCGTCAATTCGACGAGCGGCGTATCGCCGATAACCATAAGGATGCTCATATCGTCTCGCTCCCATGATACCCAGCCAAGCATGTCCGCAGTCACTCTACGGCAAAGGATTATTGGCGTGCAAGTTACGGGAGGACCACGACGGAATACAGGAGTCAGGAGTCAGAATGTGACATTCTGACTCCTGACTCCTGAGTCCTGAATTCTAAATTCTTTCTAATGTGGCTATGGCGCATTGTTGGCGGGAACTGACACAATATCTTGCGGTTTTCGCTTGTTCTACGGTATCCGTTTCTGATACAATAAATGCATTCCCTGGGGCAAGGTTGCCGAAGGGGTCTTAAAATCGAGGCAACTATAATGGCTGAAACACGTTACGACGCTAGTTCGATTCAAATTTTGGAGGGGTTGTCGGCTGTTCGGCTGCGTCCCGCGATGTACATCGGAGACACGTCGACGCGCGGTCTGCACCATCTCGTGTTCGAGGCGGTCGACAACAGCATCGACGAGGCGTTGGATGGCCACGCCACGCGTGTCGACGTCACGGTTCACATCGACAACAGCGTATCGGTCGTGGACGATGGGCGCGGCATTCCCGTAGACAATCACGCGAAGTACAAGAAGAAATCGGCACTCGAAGTGGTCATGACCATGCTGCACGCCGGCGGCAAATTCGACAACGCGTCGTACAAGGTATCGGGCGGCCTGCACGGCGTCGGCATCTCGTGCGTGAACGCGTTGTCCGAGTACTGCGAAGTCGAAGTCAAACGCGACGGATTCGTCCATTTCATGGCGTTCCGTCGCGGCGTGCCCGACGGCCCCCTCGAGCAACGCGGCCGCACGAAATCGACCGGTACGCGCGTGACGTTCCATCCCGACCCCGATATCTTCGAAGACATGACGTTCAACGGGGAAATCCTGCTGACGCGCCTGCGCGAACTCGCGTTCTTGAACAAAGGCATCCGCGTGTCGTTGAAGGACGAACGCATCGAAGACGAAGCGACCGTCATGCAGTACAAGGGCGGTATCATCGAATACGTCGCGTGGCTCAACCGCAATCGCGAAGCGTTGCACCGAAAGCCGGTCTATTTCGAAGCCGAAAAAGACGAGGTTCAGTGCGAAGTCGCCATTCAGTATACGAGTTCGTACAACGAGACTGTTTCGAGTTTCGCGAACAACATCAACACGCATGAAGGCGGCACGCATCTCAGCGGATTCCGCGCGGCGCTTACGAAAGCGGTCAACGACTACGCCAAGAAGAGCAACCTGTTCAAAAAGGCGGGCGCGTCGATCTCCGGCGACGACACGCGCGAAGGCCTGACCGCCATCGTCTCGGTGCGGCTTCACAATCCACAGTTCGAAGGCCAGACCAAGATGAAGCTCGGCAACAGCGAAGTGCAGGGCATCGTCAATTCGATGGTCTACGAAGGGTTGCAGAGTTTCTTCGAGGAAAATCCGCCGATTGCCAATCGCATCATAAGCAAGACCATCGATGCCGCGCGCGCTCGCGAGGCCGCCCGCAAAGCCCGCGATCTCACGCGGCGCAAAGGCGTACTCGATTCGATGTCGTTGCCGGGAAAACTGGCCGACTGTTCCGAGCGCGACCCGGTGTATTGCGAGATTTTCATCGTCGAGGGCGACAGCGCCGGTGGTTCCGCCAAACAGGGACGCGACCGTAAAAACCAGGCCATTCTGCCATTGCGCGGCAAGATCCTCAACGTCGAGAAGGCGCGCGAGGACAAGATGCTCAACAATGAGCAAATCCGCTCGCTCATCACCGCCCTCGGCACCGGTTTCGGCAAAGAAGAGTTCAAAATCGAGAACCTCCGCTACCACAAGGTCATTATCATGACCGATGCCGACGTCGACGGCGCGCACATCCGCACGCTGTTGTTGACGTTCTTTTTCCGGCAGATGCCCGAGTTGATCCGGCACGGCCATCTCTATATTGCACAACCACCGCTCTACCTCATTAAGAAAGGCAAGAAAGCACGCTATCTGAGCACCGAAGAGGAAAAGGAAAAGTTTCTCTTCGAGATCGTCCTCGACAGCGCAAAGGTCACCGCACTCAACGGCGAGGATAAACGGACCTCGGTGAATCTGCGAACGTTGACCCGGGCCATAAACGCCGCCGTCGACCGCGAACGTTTGTTTGGTCGGCTCCGGCGCGTGTTCGGCGTCCCGCGCGAGGCCGTCAAGGCCGCTACGGCGCTCCCGCGCGAGAAAAAACTGAATCCGCGCGGTCTTTCCTTGGCCGAGATCGCCAATCTCTTCGGAGACGAGGCCGACCTGATCGACACGAGCGAGGTGCAAACGCTACTGCTCGACGAGGGCAACGACAACGGACGCAAAACCCTCGTGCGCGGCGAACATCAACTCGATCTGGCCTTTTTCAAGAGCCACGAGTTCTCCGCCATCATGAGCCAAACCGAGCCTATAGCCGCGATTGGCCGCCCGCCGTTCCGCGTCGAAAACGACAACGGCGACGTGCAATTCGAGACCGGCGACCTGCTCGATCTACGTAATCACTTGCTCGCGGTAGCCCAAAAAGGTCTGAGTATCCAGCGCTACAAGGGGCTAGGCGAAATGAATCCCGAACAGTTGCAGGAAACAACCATGGACCCGGCCAAACGGACTCTCCTGCGCGTCGGAGCCGAAGATGAAACTGCAGCGGACGACATATTCGTGACGCTGATGGGCGATTTGGTCGAACCGAGAAAACAGTTCATCGAGAAACATGCACCGGAAACGAGGAACCTGGATATTTGACGCGCAACGCACTGTTGCGGCACGACGGGCGCTTACTGCAAGGAGAAAGTTGTGAAAAGCTCTCCGATCCCAAGGCTCGACGAAAATGAGTTGCTGCACGAAGGTCTTCTCAAATGTTGTCGAATCCACAAGGGAGAAATATGGGAGGATCCGGCCGGCAGACACAGAATTGGCTGCTTCGATGCCGCTCGCGCCTCAGATGTCCAGGCGTTGATGGGGACCAGAAGAGCCGTGTTGGCGGTCCAGGACCCTCCGTACAACATTGTCGCTTTTGAGAGACGCGATGTGCCGCAATTCATCGCGTGGTGCAGGCAATGGGTGGACAATACGTATTCTGTTCTGGACGAGAACGGTTCCCTGTACGTGTGGATGGGCGCGGATCAAGCACAAGAGTTTCAGCCGTTGCCTGATTTCATGATTATGATGCGTTCCACGCCGTTCAAGAGCCGCAGTTTCATCACGATGCGAAACCAGCGTGGTTACGGAACACAGAAAAACTGGATGGCAGTGCGCCAGGAACTTCTCTACTATACATCAGGGACTCCGTCATTCGACGTGGACGCGGAGTATACGGAAATCCCGAAGATCCTCCGGGGATACTACAAAGAAGTCGGTGGCAAGAGGACAGAAAACG
The DNA here is from genome assembly GCA_903925285.1 of Candidatus Hydrogenedentota bacterium. Taxonomy (GTDB): domain Bacteria; phylum Hydrogenedentota; class Hydrogenedentia; order Hydrogenedentales; family SLHB01; genus DSVR01. The sequence goes on along the minus strand of CAIYET010000869.1, from coordinate 8,181 downwards.
TCGAACGGAGTGGATCGGAGAATATCCGGGCTGGGAACGTGTGGGTGGATATCCAGCAAGTGTTTTATCGTATGGTGGAAAACGTGAATGGATGTTATGCCCAAAAGCCGTTGAAGAGCGTGGAACGTATCATTCGGGCTTCTTCGCGCAAAGGAGAACTAGTCATGGACTTCTTTGCCCATTCAGGATCGACATTGCTTGCGGCCGAGATGTCAGGACGGCCGTGTTTCACGATGGATATCGACCCTGTCTATTGTGAGATCTGCATCCGCCGTCTGGAGCACTTTCGCCGGACAGGCTTGACCGGGTGGCAAAACGGGCACCCGTTTGAAAAGGATCTCGCCGAAAGGCCCGAACTGGCTGGATTCGTAGAAGACACCGTGAAGATTCCCGACGCATTTCAAACCGCGTTGTTCTAGAGGGGTCTGAAGATGGAACGATTGCGTGCCCAACTTGATGCGTTGCTGGACCGTTTTGACGACGCTGACACCTTTCGTGGACGATTGCGGCAGTTGATTTCGGCGTATCCGTTCAGCGAGTTCGAGTACATCATCAGTCACTTACTTTCAGCCGGAAAACTCACCCTAGACGAGTACTACGATATTCGGGAGGACTACATCCACCGGAACCTGTACCTTTACTTGTTTGAAATCAGCGCCCCGCGAGGATTCGGCGAGGTCTGGGCGCACGGGCATCTCAAAGCGATTGTTCCTGTTCTCGGCAAGCCAGGCAAGAACTTGGATCCCACGTACTCTGGTCAGTACGACTTCTTCCTCGATGGAATTCGTATCGAGGTCAAGGCTTCACGAGCGGTGGAGTTTAGCAATGACGAGCCACTTTATGTCAAAGCGTTGTCGTCGGACTCACAGAAACCGTTCGACATGAATTTCCAACAGATCAAACCTGGATGTTGTGATGTGTTCGTGTGGCTCGCCGCATGGCGTGACACTGTCAAGTATTGGGTTCTTCCTTCTTGCGAAGTCGAGACCAACTCATACTTTTCTAAGGAACAGCATCGAGGGAATGTGGGAGAAGGGCAACTTCATCTGAATCAGCGAAACATCAGGGAGTTCGATTCCTTTCTTGTGTCGTCGACAGAAATCGAGAAGTCGATTAGGGCAGCCTTCAAGCGCGAATCCGCGCTTCGCGGCCGGACCTGAGGAGCACCATGGAAACTGTAAACGAACGCATCAACGTGATCCAAATCGAACAGGAGATGAAGACCTCGTTCCTGGACTACTCCATGAGCGTGATCGTGAGCCGCGCGCTACCGGACGTGCGCGACGGCCTCAAGCCGGTTCATCGCCGGATCCTGTACGTTATGCACGAGGCGGGCCTGCGCCACAATCAGGCGTACCGCAAATGCGCGACGGTCGTCGGCGACGCGCTGGGCAAATACCATCCGCACGGCGATCAATCCGTGTACGACGCGCTCGTGCGCATGGCGCAGGAATGGAACTTGCGCTACCCACTCGTGGACGGGCAAGGCAACTTCGGCTCGGTCGACGGCGATAGTCCCGCAGCCTACCGGTACACCGAATCGCGCATGGCGGCGATATCCGCCGAAATGCTCGGAGATATCGAAAAAGAAACCGTCGATATGCGCGACAACTTCGACGGACGCCTCAAGGAGCCGACAGTTCTCCCGTCGGCGATTCCGAATCTGTTGGTCAACGGCTCGTACGGCATCGCGGTCGGCATGGCAACGAGTTGTCCGCCGCACAATTTGTGCGAAGTCTGCGACGCGATTGTACATACCATCGACAATCCGGAGGCCACTTCGACTGACTTGATGCGTTTCGTCAAAGGCCCCGACTTCCCGACTGGGGGGATTATTTGCGGCACGGAGGGCCTTCTCGACGCTTATCGCACCGGGCGCGGCCGCGTCATCGTTCGCGCCAAAGCGGTCATCGAGACCAACAAGAGCACCGGCAAAGACGCCATCATCATCCAGGAAATCCCGTATCAGGTGAACAAGGCGCGGCTCATCGAAAACATCGCAAACCTCGTCCGCTCGAAGACCATCGAAGGCATTACGGATCTGCGCGACGAGTCCGACAGAGAAGGCATGCGCATTGTTATCGAAGTGCGCAAAGGCGACGAGCCGCAGGTCATTCTCAACCAACTCTTCAAGAACACGCAGTTGCAGGACACGGCCAGCATCATCATGCTCGCGCTCGTCAACAATAGCCCGAAAGTCCTGTCGCTCGCCGAACTGGTCCGCCACTACATCAAGCACCGCGCCGAAATCATCGAACGCCGAACTCGTTTCGACCTGCGCAAGGCCGAAGAGCGCGCCCACATCGTCGAGGGCCTGCTCAAGGCCATCGACCACATCGACGAGGTGATTGCGATCATTCGCGGATCCGAGACGGTCGAAATCGCGCGCCAACAACTGATAGCCCGTTTCGATTTCAGCGAGATCCAGGCCGCCGAGATCCTCGCGATGCGCCTGCGCCGCCTGACCGGCCTCGAACGCCATGCACTCGAAGCCGAGTACGCCGAATTGATCAAGACGATCGAACTGCTCAGACACATCCTCTCGAGCGAGAAGATGATCCTCGTCGAAGTGCGCCGGGAAATCATCGCCGTCAAGGCCAAGTATGGCGACGCGCGCCGCACGCAGATCCTGGGCCAAATCACCGAATTCTCCATCGAGGACCTCATCGCCGACGAGGATATGGTCGTCACCGTATCCAACCTCGGCTACATCAAGCGCCTGCCCATTACCACGTACCGCAAGCAGCGGCGCGGCGGACGCGGCATCGCCGGCATGGACACCAAAGAAGAAGATTTCGTCAAGGACCTCTTCATCGCGTCCGCGCACCAATACGTGCTCTTCTTCACGACCAGGGGGCGCGTGCATTGGCGCAAGGTACACGAGTTGCCGCGCGCCAGCCGCACGGCACGTGGCCGCGCGATGGTCAATCTGCTGAACCTCGAAAGCGGCGAACGGGTAACCACGTGCCTCACGTTGCGCGACCTGAAAGAAGAAGGCAAGACCATCTTCATGGTGACCGCGAAGGGGATCGTCAAGAAGACCGAACTCCAGGCCTTCAGCAATCCGCGCGCCGCGGGAATCATCGCCATCGAACTTGATCCGGACGATCAACTAATCGACGTGCAAATCACCGCAGGCGAGGATAACATTCTCATCGCAACACATCGCGGTATGTCGATCCGGTTCCCCGAAAAGGACGTACGTACGATGGGACGTACCGCGCGTGGCGTGAGAGGCATCCGTCTCGAACTCGGCGACGCCGTTATCGGCGTCTCGATCGCCCACGACGACATGACGGTGCTCAGCGTGACCGAAAACGGGTACGGCAAGCGCACGGAAGTCGGCGCATACCGCCTGCAACATCGCGGCGGCCAGGGCATCATCAACATCAAGACCAACGAACGCAACGGCAAGGTAGTCGGCATGCTCACCGTCGACGACCGCGACGAGATCGTCGTCGTCAGCACCGACGGCGTCGTCATTCGCACCTCCGTCAAAGACCTGCGCACCATCGGCCGCAACACCCAAGGCGTCAAGGTCATGGCGCCCACGCCGGGCGCCAAAGTCAGCGCCGTCGCGCGCGCCTTCGCAGAGGCCAAAGAACAGGAAGTCACCGAAGCCGCAGCAGCAAGCTTGGCCGAAGACGTCACGTCCGCCGAGTCCGAAGACCTGCCCGACGATACGGATTGATCAAGCGTACAACATGTGATCAAAGGAAAAGAACATGAAACAAAAGCGCGAAGACCAGGACAGTCAGGACAAGATCGAGAACGAATGGGACGGCGAAGAAGGGGAGGACGATCTGGAATTCGATGAGGGGCCGGTCTCCCTCGATGAATACATAGATCTCGAACGCATGGAACGCGCGGTCTTCCATTATTTCCGCGCCCATCCGCCCGTGAGTCCCGATGATATAGCCGACGCCATCGAAAACCATTTCCTCCAGATGGAGCCGGACGAGATCGTCGCCGAAGCCCGGCGGGAACGCTGGAGCGATGCCGAGGAAGCGCAAGAACTGATGTTCCAAGTGATGGGCATGCCGCTCGATTCGGATGTGGACGCGAAGACGGCGTTGGCCCGAAAGGCGCTCGCGCTCGACCCGGACAACGCGGACGCAGGGATGTTGATGGCCACGTATGCCTGCGACGACTTGGGCGAGATCGCAACGCGCCTGCACGATGTCGTCGCACGCGCCGAACGGGCGCTCGGCTCCGACATTCAGGAAAACATGGGGAGCCTTTGGACGAATGCGCTTGCGCGGCCCTATATGCGTGCGCGCTACTCCCTGATGAGTACGCTGAGGCACGCGCAACGATGGGACGAGGCCATCGCGGAAGCCAAAGCCATGCTCGAACTCGACGAGGAAGACGACCAGGATGTAAGAACGATGCTTCTTGGGCTTTACCTCGCGTCCGGAGATACACGAGCCGCGCGCGGCATCATGAAGGAGTATATCGAAGACGACAGCGCAGTATACGAATGGGCCGCAGTTTTGGAGAAGTTGTTGTCGGGAAACAAGAACGGAGCAAGCAAGACGTTGGCCGCAGCCATGCGCAACAATCCGTACGTGGCGGACTATCTGTTGGATCCTGAAACAACCGTCGATGTTGACGCGTCATCGGACGAAGTGGACCTCATCGAAGAAGCCCTCGACTGCGTTCAACACCTCGACTACGCATGGGCCGCACACCCCGAAACCCTCGACTGGCTCGAAACGGCTGCCGCCAAAGGCAAGCCCCGTCGAGGCTGACACAGCCAAGCAAGTGTCGACGCGTTCAACCTGGTTGCCAAAGCCAGTAGGAAGAGCCTGCCGTGCAGCAACTTGTGAGTCCTGCCCATTCGTTTGATTCGTGTGATTCGTGGTTCAACTGACGATTCTAGGATAAAGAAGTGGGGAGAGGCATCTCGCATCCGTGCTCCACGCCCCTCCCTAAAGGAGTGTCATGAGGTCTAGGCTTTCACGTCGAGGTCGTGTTGTTGCGTCGCCTGGTTTGTCTTGGCCATGGCGGAACGCACCAACTCCAAAGCTACAGCTCCCAGCGCCTTGGCGGCGTTCGGCTGGTCCTTCAGCGAACGCGCCATGTACGTCTGGAATTGTGCCTGGCTTAGACCGGCCCCGACGCTGCCCACCGAAATTACTCCATTCATAAGCGGCCTCCTTTCGGGTTCAGAGCGTCGGGCTCTCCTTTTCATCCTGTTTTGTCGGCAAAAGACCCATAAACCTTTAGCCCGCTCGATAGTTGGCACAGGAAGGCATCGCCTAAAGAATGGGCTTTATCCGAAAAAGGCAGTAGGAATTCAGAATACAGGTGTCAGAATTCGGACTGCCGAATCCAGGTCAAATCGTTATGCGTGACCGTGATCATCGGGGCGCTCGCGCGCCGCTCTGCAACAAACACAAAAATCTCCACCGCCCTGTCATCCAGGCCGGTGGAGACTTTCTTCAAGTTACCCATGGACTCTGAGAGAAGCTGTCGTCCAGCCTCCCTCAGAGCATGTATCGATTCGTTATTTCCTGCGAAGCGTGAATGCGCCGCCTGTCAGGCAGGCACCCGCCAATGCGGCCAAGCCGAACAGACCGGCGACCGGCATACTCGATGGCGCGATCGGGTTGCTCGCCGCAACCACGAACTCTTCAACGGTTGGCGGGAGGTTGTTATTTTCTTCTTTAAGAAGATAGTAGATCATCAGATTGTTTTTGCCGTTCTTGTCGTAATCGCCAAACGCGGCAAACGGCTCTTGGGCGGTCTTGGCGACAACGCCGTAAATGGGGATTGCGCCTGGTACCGTCAGCAACACGGTGCGATCCAGCGCTCCGACGATCAAATTGATGTCCGTGATCAAGGCAGTTACATAGACTTTGTCAGGCCCGGCCGGCATCGCATCAACCGCCGACTGGATCGCGGCTACTATATCCATTACCTGTTGCTGAATGGTCGTAACCCGCCCAAGAATATCGCTCGTCAGGAGGTCGAATATGGATGCTTGGATCTCGCTATCCATGCCCAGAAGGGCCGCGACGGCTTCCTTGAAACCCTTCAACGTATTCACCAGCGTCGGCAGTGTTGCCGGAGTGACGTAAGCATCGATCGACGACGTGAAATCGTCCAATGTGGTTGCCGCGTCGGTAATGTCATCAAGTATAGCCTGAGTAATCGGCGCAACCGGCGGGGTCAGAAGGGTTACCACGTGCCTCAACCTGTCCGCTGCCGTCGGCGTGGCTGGGGGATTGCCAACCAGTTTGCCGAGCACCAACGCCACATCGTCTACTAAACCGGTAAATTTGAGCTTGTTCCCGTCGAACTGGCCTTGAACGTCCGCGTTGCCCTTACACAGCAAAGCCGACAAAAGAGCCAGTTGGTACATGTCTGGAATCCCATCGCCCTGCATGGCGTTTTCCAGGTCGACGAGCGGGTACTCCGGTATGCCCGACACGCCGAAATCGCTCAACATTCCGAGTAACTGTTGTGCCTCTTGGTCAATGGTTTGCCACATTGGGCAGAACGGGTCCTCCAGATTCAACGGCGGAAGCGTCAAAGTCGCCGCCATGCACGGCATTGCAAAGAGCATAATGCCTAACAACGCTAAACCTTTCTTCATAATCGGTACTCCTCTCTGTTCGTTTCGTTTGCGTTCCCCATAGGGAACCTGCCTAACCTTGCCTCTCAGCCTCAATTCTACAATGACCCATTACCAACACACGCCCACAGCCTGAGCATGCAACGCACGCTGCACGCAAGATGCAAGAGTCACCCGCACCTTGTTGCACCACATCCACTATAGATCACTTCACGCCGATCTGTCAAGGGAAAAATTACATGGGAAGCTCCCGGCGGCCGAGGTCCCCGACGGCGGCAGGGTTCTTCGAGTTGCTTTTGCCGTCGATTCATGGTAGATTAGTATGGACTTTGGAGAGATGACCGAGTGGTTGAAGGTGGCGCCCTGCTAAGGCGTTGTATGGATTAAACTGTACCCCGGGTTCGAATCCCGGTCTCTCCGCCAGCATTCACAAGGCCCTTTAGTGGGCCTTTTTTCTTTTCGGCGACTCGATGCCGAGAATCGCCTCGATTATGACGCCGGCGGCGGTCAGGCCGATCAGTCCCGGTACATACGCAATGGTCCCGATGACGCGTTTGCCTTGGCGGATTTCTGGGGCTGGCCTTTCCGAGAGCCGTGGGCATTCTTCGGTATAAACGCATGTCACGCCGTTGGTTACGCCGTTCTTGCGAAGGATCTGCCGTACCGCGCGCGCCAGCGGACATCCCCGCGTATCGGCGATATCGGCGATATGGATGCCTTCCGGCGACAGTTTGCCGCCTGCGCCCATACAGGAAACGAATCGGACGCTGCGTTCGGCGAGCAAGGCGATGATTGCCACTTTCGAGGTAACCGTGTCGATGGCCTCGACTGCGAACCGGACCGTCTCCGGTATCAACGACGCGATGTTGTCGGGCGTCAGGAACGCGGACTCGATGTGGACGATGCAATCGGGGTTGATCGCGGCCACGCGTTCGCGTGCGGCATCCACTTTCCGGTGGTTCAGCGTGTTTTCCGTTGCCAGCAGTTGCCGGTTCAGGTTGGTCGCATCGACGTAATCCGCGTCGTATAAATACAGATGGCCGACGCCGGCGCGCGCCAGCGCCTCCAGGGCATATCCGCCCACGCCACCCAAGCCGAACACGGCGGTATGTGCCGCGCCCAAGCGTTCGACGCCTTCGTCGCCCACCAACAACCGCGTTCGCGCGAATCGCTCGTTCATAGGTTCGTCCATCCGAACAGTCGCGACGCGTTGGCCGTCGTATGCGACGCGATCGTTTCCTCCGATTGGCCCAGAATCTCCGAGGCTGCCCGCAGATTATAGAGGATGTTCGCGGGTACGTTGACTTGGCCCTTGAGTTCGACCGGCGGAATATCGGGACTGTCCGTTTCGAGGAGTAGGAAATCCGGGTAGACGAGTTGAAGCACCTCGCGTTTCTTCCGGCTGTTCCGATAGGTCAGCGTGCCGCCCAGCGATGCGTGGATGCCCTTTTCGAGCCAGGGCCGAATCCATTGCGCGCTGCCCGAATAGTTGTGAATCAGGCCGCCGCGCTTGGGCACCCCGACGCGTTTGAATGATACGGCGAGGTCGTCGAAGGCGTCCCGGCAATGGATCACGAGCGGCAGGTCGGCGTCGACGGCAA
>CAIYET010000868.1 GCA_903925285.1 Candidatus Hydrogenedentota bacterium | reverse complement strand
CTGACAAGAAGTTCGAAGAACGCACCAGACGAATCGGTCTTCGCCGCGACGTTCAGCATCAACGCGTCATCCGAATCAGGACCATGAGTTGTTGTCGACATCGACTCCATCCCCCAGGCGCCAATCCATCCTTGCAATAGATATAACACCGCGAGCGTGGCAGAAGTTTTCAAAAAAAATACAGAAAAAGTGTGCCTGCTGTGTACTAGTCATTAAACATCTGTCCGGCGGCAGTGGTTCTATCATATAGCAGGGTCTGTTCCCCATGTGGTTGTGCAGCGCGGCATCCGGCCGAACTGGTGACGGCGTGCGGACAGGGGCAGGTGATGAAAATTTGACGCATGAAGGGTGAACGGCGGGTGAAACTGAACTTCCGCACGACGCCATGAGCACGCAGACGTCAAAGAAGCCGAGCTGGCGGCCTGGGAGCGGCGAGAATTCGCCGAAGCCGGGGAAGCTGACAGTCGTGCGGAAGTCGGATGTGGAGCAGGCGTTTGCGCAGTTTCTCGCCAATCGGATGCGGGATGCAAGGGAGGATCTGGCGCGGTGGCTGGCGTCGAATGTCGATGAAGGAGGGACATTCGTCATTGCGGCGGATCGCCCGCGATTCCTATTCCGCAAGGCGGGGTGCGTCTGGAGGGTAGTTTTCGACAGCGGCCCGGAGTTCTTCATTCGCGACTCCCTCGGAGTTGGAATTTGAGATTCAGGCCATTCGAAAGCAGTTGCACGAGGGCGGAGAATTGAGCGATGCCGGCAGGAAGGCGCGTGACAACGTGCGAAAGGCCATTGCCGCGGTGAAAAATGAACTGCGACCGGGCGAGAAGCCTCAGAAAGATTTCCTGCGGCACATCGACACGCTGATCAGGACCGGCTACTGGTGCGAGTACGCGCAAGCGGAGGGGAAGATCTGGGAATAATAAAAACCTGACATGATTTGGGAAGCGCCGATTCCGATTTGGGAAGCCTTACGTCCCGCCATTGGGTTGTTACCTGATAGCGGGACTTTTCTTTGGTTACGAGTCTCGCGGGTAACGCGGAAGTAACGTAAGACAGGAAGGCTGGCGCGTCATGGAATGTCATCGCTGTCGTTATCAAGTTCTTGTGCAAAAAGGGAAATACAAGAACATGCCATACTGGAAAGTGCCGTGTTCGGTCTGTGTACTGAAGGACAAATCGGCGCACACGGTTGAATACGACGATAGCCGCGTGTACGACGCCGGTGAAATCTGCCACGCCGGCGACTACCAGACCGAGGAAACGGAGAGCGAGCCGAAAATGCCGGTCACGGTTATGACTGCGGTTGTGGCGCTTTTGCTTTCAATGTCGCCAAAAACTTTTGCGGTACTCGGCATGCGCCACGCTGGCATGCCGTACCAAGTTATAGCACGCCGGCAACACTCGACCGTAGCAGCAACCGAGGCACTCTTGCGTCGTGCCATGAGTAAACACCCGGAACTCAAGAGTCTCCTGGTGCTGAAAGCCAAGAAGCAGGAGCGGCGGCGGCGCGGGGGAAGCGGCGGGAAAGGCTGAAGTATGAAGGCTAAAGGCTAAAGTGACCGGAAACTTTAGCCTTCAGCCTTTAGCCTTCAGACTTGCCCCCGAGCGCGGCAGTGTTTTGTACGATGGGTGAATGTTCGCGACCCAAGGTAGCACGCAACTCGCGCCATCGTCGTTGCAGCAATTCTCAGTATGACCGGCACCGACGGCGCGGCGCCCTCCATGCGCGCCAAAATCCGTTGTTTCTTGACTGGAGGGATGCGCGCCGTCGCATCCGGCGGTGTTCGGCGTGTCATAATGAGAATGGCCATCGTCGTTGACCGCGCGCGCGGCTTCTGGCACGATCAGGCGCATACATGTCCGAATGGATTGACATACGCAAGGATCCGGCGCACGTGGCGCGCGAGCGCGCCCGGGCGCGCGAGCTGCGCCAGACCGACTGGTGGCGGCAGCAGGTGCAGCGCGGCCTCTGCCATTATTGCGGGAAACCGGTGCCGCCGGAGCAGATCACCATGGATCACGTCGTGCCGGTGGCGCGCGGCGGCCGCAGCACCAAAGGGAACATCGTTCCCGCCTGTCCGGCCTGCAACAAATCCAAGAAGGCGCTGACCCCGGCAGAGCAGATTCTGGCCGGGTTGGAACGGGACGGACTCGGAAAATAGGCCCTGCGGACCCGGCAGAACCGGCGCCGGGCTCGCAACGCCCAAGAAATATAACCCGGAAAATTTTGTCTCACCCTATCCCTATTCACGATTGACTGGAGCTTCAAAGGGTCACGACCTCTTCGCATCAACGTTTTGGAATCATGTGCACGTCAAATCGTCGCGAAAACCATTTGACCCGCGTGCCGTTTTGGCGGACGATGGTGAGCATGTCAATCCTTCACCCGGTTATCCTGCTG
>CAIYET010000867.1 GCA_903925285.1 Candidatus Hydrogenedentota bacterium | reverse complement strand
TGTCTCCAACGCAACCTTAGTCGCCACATCTTCCGGGATGGTAGACGTCGTTGCAAGCGTCGGCATTCGCGAGATCGAACCAACATGTTTCACTGTGGCACTACCTCCAGTTCAATTGTCTTGGAATCGGTCTCGCACGCACGCCACCAAACCTCTAGTGGCACTAACATCCGAAACGTCATCTCAACCACAACGTGTGGTATATTACCAAAACAATCCTGCTAAGTCAAGCACTTATTACGCCGTCTGCGCAACAAGAACCTTACCTACCATGTTCCTATCTTACACAAACCGTTTCTCCAAATCAAGTCCATAGCGCTACGGGCTGAACATACTACTGTCTTGCGGCGCATCCGTTACAAGTCTACCCTTTGATCCCGGTCATTTTGATGCCTTCGATGAACTGGCGCTGTGCAAAGAAAAACAGAACGACGATGGGACAGGTCATCAGGGCCGATGCGGCCATAAGCCGCCCGTACTGCACCTCGTATTGCCCCTGGAACATCGCCAACCCCAGCGACAGCGTATACCGCGTCTCATCGAGCAGATAGATCAGCGGGGCCACGAAATCGTTCCATGCCCCCAGGAACGAGAAAAGGCCGACCACCGCCAGTGCCGGAATCGACAGTGGCATTACCACGCGCCACCAGATCGCAATTTCACCGTGTCCGTCCACACGTGCCGCATCGAGCAAGTCGCGCGGAACCGTCATGAAAAACTGGCGTAACATGAAAATGAAAAAGGCGTTGCCGAACAACGCCGGCACCGTCAATGGGAGAAAAGTATCAATCCAGCCCAAGCGGCGGAAGAAGAGGAAAATAGGGATCATCATCGTCTGCGCCGGCACCATCATAGTCGCCAGCATCGCGTAGAAAAGCAGATTGCGCCCCGGCCATTTCGTATGCGCAAACCCGTACGCGACCATCGCCGACGCGAGTACGTTGCCCGCTACGACGAACGCGCACACGTACAGCGTGTTGCAGAGAAATTGCCAGAACTGGAACGGCGAATCCGGTGCGAAAAGTTCGCGCAGATGTTCGAGCGTTGGCGTGAATACCCACACCGGCGGAAACTGTTTCAGCAGCGCGTTGGGCTTCACGGCGCTCATCAAGAGCCATACGAAGGGAAACAGGAACACGAGCGAGAGGACTATCACGAGGAGATGGGTCGAGAAACCGCCGCGCTTCATTCGCCGGTTCCTCCGTCATAGTACACGTAACGCCCCGTGACCTTGAACACGCATGCCGTGATGACGCCGATGATCGCAAACAGAATCCACGCCATCGCCGACGCGTAGCCCAGCCGGAAATACTCGAAAGCGTTCTGGAAAAGGTAGAGACAGTAAAACAGCGTCGATACCCCCGGTTGCCCGCCTTTCGTCATGATAAAGGCCTGAGTAAAGACCTGCAAAGCGCCGATCAGTCCCATCACCAGCGTGAAGAAGAGAATCGGCGACACCATCGGCAGCGTGATGTGCCACACTTTCTGCACCCCGTTCGCCCCATCCAAATCCGCCACTTCGTAGAGCGTCCCAGGCACATCCTGCAGCGCCGCAAGGTACAGAACCATCGTCCCCCCCACGCCCCATACGCTCATCGTGACCAGCGCCGGCTTCGCCCACTTCGGACTCTGCAACCAGTTCGGCGGCGCAAGATGGGCCCCCAACGCGTGATTCAACGCATCGCACACCGGTTGCAGCGCCCAATTCAGATAGCCGTACTGCGAATTGAAAATCCATACCCAAAGAACCGACGCCGCCACAATCGGCACGATCGACGGCAAGAAAAAAATCGTGCGGAACAAGGGGCGCGCCACGATCCGCCGGTTCAGCAGCAACGCCAGGAAAAACGCAACCGTCATACCCACCGGCACCGAAAAGACCGTGAAAAAAGCCGTATTCCAAAGCGAGGTCCAGAAGAGGCGATCCTGTGCAAGCTTCCGAAAATTATCAAGGCCGATCCACCGCGGCGCATTGAAAATATCGTAATCGGTGAAACTAAAAAAGAACGAGGCCAGCAACGGCAACAGAGTCAATCCGAGGAAGCCGACAAGATACGGCGAGACAAAGAAAAGCCCCACAAACAATTCCTGCCGACGCCTGCGTGTCATGACTCACCCTTCAACCGTTTCTCGAGTGCGCAGATTATACACAACCCCGCGCCGGGAACCAAAAGAAGCAAGCAGGCTTGAGGAAAAAACTTCCCGCACGCCGTACTAGGCGATTCATCGGCTTTTGTAATGCCACACGCGTTTTGCCTATACTCGGAAAGTGCTGAAATGCTTTGTCGCTCGGACAGAGCGTACGGGAGGGACGATCATGCGGATGAGACACGATAACGGGGATTCGACGCAAGCGATTGCGATCGCGATGGCGTGTATGTGTGTACTAGCCTGCATGTCTGGGTGCCCCACCACACCAGTGACTCCGACGACGGATGCGGATTTCATGGCGTGGCCGGCATCCGGTACCGCACCGCTCGCCGTGCAGTTCGTCGACCTTTCCTTCACCGTACCCGGGCAGACCGTCCAACGCTGGTGGTGGGATTTCGGCGACAGCGGTATCGATGCCGTACAAGATCCCATGCACGAGTTCACGAGAGCGGGAACTTACGACGTCAAGTTGATTATCGACACCGTTGACGCGCACGGAAATACCGAGACACTCCACCCGCAAATTATCAAGACGCAGTTCATCACCGTCACGGCGCCCGGTGCGAATCCAGCCGACCAAGTCGCTCCCGGCGAAATGACGACGGTCGAAGCAGCCGGGTTCGATATGGGCGCCACCGACGCGGAAGGCGGCGCATCGAACGAGTATCCACGCCACCACGTCACGCTGTCCAAGTATGACATCGGCAAGTTCGAAGTCACCAACAAAGAGTATGCCGACGCACTCAACGCCCTCCTGGCCGCAGACCAGCTCTACAATTCGTCGGGCAAGGCATATGCCGGAGGCGACGTATACGGACACGGCCAGCTCTTGAGCGGCGTAAGCAGCGGCTACTGTCAGATCGCGTTCGCGCAGAATCGATTCGTACCCAAGGTGCGCGACGGACGCTCGATGGAAAACCATCCCGTAGTCATGGTGACGTGGTACGGCGCAGTTGTCTTCTGCAACCAATTGAGCGAATCGAAAGGCATCGCTCCTTACTATGATCCTGCCACATGGGTGCCCACAACGTCGGGCATGTATGGTTATCGTCTGCCCACCGAGTCCGAATGGGAACGTGCCGCCGCCTGGGGCGTCAGCCACTGGGTCTACGGGTTCTCCAGCAACCTCATCGACTTCAGCCGCTGCACGTACGCCGTCACGGAAACCGGCCAAGCGGCATACTATCCCAATCCCGTCGGTTTGAAAAGTGTCCCATATACCACGCCCATCGGCTACTACAACGCCGCCAACGGCACGGCGAACCGCCGAAGCCCCGTCCGGTGCTACGACATGAGCGGAAACGTGCAGGAATGGTGTGCCGACCGCTACGGCTTGTACACCGCAGACGAGCACACAAATCCACAAGGCGCCGCTTCGGGCGACACGCGAGTCGTGCGCGGCGGCAGTTGGTTCGATGACGCAGACGCCTGCCGCACGGCACATCGCACCGACATGATGCCCGATCGCATGTTCATGTTCCTCGGCTTTCGCACGGCGCGCACGCTCTGACGATTACGGATGCGGATTGCGGAGGTGGCTCGTGCCCAACTTCAAAGGAACTCAAGCCGTCCGCCTCTTGCGCGTCTTGCGGCTACTTATCGCCGCGACGCCTTGACCAGTTTTTTGACCATCTCGTCGCGGCGCTCGTACAACCTCCGAACCGGGCGCGGCCCATGTGCGTCCAACGCGTAGGCCGTCAAAATCGGCAGAGATACTGTAGTATCGACATAACAGACCACGGCATCGGGCAGGTTGTCGGGATTCACCTTGCCCCAACTGACCGCTTCGGACGGCGTAGCGCCGCTCAGCCCACCGGTATCGGGCCGCGCGTCGGTGAACTGCGCGAAATAGGTATGGCCGCGGTCGCGGATACCCAGCACTTCCTGGATATGCGGCTCGGTCTGCAAGACGAAGTTCTTCGGCGAGCCGCCTCCGAGGATCACGATCGCGCTGTGGCCCTTGCGGTTGGCCTGGTACACGATCGCGGCGGTCTCGTTGACGTCGATGGACGAATCGATTCGGCATTGGCTGCCTTTGAGCGCGGCGGCGGCAACATTCATGCCGATCGAACTGTCGCCCGGCGACGACGTGTAGACGGGCAGTCCGGCCTTGTACGCCGCAGCCAGCAGGCTGCACCCCTTCAGTCCGAGGGTCTTTTCGCGCGCGTCGAGATACTTCCCGACGCGGTTGTGGAACTCCGCCGTACCCATCGTGTGCTGGAATTCCTCGGCGAACATCAATTCGTAATAGAAGCGATCCGTATCGAGCAGTACGTCGTACGAGAAAAGGATATCGTATATGCGCACGACCTCCTGTTCGCGTAGCGTGGTATCGTCCACGAACGGACTTCCCGCGTGCAGCGATTTACCCAGCGGGAAATGGGTATCGTGGTATAGATTCGCGCCTGTACTGACGATCCAGTCCACCATGCCGGCCTCGACCAGCGGAACGAGGCACGAAGCACCCAACCCGGCGGGCGTCAAGGCCCCGCTGACCGACATGCCGACGGTGACGTTGGGCTTCAGCATCTTCTCGACGAACAACAGGCACGCCTCGCGCAAGCGCGCGCCGTTATACGCCAGAAACGACGAATCGACCATCTCGCGCACGGTCAATCCCGCGCGCAACGCCTTCGGCGCAATCTTCTTCCCCGACAGAAATCGGTTCTTTTTCACCTTCGCGTGTTTGTCCATGGCACCCTCACAAATACGAATGATGAATAACGAAAATGATTTCGCGATTCATCATTGAGAACTCGACTTTCGGCTATGGGATCAGGATCGCAGCAGAAATGGCTGTGGTCCAGCGTCCGTCCTTGTCGCCGAGCGCCACCTGTGTACTGTTGGCGGTCCGGACGAATTTGCCGCTGATGCGCCAAATCTCGCGCTTCTCGTCCCAGCTCTTGTCCGGATCGAACTCGACGCCCAAGACCGTCGCCAACATCTCGGCCGCCAAGTCTTCGGCGTAGTCGCCGGCCTTCTGCCGGGTCTGGCCGAAGCTGTGGTGCTCGGAGAGATATCCGAACTGATTGATGTCGCGCGGAATCGCTACGCCAACCGAGGCCGCCATCAGGCGCCGCGGTTCGTTCGTCGCGACTTCGCTCATTACGACATGCACGATCTGGCCCGCCTTCATCTCCTCGAGTCCCTTGTCCGGCCTCACGAACTTGCAGCCGGGCGGATAGATGCTCGATACGCGAACCAAGTTGAACTGCGCGATGCCGCAGTCACGCAACGCCATCTCGAAGCTCGCGAGCTTCTCACGATGACGCCCGACACCTCGTGTCAAGAAAATCTTACGCGGCACGCTCATAGTTTTCATATCCCCGCAACCATCTTGCTTTGTACGAACCCACGTGTCCAATCGGCGAAAGACTACTCCGTTGCGAAGGCTGTGTCAAGCGCAAATCCCGTCCGGCGCTCATTCGAGGCCCGAATCGAAGTTGAAGCTGTGCCGCGACCGTTCCGCCACCGCGTCCGCAGACGTAAGCAAGGCTTGCGCGTCGCGGGCGAGATTGCTGCTGAATGTGAAGTCGTGGATGAAGTAGCGGTGTCCGCACGCCATGAGATCGCCGGTGCGGTCGCGGATCGAAAATGGACGCGGCGGCAGGACGATCGTAAGCCCGTCGCGGTGCTCGATGTGCAGACGCATCACCGGATCGTGCAGACGCGCCACGCCGTCGGGAACGTTCGGACCGGCGGCGCGCGATTGAAAAAGCGGGACGTACCCGAAGACCTGGATCGCCAGGCGGTTCGCAGGAACCACCCGGCGCAGTCGTTCGAGGTTGGCCGCGTCGCCCTCCCATGCATACGTGACGATATCCGCGCCCATCTCGGCCAGTTGTTCGAAGCCTGCCTTGTTCATGCACCCGATCGCCGGCGTCGCGAGTATGGTCAGCCCGCGCCGTCCCGTGGCATTCAGGAGATTGAAGTGTCCCGGATTCGATACCTCGAAGTGCCGGAGGCCCAACTGAAGCGCGCGCTGAATCAACGCCGTCACTTGCGTGCGCCGCGCCGACTCGAACATGAACGTCGGCAGCGACAACCACAACTTGCCGCGCAGTTCGTCGCGTTTCGAGATCCCCGCGAATGCCGCGTCCTCGACCTCCGCCAGCGGCAATGCGTACATCCAATTCGCACGATTCTCGATCGGACATACCAGAAAGTCGTCGAGCATCGCCAGCGACGCCACGCGTATGATATGAACCGGCGCGATGTGCGTCGGCGCTTCTACCGCCGCTTTGTCGAGATCCGCCAGCAGTTCGTCGCGTTGGCGTGCCAGCCGCCGCGCGACGCGATGCAGCGCCGTCTCGCGGAACGCGCGCACCTCCTCCGGTGTCACGGGCAACTCGGTATCGAGACCGTCGCCCCGCACGTTCAATCGAACATCGAATGCTGGCGACGCCTCGCCGAGCATGTGCAATACATCCCGCGACGCCATCGCGCCGCGATGCGCGGGCGTCATCGTGCGCGTTTCGATATCGCCGCCCAATTCGATTCTCAGACGCGGAACGCCGTCCGCGTCGCACGACAGCGTCGCAGCGAATGCGGCTTTGGCCGGTTCGACCGATTCGGCGCGAAGCCGCTCATATTGCCGCGCCGTACCGCGCACGGCCGCGTCGGTATCCGCCGCCTTGAATACGAACGCGCCCGCAGGCACGGGGAACGGTGCTTCGATTTCGACGCGTTGGCCGGCGCGCACGCGCTGGGCCGGTTGGCCGTTCGCAAACATCGCGCGCACGACGAACCCTTTCGGTGGCTCGGTCGCACACACCTGCACGCGGATTCGGTCGCCGGTCTTGATCGCGGCATGCGTTGTCAGTGCGAAACGTCCGCCCTGCGCGGCAACCGCGTTGCCCAAGCCGCGCCCCGAATGCGAACCCGCGTCGGCGCCGAGCACGTCTCCCGCACCCTTCGCGAGATAGTAGCCTGTGGACGGTTTGCGTCCTACGGCAAGGTCGAGGCACCGCCGTGCGCTCGCGACGATTTCGCGGCCGATGGCGGGATACGCGTCGATCAGCATGCGGTACGCTTCGACGATCCGCGAAATGGTCTCGGCCGGTTTCAACCGCCCCTCGATCTTGAAGCCGTGTATCCCCGCCGATATCAGTTGCGACAAGATAGGCGCCGCTTCGAGATCGCACGTCGCGAACAACGGCGCCTCGCCGCCTTCCGGCAACCCGGCGTGCATAAACAGACGGCGGCACGGCTGCTTGCAACGTCCGCGATTCGCGCTCTTGCCGTGAACGTAACTGCTGAACAGGCATTGGCCGGATATCGAGTAACACAACGCGCCGTGAATGAAGGTCTCGAGTTCGACCGTACACGACGCCCGGATCGTGCGAATCTCATCGAGCGACAATTCGCGCGCGAGGATGACGCGACGGAATCCCAGTTTCTGCATCTGTAACGCGCCGTCCAAATTGTGGATCGTCATCTGCGTCGACGCGTGCAGCGGAATCTCCGGACAAAGCCGACGTGCCAATCGGTATACGCCGAAGTCTTGGACGATCAACGCGTCCGGTCCGATGTGGCGCAATGTATCGAGCATACGGACCAACTCCGGCAACTCATCTTGCCGGACAAGCGTGTTCACGGTAACGTAGACCTTGCGATTGCGCGCATGTGCCTGCGCGATCATCCGCGCCAACTCATCCAACGTGAAGTTCGGCGCACGCAACCGCGCGTTGAAATCCTGCGCACCGACATAAACCGCGTCCGCGCCGGCTTCGAGGGCCGCGAAAAACGCTTCGATGCGCCCTGCCGGCGCCAACAGTTCCGGTTTCGTCCTCGTTTTCTCGCTCATGTGAGTTCTCATGAATTAGGCTCCAGGCTCCAGGCTTCAGGCGTCAGGAAGTGCGATGTCGCCTGAAGCCTGAAGCCTGAAGCCTGAAGCCTGAAGCGCGGTTACTGTCCAGCTTCGATCTTGTCGATACGTTCCGACAGATCCTTCAAATACTTCTCGTCGCCGCCGGCCAACTCTGGCGTCACGTAGCTTGTGTAACCGACTTCGGCGAACGCCTTCCTGACCTCAGGCCAATTCACATCGCCTTCGCGCAGGTTCGGCCATTTCATGCTGTCGCGTTTGAAGTCCTTGAGATGCACGCGCGCGATCCGCTTTCCGAGAATCCGGATCCATTGTTCCGGCCAGCCGTACACGACCACATTGCCGACGTCGAAATACGCTCGCAGCCACGGATTTTGGAACTCGTCCACGTACCGCGCGAATTCGAGCGGACTCAACAGAAACTTGTTCCACACATTCTCGACCGCGATGACGACCTTCAACTCCTCGGCGAGCGGCAGGATCTTTTTGATGTTTGCCTGCGAGCGTTCATACGCCGCATCGTAGCTCACTTTGTCGTTCACGACCGCCGGCACCAACAATACGACTTCCGCGCCCATGGCCTTCGCCGCGCGCAACGTCGTCTCGATTTTCGCCGTACCCTTCGCGATCACGTCCGGATTCGCATCCGACATCGGCGCATCCCACCCGCCGTGGCAGATCGAATGGATCGGCGTGCCCGCGGCTTTGGCCAATTCGCCCAACTTTTTCGCAGCATCGAGATCGCCCATCGGCTCGCCTTCGATGCCCTCGAACCCGCACGCTTTGGCCAGCTTGAACTTGTCTGCGCCGGACAATTCCTTCGGCAACATCCCGATTTGCAGGGCCTTCTTCAACGCGCCGCCCTCCGCAGCCGTCGCCGTCATCGAACCCATCGCGCTGGCCACCGCCGCCGCCATCGCAGCATGCCTCAAGAAATCCCGCCGTCCCATCGTCGAACTGCTCATCTTATTCATCCTCCATTCGGTTGACGCTCATAGCTTACGCTGTTGTGAGCTTGTTTACAATACGCCTCACGCCTACGCTTGACACTCATTGGCTGTTTCTGGCAATCTCTTGGAGTAGTGGTTTCGCATGCGGGATAGCCGTTCTTTGGAAATTGTGTTGGAAACACTAACGTAACATGGGGAGAACGTTCCAATGAAGAAGGTACTGTTTGTCGTAGTTGGTATCTGTTTGGTCGCGAGTCCGCTTTTTGCGCAGGGAAATGCGGACAAAACCATCAAAATCGGCGCTATCTTTTCGGTGACGGGTCCAGCGTCATTCCTGGGCGCGCCCGAAGAGAAAACGGCGAAGATGTTGGTCGATAAGATCAACGCGGCGGGCGGTGTGTTGGGCAAGAAGATCGAACTGATCGTGAAGGACAGCGCGGGCGATCCCGGTAAGGCGGTGTCGTTCGCGAAGCAGTTGATCGAGGAAGAGAAGGTCTTGGCGATTATCGGGCCTTCGACCAGCGGCGAAACGATGCAGATCAAGGCGTTGTGCGAAGAGAGCAAGATGATCTTGATCTCGTGCGCGGCGGCCGAGGTGATCGTCAACCCGGTTGCGAAGTACGTTTTCAAGACGCCGCAGAAGGATAGTCAGGCTTGCACGTGGATTTTCAACACGATGAAGGACCTGGGCATCTCGAAGATCGCGGTGCTGAGCGGCAACGACGGCTTCGGGAAAGCCGGCAAGGAACAACTCGAGGCGCTGGCCAAACCGGCCGGCATCGACATCCTGATCAGCGAAGTCTATGACAAGCAGGCTACCGACCTGACGGATATCATCACGAAGGTGAAAGGTACGGCGGGCGTTCAGGCGGTGGTGAACTGGTCGATCGTGCCCGCGCAATCGATTGTTGCGAAGAATATCAAACAGATCGGACTGAACGTCCCGTTGTTCCAGAGCCACGGCTTCGGCAATCCGAAGTATGTGGAACAGGCGGGCGTGGCGGCGGAAGGCACCTTGTTCCCGGCGGGCCGCCTGTTGATTGCGGATTCGCTTGCCAACGACCATCCGCAGAAGAAACTCTTGGTCGCGTACAAGACGGAATACGAGGCGAAGTACAAGGAGCCTGTGAGCACCTTTGGCGGACACGCGTATGACGCCATAATGATTGCGACGGAAGGCATCAAGAAGGCCAAGTCGACGGATCGCGACAAGGTGCGCGACGCCATCGAGGGTCTCAAGGGACTTGTGGGCACGGCGGGTATCTTCAACTTCTCGGCGACGGATCACACGGGGCTAGATCTGAATGCCTTCGAGATGCTGACCGTCAAAGACGGCAAGTTCATGGCGTATAAGAAGTAACCGCACCGCGCTGTAGGCTTCAGGCCGCACGCGGAAGCCTTGCGCGCGAGCCTTCAGGCTTCAGGAAGTGCGATGTCGCCTGAAGCCTGAAGCCTGGAGCCTAATTGATGGGCACGGATTCTCTAGCGCTCCAATACCTGTTGTCGGGTATTACGAAGGGCGGCATTTACGCCGTCGTGGCTATTGGTTTCAATCTGATTTACAGCGCGACGGGCGTGCTGAATTTTGCGCAGGGCGAGTTCGTCATGCTGGGTGGGATGATTGCGGTGACGTTGTCGCACTTCATGCCGCTGCCGGTGGCGATCGTGTGCGCGGTGGTTCTGGTTGCGTTGATTGGGTGTCTGCTCGAGGTTCTGTTTTTCCGTCCGTTGCGCCACCATTCGGTGATGCACATGATCATCATCACGATCGGTTTGTCGATCGTGATCCAGGAAATTGCGTTGCACGTGTGGGACGAGAAAGTCCGGTCGCTGCCTTATTTTAC
Organism: Candidatus Hydrogenedentota bacterium; assembly: GCA_903925285.1. Lineage (GTDB taxonomy): Bacteria > Hydrogenedentota > Hydrogenedentia > Hydrogenedentales > SLHB01 > DSVR01. The sequence continues at coordinate 16,629 of CAIYET010000867.1, read as the reverse complement.
CGGCAACGAGATCTCGTCGATTCACATTTTCGGCGCGGCCATATCGCCGCAGGTGGTTTGGGTTTTGGGCGCGGTGGTGGTCATGGTTGCGTTGTTGCACGGGTTCTTGAAATACACGCTCGAAGGACGTGCGATGCGGGCGTGTTCGTCGAACCCTGAAGCGGCTATTCTCGTGGGGATCAATATTCCGAATATGCGGACGCTTGCGTTTGGACTGAGCGCGGCGCTGGGCGCGGTGGCCGGCTGCATGATTTCGCCGATTACGATGACCCATTACGAGATGGGCGCGCCGCTGGCCATCAAAGGGTTCGCGGCGGCGATCCTTGGTGGGTTGGGCAACCCGATGGCGGCCGTGTTCGGCGGGCTGCTTGTCGGCGTGATCGAAGCGTTCAGCGTGAGCAGGCTTCCGGCGGCCTACAACGATGTGGCCGCATTCACGATCCTGTTGGCGGTGCTGTTCGTGCGTCCGCACGGCCTCATGGGACGGCCCGTGGGCGAGCACGTGAGGGATTGTTAGATGAAGTTCAGGTCGTTGGCGGCGGTATTGGCATTCGTGGGAACGGTCGTGGCCGTTCACCTGCTGATGCACGTCACCGGCAAGGAGTTTTGCCTGAGCCAACTGACGATGTCGATTTACTATTCGCTGGTAGTTATCTCGCTGTGCCTTGTGATGGGATATGCCGGGCAGGTGTCGCTGGGACAGGGCGCTTTTTTTTCGATCGGCGGCTATACGGCGGCGGTGTTGACGACGCATGATTTGGCGGGGGTCCGTCAGGCGGCGTGGGCACAATGGCTCACGCGCGTTCACGTGCTTGTGCTCAAACCGGACCTGTATGGCGGCGAGGTTCTAACGGTCACGCCATGGGCCGCGTTCGGGGCCGCCATGCTGATCACGGTCGTCGTCGCGTCGCTGGTCGGCTACCCGGCGCTACGCCTCAAGGGGCAATACCTGGCCATGGCGACGTTGGGATTTGGGCTGATTGTGAACAAGTTTTTGCTGGGCACGGGATTCACGGGCGGGGCGGACGGCATCACGGGTGTGCCGGAGTGGCATCTCCTCGGGCCGTTGACGGTGTCGGGCAAGGCGGCGGCGCGGGTAACGAACTACTATATCGCGTGCGGATTGGCGCTGTTCGCGTTGGTATTGCTGGGCAATCTTGTCCGGTCGCGCGTGGGCCGGGCATTGCAGGCGATTAATGACCGCGAGACCGCCGCGAACGCGATGGGCATCGATACGGCGGCCTACAAGTTGTGGGCCTTTGTGTTGAGCGCGGTATTGGCGGCGGCGGCGGGGGTGTTCTTCACGCATTACGCGGGCGGCATCGGTCCGTCGGAAGCCGGCGCGCTCAAATCGGTGCGATACGTCGCGCTGGCGGCGGCGGGCGGCATGACGAACATCTGGGGCGCGCTCGGTGTGAGCACGGCCATGAATTACTTCTCGCTACGCGGCTGGTTCGGATCGTACGATACCGGGGTGTTCGGCGCGATTCTGATTATCATCGTTTCCGTGGCGCCCGATGGGCCGCTCAAGCCTTTGGGCGTTTGGCTCGATTGGATGATTGGACGACTTTTTCAACGAACGCGAGATGAACATGGCGCTACTTGAAGTCGAAAATGTCCGGCGCAGTTTTGGCGGCGTGGTGGCCGTCGACAAGGTCTCGTTCCGCACGAACGTAGGACAGATCAAGGCCGTGATCGGGCCGAACGGCGCGGGTAAGACGACGCTGTTCAATATCGTATCGGGCATCTTATCGTCCGAGACCGGTCGCATCATGTTCAAGAACAAGGTCATCGGCGGACTGCGTCCGCACCAGATCGCCCGTGCGGGAATCTCGCGCACGTTTCAGAATCCGAGTCTGTTCCTGCAAGTGAGCGTGCTCGAAAACGTCATGGTTGGTCGGCATGTTCGCACGCGTTCGGGATTCCTGCGGTGCTGCTTGACGGGGCCGGGCCAGCGCAGGGAAGAGCGGGCGATTCGCGAGGCGGCCATGGCGCAGTTGGACTACGTGGGCCTCGCGGACTTGGCGTCCATGCCGGCAGGCTCGCTCGCGTTTGGCCAGCGGCGCATGGTGGAACTGGCGCGGGCGCTGGCCACGGAGCCGGATCTGCTTTTGCTGGACGAACCGGCCAGCGGTTTGAACACGCGAGAGACGCACGATCTGGGCGAACTGATCCGCCGGATTCGCGAGCGTGGCGTAACGATCCTGATCGTCGAGCACGACATGTCGCTGGTCATGGACATTTCGGACGAAATCCTCGTGTTGCACAATGGCATACCGATCGCCGAAGGTGCGCCATCGGTCATCCAGAACAACCAACAGGTCATTTCGGTGTATTTGGGAGGCGAGATTCAAGGTGCTGTTGCGGGTTAACAATCTTCGTTGCGGTTATGGCAGCCTCGAAGTGGTGCGGGGCGTCAGCCTGCACGTGTGCGCGGGCGAGATCGTCGGCCTGCTCGGCGCGAACGGCGCGGGCAAGTCGTCGTTGCTGAAGTCCATCGTCGGTCTGCTGCCGCCATGGCAAGGCGAGATCGCCGTGAACGGCCGTCCGACGCGCGGCCTGCCGCCTTGGAGCAGTGTCAGCCGGTCGATGGTGCTCGTGCCGGAAGGCCGTCAGATTTTCGCCGAGATGACCGTTCGCGAAAACCTGCTCATCGGCGGCTACCACAATCCGGATCGGGCAATGGACATCGATATTATCCTCGAACAGTTTCCGAGGCTTGGGGAAAGGCTGCATCAACTCGGGGGCACGCTGAGCGGCGGCGAACAGCAGATGCTGGCGCTGGGCCGTGCGCTGATGGCGCGTCCGAAGCTGTTGCTGCTCGACGAGCCTTCGATGGGACTGGCGCCGTTGCTGGTCAAAGAGGTCTTCGGCGAGATCCGCAAGATGAGGGACCGGGGCGTCACGGTGCTGTTGGTCGAGCAGAACGCCATTGCGACGCTGCAAATCGCCGACCGCGCCTACGTGATGGAAACGGGCGAGATCGTCATGGAAGGGGAAGCCGACGATCTGCTGCGGAATCCCGAAGTGAAGCGGGCCTATCTGGGCAAGGGCTACAAGGAGGTGTGGGAATGAGCGTCTTTGATCGCCGGTACGAACTGATGCCGCGTGCCGAACTCGAGCAACTCCAAATCGAACGGTTGCAGGCCCTGCTCGTACGCCTCAAGCGCAACGTGCGCCGGTATCGCGAACTGATCGCCGACGCGCGCGTCGAATCGCTGGGCGATATCGAGAAGCTCCCAATGACGACTCCGGAAGATGTCGCGTGCAGTTTCCCGTACGGCATGTTCGCATTGCCGTTGCGCGAGGTGATCCGGCTGCATTCGACGATGGGGCCGGACGGTTGTCCGCTGGTCATTGGCCACACGCAGAACGATCTGGCGCAGTGGGGCCGGCTCGTGGCGCGCCAACTGGTCGCAAGCGGCGTCACCTCGAACGACGTCGTCATGATTACGCTCGGCGGCGGGCTGTATCGCGGCGCGCTGGGCTACGCGCTCGGCGCGGAGACGGTCGAAGCATCGGTAATCGCGGAAGAGCCATATCATATAGATGCACAACTAGCAATGCTTCAGAGCTACCGCCCAACGACGCTAATCACATCGCCGTCGAATGCCGATGAATTGATCCGCGTGATGGACGCACGGCGCATCGATCCGCAATCGTTGCATCTGCGGACGCTTCTGCTGTCGCGGCCCGTGGACGGCGAGACGCGCGAGCGGCTCAAGGCAGGCATGCTCGTGGGCGTGCAATGCAATTTCGGCGTGGACACGGTGTTGGATCCGGGTCTGTGCGTGGAATGCGAGGCGGGGCGGTTCCACGTCAACGAAGACCAATTTCTGGTGGAAGTTCATGACGGCGAATTGTTGCTGACCACGCTGGGGCGCGAGGCGATGCCGCTGTTGCGCTACCGGACGCGGATGGCGTGCGAGATCGTTCGCGACAAGTGTTCTTGCGGCCGCACGAGCGCGATGCTGCAGCCCGGCGAGCGGCTCGATGGCCGGTTGCGGGTGAACGAAATCCCGCTCTACGAGAAGCAGATTGCGGAGGTCCTCGGGCAGACGCCTACGGCAGGCCACCGGTTCACGTTGCGGGTCGAGGAACGTAAGGTCGTTATCGAGATCGAAATGACGAACGAGCTTTTTTCGGATATGATCTGGCCCATCGTACACCTGCAACGCAAGATCGAGTCCGAATTCCTGGCGCGTCTCGGCATCGAAGCCGAGGTCATTTTCGTCGCGCCATCTCCAGGGGGATGACAGCGGATAAATAGGGACAGCCGCGAATAGTAGTCAATCGCGTTTGGCATGTAGTAGACTCTTCGTCATGCGGGGCACGATCCCGATCATGGACAAAGGGTCATACTGCCGCAGTACGAGAGATGCCTAACGGAGCCGTTGAAAAGGGGTGTTGCTGGATGCTTGAGAGCCGAAATCAGTTTAGGATTCTGGTCTTTTTCACGGCCTTCTGCTGTCTGATGTTCGAGCTTATCGTGTCGCGCGTGGCCGATTTCCACTTGGATTTCCGCAACAGTTATCTTGCCATACCCATCACGTTTCTTGGGCTTGCACTCGGCAGCCTCCATGCGCATTTTCGGCCCCGCATCATCGAACAATTCAACGTCCGCCGGACACTATTGGCACTGATGGGCGTTTCCGCGCTGACGTTGTTCATCATGTTCCTGATTTTCGGGCGTTATCTTCCCGTGATCGGTTCGCCCGGCTCGAAAGAGATCTGGCGCGCCGCCTACATCAAGATTCCTCTGTTCATCCTGCTCTTCAGTATCCCCTTCTACTACTTCGGACGCATCCTGACCATCAGCTACCATCTCAACCGCGAAACGATCGGCACGATCTATTGTGCGGACTTCTTCGGCGCTGCCCTCGCTTGTTTCGTTACACCGTTCTGCTTCCACTACTTCTATCTGCCGGGAGTGGTCTTTGTCTTTTTTCTGGCGATGTCGATGCTGGCCCTGTTTTTCTTGAGAATGCCCGTGCTCAAATCGTTGGCGCTGGCGCTGATTCTCGTGGGAGTCAATGTCGGCATGTACCGCCTGATTGCCTATCTCGACAGCACGAACAATTTCCAGGTCTTCCTCAAGAGCGGTCAGGACACCGGGGTGGAAATCGCTCACGCGTGGAACGAGTTTTCCCGCGTCACCCTCGCCAAGTTCACCAATCCCGCCAATGGCGTCGTCACCTATGGCATTCTCCACGACAACGCCGTCAGCAACGTACACGTACGCCCCTTCAAGCAAGGGTACTTCCCAAAGCCGGCCCAGTTGAGCCCTTACGAGATCCCGTTTATCCTCGTGCCGGACGTGAAGGACATTCTCGTCATGTTTGCGGGGTGCGGCGCCGAGATGGTGGCTCTTAACGAGTTCGCCGGTGGCAAGGCCGACGTCACCGGCATCGAGATCAATCCCCTGGTCATGGAACTCGCCCGCGACACGCCCGAACTCAAAAATTACCATCTTGACGACTTCTACAAACAGCCCAACATCCATCTGCGTATCCAGGAAGGGCGCTCCTTCATGCAGGGCGACACGAACAAGTACGATGTGATTTTCATCGGATCGAAAGCGGCCACGACTGCCCGGTTGTCGGGCCATACCCGAAAATACCTCGACACCGAAGAGGCCTATGAATTGTACTTGCGACGTCTCAAACCCGGCGGTATCATCGTTTTCGACCACCAACCCATTCAGCGCACCCTCGAAAGTCTACACTGGGTCTTCAAGAAAATGGGCCGTTCGGCGCTAGACAAATCCATCCTCATTTTCAACGCGCCTTCCGGCGGAAGGGATCTCGTCGTTGTGCCCGACGGACTTGCGCCCGAGGGCGTCCAGAAGTTGATGGCCATGGATTCGAGCGCGCGCCCTGTCATCCAATACGCGCCATTCCTGAAAGACAACCGCGGAGGGCACTATGCCGCCATTGCCAAGGCCGCCACGCTCGACGCGCCACGCACCACCGACGACCGCCCATACGAATCCGAACTGCAAATCAAGGACTACAAGCTGTTTCCGTCCGCCGAGCAGCAGAACAACGGCATGTACTACATGAGTTGGACCAAGATTACCACCTTGATTTTCGTCTGTGGGCTTGCCCTCGTGTTGATGCTGGTGGCGTATGCAGGCAAGCCGGGCCGCCTTCCCGCCGCCACGCTGCTGTATCTCCTGATCACCGGCTTTTGTTACCTGCTCGTCGAGATCATATTTATCGCGAAGCTCGAGTTGTTCATGCAAAATCCGCTCGTCAGCATGGCCACGGTCTTGAGTATTTTCCTATTCACCAGCGGCCTCGGCAGCGTCGTGTTCCGAAAAGTCGCGGGCCGATTGAGTATGCGGTTTTTCCCGTTCGTCGTGGCACTGCTCGTAGTCGGCTCCGTCTATTCGCTCGACTACATCAACGAGCACCTGCTCGCCCTGCCCATGGTTCTGCGGATTATGGTTGCCGCGATAGCTGTCGCGCCCGTAAGCCTGTGCCTCGGGATGTTCTACCCATTCGCAATTGCGGGCCTCGCCGGCTCCGGCCACGAAAAGGCGATCCCGGCGACATACGCCATCAGCACGTTGTCCAGCGTGATAGGCGCCACCTACGCCATGACCATGGTCATCAACCTCGGCTTCAACAACCTGTTGTTCCAAGCGGCCATCGGTTATGCGCTCCTCGGACTCTTCGTGCTCGTCTACAGCCTTCTAGCGCGCGAAAACGTCTTGACGCTCAGGTAGGAATGCTTTCCGGCGGGATCGAAACGCTTGGAGTTTGAACTCACTCATACACACGCCCGTCCGAAGCCGCCTCAAACGCCAGCGTATTGGGAGTGTTTTCGGACTGGCGGAAATGTTCCTCATCCGTTATTACAAGATCAACGGGTTGCACGTCATTTCCGAAAGCCGATTTTACGGCTTTCCGAAGACGGAATATTTCACCGAATCGGTCTTCAACTTTCGGTTCTATCACGAGGAAATCGAGATCGCTGTCCGGGCGCGCGGTTCCACGGGCGTATGAGCCAAAAAGGATGACGCGCGACCCCACCGGAGCCGCATCCAAGAGCGCTCTTGCCGCGGCATCTATGACCTTGTCATCCATACAAACTTCCCTTCCGTCTTGGCCTGATTATACAACATCCCACGACAATCGCTCCAGCCGAAATCAACGAGATCGTGGCCCCCAACGTCACGCGCCTCGATGAGAATACGAACCGCACCTCATGCGTCCCCGCCGGAACGGCAACCGCTTTGAAGACATCGTTTGCGGTGTAGATGGGCGTTTCCATCCCGTCGATATAGGCCTTCCACCCCGGAAACATCGCGTCGTTGAAGACGAGGATGCGGTTGCCGGGGAGGTTGTTCAGGGTAAGGCCGACGGAATTGACGCGGCGTGCGGCGATGGCGATCAGGCCGTTTTCGTCGTCGAGGTCGTGGAGCACGTAGGCTTCCTGCAACTGGAACGACCGGTTTGCCCGGCGGTCTTTCCAGGCGAGCGTGGCCTGAATTTCATCGAAGTCGGGCAGGGGGTATTCGAGAACGCCGGTCTGGCCCGGCGCGACGCGGTAGTGTTTGCCAGGGACGGAACGTTTCGTGGCGGCTTCGCGAAACTCCATGCTGAGATCGGCCCCGGACGCGGCTGTATAGGCAATACACAATACGGCGTGGCGTTTGTGCATCTGGAATGTGGGCAGCGTGCAACGGAAGGAGGACGCACCGGCCGCCGCGCGCAAGGCTTCCGCGCCAGCCTTGGCGGCGGCGGTTCGTTCGGCGAGGCGTTGCGTGTCGGCGATGGGGACCCTTTCGGTGTTCTCCGAAACGCCGTGCGGCGACACGGCCGAGGTGGGGACCTCTGGCACGGAGATCGCGGGCGTCTCGCGCAGAAAGACGGTTGTCGACGGCGGAAACAGGTCTTCCTTCGAGGGCAGTGGCCCCCGGGCGTATTGCCGGGCCAGCCAGAAGGGACGTTTTAGAAACAGGTTGCCCCGCTGGTTCTCGGAGGTAACTTCCCAGTATTTCACGGACCGGAAATAATCGTTCTCCCGTCCGATCGCACACAGCAGCCTGCGCACGGTGTTCAGGCACACGGGGTCGTAGCCGTTCATGGCCGGTTTCAGTGTGTAGAAGAAGGTGTTTGGGACGGGGTCGGCCCACCGTGCGTTTTCCTGGCAGAGCTGCGGGGCGCCCGCCACGGCTTCGGGTGCGTCGCGGTACAGACTGCGGGTGCTGAACCAGGGGATGTAGCTCATGTTCCACACGAACATCTCCGCGAAGACCAGGACGCACAATGCCGCGCGTCCGAATCGCGGGAAGGGCAGCCACCCGGCCAGGATGATCGCCGTCAGCGTCAGAGCGGGTGCGAACAGAATCGCCGGCATCAGATAGGGATAGGCGTTCTTTTGATGCAGTGCAGGAAGGTCATAATAGTACCAATAGACTAGAACGCAAAGCGCAACTCCGCCCGGGACGAGGATGAGAAGCGAGCGCAGTATGGCCCATTTGCGCATCCGTAGTTTGCGAACGGCCGCATCGACGCCGAATCCCGCGAGCATCGCCAGAGGCAGTCCGGCGAGGATCCCCGCGCGCCAGGGTGAACTGAACTGGAATACGTCCAACGCATGGACCACATATCCGAACGGAAACGGCGGGCCTAACGTGCAGTCGGTCAAGATCAGAAACAGAAGTCCATACACCGCCACGTCTCGCCTGCGCCGGTGGGCGACTGCCATGAAGGCGAGAAAGAGCACGCCCAATCCCGCCGCACGGCATCCCTGCTCCGAGTAGGTCGCGCCTTGGTACGCCACCATGCATTCGAGCAGGTGCATGGGGGACAAGTCCTGCGGTGCGGCGTTTACTTCGAGGCCGCTGGTCTTGATGCGTGCGCTGGCGCGAACGAATTCGCTCGCCGGCAACAGCATGGCCATGGCCACCGCCGCGCCCAGCACGCACACGATGCCAAGCACCGCGCCGTCCGACAGGAGAAGGCCGATGAGCCTGCGGTTCGCAGGCGGCGCATCCTGTCCCCGTCTGGCGGCCCAGGCGTTTGCGGCCCAGTCGAATACACGTTCCAGCAAACAGAACGCGCCCACCGCGATCGCGGTGTAGAAGGTGAGTTGTGGAAACCCGGCCAGCGCACCAAGTCCGAAAACAAGCGCAGCGGCGCTTGCGTAGTAGAGTTTTCCACGGACACCCGGTGTTCGCATCGCGCGGCGCACCAGAAGCAGCAACAGGGGCAGCCACGCCGCTACCGCCGCCAGAACCCATTGTTCCAGTACCCGGCGCACGAAATGCGGCCCGAATATGAACGCAAACGCCGCGACAAGACCGGCGCTCCGGCTCAGGCGGTAATCGCGTGCCAGGGCGTATGTGCCCGCGCCCGCGAGCAGCATGTGAAACACCATCAGCAGTGCCAGCCCCACGTGCGTTTTGAACGGCGTCGGATGGAACGTCAGCAGGCTACGCAGCAAGTGCGGCGGATAGAACGCCGTCTGTTGAGGACTCGCTGCGAAGGGTGTGCCACAGAACGCCAGCGGATTCCACAGGGGAAACTCGCCGCTGTGAATGGCATGGTCCATGAAATACGCCTGCGGTCCGAAATACCGCCGGTAATCATAAGTGCCCAAGAGCTTCGGGTAATACGGCGGAATCAGGAAATACACATACATGGCCGCTATGGCCGCCAGAAGAATCAGTGCCGGCAGAACAGCGGCCCGCAACCGAAAGCCCCCCCCTCGATGGGGGGAATTGTGATCGCCTTCAATCAAACAGGTATCGTCGCCTATGGCCTGTGGGCAGGGGGCTTCGGTGTTATGGGGCTCAGGCGCCATCCATCAGGCCAAAGAGCAGTTCAGCTTCGGCAGTTGGGTTGCCGTCGATTTTGGCTATGGCCTTGACCTTGACCGCGTTGCGGCGAGAATGCAGAACCTCGGCCTCGACTACGATTTGGTCGCCGGGCACGACGGATCTGCGCATCCGTGCGCGGTCGATACCCAGGAGGAATGCGTACTGTTTGGGTTTGTCGTGCCGCAGGACCGCGTCCGCATCGAACACGAGCAGGGAACCCACTTGCGCCATAACCTCAATGACCAGCACCCCCGGCATGACCGGAACCGTCGGCCAGTGCCCCTGGAAGAACGGCTCGTTGACCGTAACGTTCTTGATGCCGACCACTCGTTTACGCGGTTCGTAGGTTAGAATGCGATCCACAAGCAGAAAAGGGAAGCGCTGTGGCAGCAACTCCATAATCTTGTTGACGTCGAGCGCGGGTTCGGGCGGGGATTGGTGCGCGGGCGCACGATTGTTGAGATAGGCCGTCTTGATTTGCTTGGAGAACATGACGTTTTTCGCGTGGCCGGATTTCACGCCGATGACGTGGCCCTTGATCCGGCGACCGAGCAGATACATGTCGCCGAGCAGGTCGAGCATCTTGTGGCGCACGAACTCGTCCGGGAACCGGAGTTGTTCGTTCAGGATGGACTCGTCGCCGATAACCACGGCGCTTTCGAGGCTGCCGCCCTTGATCAGGCCCTGATCCTGGAGCATGCGAACCTCGCGCAGAAAGCAGAAGGTCCGTGCGGGGGCCAGTTCTTTCTCGAAGGTTTCCGGCGTAATCGTATACGATGCGTATTGGGTTCCGATGGCCACATGGTCGTAGGCGATGGTCATGGTCATACGGAGTTCGTCTGCGGGCAATATGCTGAGCGTCACGTCGTCCTGGCGGTAGTAGACGGGTTCGACGATTTGGATGTAATGGCGTTCGGCATCCTGCTCGACCAGGCCCGCCTTCCGAAGGACCTGCGTGAACGGCAGTGAACTGCCGTCGCCGTTTGGGATTTCGGGACCATCGAGTTCGATGGCAATGTTGTCGATGTCGATGCCGAATATTGCCGCGAGGACATGCTCGACGGTGTGGACCTTGGCGCCGTTAACACCGATGGTGGTGCCGCGGGACACATCGACTACATGGTCGATGTCGGCCTGGATCGCGGGCGAACCCGGCAGATCGATGCGGTAGAAGGTCACGCCCGTATCGGGAGGGGCCGGTTTGAAGGTCATGGTCGTGAGACTGCCGGTGTGCAGCCCCATGCCCGAAAACGAGACCTCAGCGCTTATCGTCTTCTGCTGTTCCATGCAGATTCTCTTCCAATGCTTGGATGCGTCGTTCGAGGTCGCGTATCCGCCGCGGCATATCCGGCAGGCGGCGTAATGCGGCCAACACGCGCAAATCGTCCTGATGTTCCATGAGCGGGTAACCCGACATGACCTTTCCCGGTTTGACGGACTGCGCTACCCCGGATCGGGCGCCTAACGTTACGCCTTCCCCGATTTCAAGATGATCGGCTATTCCAACCTGCGCGGCAATGGTCACATGGTCGCCGATGACGGTACTGCCGGCAATTCCGGACATGCCGGAAACGACGCAGTGTTCGCCGATTTGGACATTATGGCCCACCTGGACCAGATTGTCAATCTTCGTGCCGCGGCCCACCACTGTACGGCCGAACGTCGCCCGGTCGACGGCCGAATTCGATCCGATCTCGACGTCGTCGCCGATGACGACCGTGCCGATCTGCTGGATCTTGAACCATGACCCGCTGAAGGGCGCGAAACCAAAACCATCGCTTCCGATGACCGCCCCGGCATGGAGGACGCATCGCGCTCCGATGCTCACGCGTTCGCGGACGACCACGTTTGGGTACAGGACGCTGTCGTCGCCGATCGTGCAGCCGGGGCCGATCGAGACGCCGTGATGCAGCGTTACGCCGCCGCCAATCCGGCTATCCGCGCCGACGAAGACGTGAGGGCCTATCGCCACGTGTTCGCCCAAGGTTACGCCGCTGCCTATAACGGCGGTCGCGTGAATGCCTTCCGGGAGCGTCACCTTGAGCGGTTCCGCCCAGGAATGTAGAACGCTTACGAAGGCGGCATACGGGTTCTTGACGTGGATAAGGGTCTTTCCCAACACATCGAGGTCCGGCGGGGCGAGGATGGCCGACGCACCGGTTGTTTCGAGATGGTGGGCGTAACGCGGATTGTTGAGAAAGGTCAACTCGCCCGGCTGTGCCTGCTCGATACCGTTAAGCCCGGTAATACAGACATCGGGGTCGCCAACGACCACGCCACCGACCAACTCGGCTATCTCACCCACGGATTTCTTCATGCGTGCAATCCGGTTCCTGTGTGTGATTTCGGCTGGGTTGAGTACAGATGAATGCGCCGACTACTTCTTCGACTTCTCGGCCTTGGCCGCCGCCTTGTCTTGTGGCTTGGGCTTTTCCTGCGCTTTGGCAGGCTCGGCAGAGGCACCCATCTTACTGTTTAGCGCGTCGACTATTTTCTGTGAAATGTCGATGGTCGGACTGAAATACACAGCACCCGTGCGGCCGCCGCCTTCGAGAATGATATGATAGCCTTCGTCCTCGCCAATCTTGTTGACGACTTCGTCGATCTCGGCGAACACCGCCTTCATCATCGTCTTCTCTTTCGTGTCGATATCCGCCTGATTGCTGGCCAGTTTGGTCTGATAGTCGCGATAATCGTTTTGGATGGCCGTTTCTTTCTCGGCACGATCCGCAGGGGCGAGTTTGTCTTTCTCCGCCTCGTATGTCTTCTTGGCGTCGTCGATCTTCTTGGAAAGTTCGTCGATCTTGGATTGGCGACTTTCAACCTCGCCCTGGAGCTTTGCGTACTCGGCCTTGACCTTCTTATAGCCATCCAGGATCAGTTTGCGGTTGATGACGCCGATCTTGTACTGGCCCGAAGATGTTGCGGGTTTGGCGTCCTCCGCCACGGCGGCATTCGAGCAGGCAAGCAATAAAACGGCCAGACAGGCATTCGCAAAAACGGCAGTAATCGATCTCACGATCTCGTATCCTCTTCGTTTTATCGTGCGCACATGCACGATTTGTTGTGCGTGCGGTCGCCCGTTAAACAACAAACGGACCCCCGCTTCACGTTATGAACCAACAGCCAACCGTAACTCGATACAACCAAGCGGCCGCCAGGGTTCGCCAAGAGACGAACGCAAGTATAGCATCTTCCTGTGAATCGCTTCAAGGGGCTTTCGGCGTCGAGGCAGCGTTTGACTACGGAGAAGTGAAAAGAGGTAGAATGAACTCCATGAGAGCAGTCGTATGTATCCTGATATGCGCCAGCGCGGCGGCTGGTTCGCAGATCCCTGCGGATAGCGCAACCCGGGCACGGGATCTCGCGAACCTGCGTTGCGGGATGTTTGTGTGCTGGTCGCTCAGCACGTTCTCGGGGCACGAGTGGACGCGCGGTGTTGCGAGCGTCGATTCCTTCAAGGCGACGGGATGCGACACGGATCAGTGGTGCCAGACGGCCAAGGATGCGGGGATGGGCTACATCCTATTCCTGACGAAACACCACGACGGGTTTTGCTTGTGGGATACCAAGACGACGGACTTCAACGTCACGAAAAGTCCCCTCCATACGGACGTTCTTGCCGCCTTGCGCAAATCGTGCGACAAGTTTGGACTGAAGCTGGCCCTCTATTTCTCGGAAGGCGATTGGACGTGGCTCAAAGAGCCGCTGCCGCAGGATGGACTGCTCCCCGGTAGTCCGAACTGGGGAAATGCCATCTGGGCATCGAGCAAGAATCCGGATACCAAGAAGGCTCAACTCGAGGAACTGCTCACGCAGTACGGCCCCATCGCGTTCTTCTGGATGGATCGCGCGCAAGGCGATGGCGGCCTCAGCCACCCGGATACCGCCGAGTGGGTTCACCGGTTTCAGCCCGATTGTTTCGTCGGCTTCAACAGTTGCGAACCCGCGGGCGACCTCTGTCTGCGCGAGATGGGCAAGCCCGGACCCATCGGCGACGCGAACGCTTCCGCGTACAACAAGGAAGCCGAATCGACGTACAAGGGATACCTCGTCGCGGAGTTCACGTACCCGATTCTGCCGACGCACGAGGGCGGGGCCGACTGGTTTTACTCGCTACCGAAACACGACCAGTTGTGTCGCCCAGCCGAACAACTGTTCGAGGACTATCTCGGCGCGGTCAAGTACGGCAACATCTTCTCGATCGACGTCGGCCCGGACTACCAGGGCCGATTGCGCGACATCGACGCAGCTACCCTCTGCAAACTCGGCGAAATGATCCGGAGACACAAAGAAACCAAAGAAGAAAAGCGTTAGTATGATGAGGGTAAACGGGTCAAGCTAGGCTTGCCTTTCTCGCCCGGAGTCGATAGAATCCCATCGAGGATCGGATCATGAAGGAATATCTATTTACGGTCGTGTACGAGCGAGACGAAGATGGGCGCGTCCTTGCGATTTGCCCGGCGCTACAGGGCTGCTATACCGAGGGGGAAACCGAGGAGGAAGCCCGCATCAATATCCGCGAGGCCATTGCGGCCCACCTCGAATCGCGCCTTGCCACTGGGGAGCCTATCTGTACGGAAATCTGTAGCGAAGCGATTTCGCTTGCGCTATGAGTCCACGGCTCCCCCGCTTAACCGCGCGAGAAGTTGTGCGTCTTGTCGAGGCGCAAGGTTTCTTGTTCGATCGCCAAAAGGGAAGTCATGCCGTGTATTGCCACCCTGATGGGCGTCGCGTCACCATCCCCATGCACGCATCCCGAACCATGGGCACAGGATTGTTGCGGCAAATTCTGCGCGATGCCGACATAGACCCCGATGTTCTCCGTCAGTAGCGCAACGAAGCCAACGAGGCGAGGCGGGCTTATGCTTCCGAGATGAAGGCAGGTAACCTACTGTTCGCGGAAGTAGCTTATGAAACTCTTGAAGCCGTGGAGTTTGCCTTTGAGGTCGGCGAGTGTGCGGATATTGCCTAGCATGCGGGCCATCTGCGTGGGACGGAGGTAGAAGCGGCGGAGGCCTTGATCGATGAAGGCGTTGATTTGGTCGAGGCTGAGGTCGGGACAGCGGACGGTGGCGCATTGTTCGAAGTTCTCGTCGACCCAATCGCGCCAGCATGTCGGAATGAGATAGCCTTTTTCCTTCGCCCACGCGTAGAACGCGGTACCGGGGTAGGCGACCATGCCGCTGAACTGCGCGGTGTCGATCGGTAGGTGCAACGCGAGGTCGATCGTCTTGCGCGCGGTGTCGGGGGTTTCGCCGGGTCCGCCGAACATGAAGCAGCCGTGGATGCGAATACCGGCCTTGCGCGCGTTTTCGGCAAACGTGAACATCTGGGCGACGGTCGTGCCTTTGTTGACGTTGTCGAGGACTTGCTGGGCGCCGAACTCGAATCCGACGCAGAGCATGCGGCAGCCGGACCGTTTCATGAGTTCGAGGATTTCGGGGTCGTCCATGTCCACGCGTGCATTGGCGCTCCACGACAGGCCGAAGTTTCGCCGGATGATCCCTTCGCACAATTGCGCGAGCCGGTCGCGCGTGGCGTGCATGATCAGCGTGTCGTCCTCGAACATGATCTCTTTCAAATTTGGGAAGAGGCTCAGATCGTATGCGATCTCGTCGACGACATTCTCGACGCTCCGCGCGCGATAGCCGTGCCCGTTCATAACTTGCGGCAGTTGGCAAAACGTGCAGCGTCCGTAGCAGCCGCGCCCGCTGAGCAGCGTAATAAACGGAAAGAGCTTACCTGCGTCGCGGTAGTCGGCGAGATCGATGTGCTGCCACGCGGGAAACGGAAGCGCATCGAGGTCTTCGATGAGCGGGCGTTGCGCGTTGATCGTGTAGCGACCGTTGTCGGACCACGCCAAGCCGAGGCATTCACGGAACGACTCCCCGTTGGCCAAGGCGAGCAACGTGTAGTCGTACTCGCCGACGGCCACGGCATCGACGGCCCCCTTCGCGCGCATGATGGTATCTTCCGGCTCGGCGCTGACGTGCGAACCGACGAGGACGTTTCGCGCACCGGTCGCCTCCTTACACAATGCTGCCGCCGCGATGTCGGAATCGATCGAAGGCGTCGATGCGAGGTGAACGATGAGGTCGGGTTTGAATGCGCGCAACTGCGGCAGCAGCGCTTCGGTGGACATGTTTTTCGCCTGCGCATCGAGCAGGAACACCGCGTGTCCCGCGTTTTCGACGACCGCTGCCGCCGTGCACAAATAGTCAGGATGACGCTGGACGCGTCCGCGTGAACGCGCGAACCAGCGCGCGGACTTCGTAAAGTCCTTCCCGAACATCGGATTGAGAAACGCTACTCGCATTCGCTATTGCCTTGGAAAGGTCGTAGGACGGCTAGAGAGTTCCCCCGCACTGTATTGCCGAACATCCACGACGACTCCCTTGCGCACGGCTTCTTCGAAGGCGTTCAACATGGGTTTCGCAGTTACGTTATCCACGTACGGCTCGCCACAGTTGTCGCACACGTCGGCAGGCACGCCTTTGAAGACCATTGTAATCGGACCACGTTCGAGCGTGACGGAAGTCTGTCCACGTGTCGTCACGCCATTTTTGCAGATGGAACAGTTCATGTCTGGCTCATCCGGATTTAGCGTACTCCATCTTCACTTTCACTGGGAATTATCGTTTCGATTCGGTTTCCCCGGAGGGGAAGAACATGAATAGCCGTGGGTGCAACCCACGGATACAAAACCGACATCCATCGACCCTGAAGGGGTCGTACTATTTCCAAATCAGCGTTGATGAAGGCCGACATCGTGCTCGTTGTACGACCCCTTCGGG
>CAIYET010000866.1 GCA_903925285.1 Candidatus Hydrogenedentota bacterium | reverse complement strand
ATTCTTTGTATCGTCATGAAATGCTGGGCCGTGCCGATTGGACACGAAAGAAAGGCGCTCGGACAACTGTGGCAACTCAAGAAGGGAACACACGCACCCTTCAATGGGCCTTGATATACTTGTTTGGTCTTGACAAATCCCAGAGAAAGTTGAGGGGCTATCAGCGAGACCCATTGCATGCCGCGTCTAAGTGCGTTTAGCCTCATGCCACTACTCCAACCCTATGCATTCTAAACACATAGTCGCGCCATTATTGTGAATCTCGACCACATCCTTCCTGCCGTTGCCAACCATCAACAAGACGAAACAAAGACCCAGAAGAATCGCCACGATCTTCCATCTCGTCACCCGTATCGACCTCCACATTGCCGTCATTTCAACTCGATCCAAGTCATCGGGGCGCCGCACTTTCCGCACTGAGGGAACCCGCCCTTGCCACAGGATGAACAAATGAATGTCCCTTGGTAACCGTTCCAGTACATATCGACGGAACACTGCGGGCACTTCGGGGTACCTTTGAACCCGCAATGCGGGCAAACGCTCCGTACCCCGTGTTGAATCACCCTCATGACCACATTGGTCTTCACCAAGGCGCTTGCCGAAAGAACGTCAAACCGAGCGACCGACCACGTCACATACAGCGAATAAAAGGAGAAGAACACCACCGCCAGCAGCGCCAGCCGGCGGCTCTCCACATAGCTCGGAACCGCCCTCGCGCCCATCACAATACCCTCACTCGAAGCCGGGTTACACCGGCAGGCGGCGAAGCCACAGTCACTATTTCGTGCATGTTTCCCCCACACTTGGCACACGTGGCGGCCACATCGGCGGGCTGATTTCCCACAGGCACCCTGTAACCGCAATCCAGGCACATCATGAAACGCCCTTGCACGATTTGCTCGATGTTGGCCATTGCGTCGAAAGAGGTACACGCAATGGGATTCTTGCTCCCGGTAATGCCAAAATGCGCCGGCACGGACTCCTTATCTATCTTCGTGAGCGCATCGGGAAATGCCTCGAGCGTCTCCCATACCGTGCCTTGCACGTTCGTGTACATCTCGATGTTGGCTTTCGCAAACACATTGGCAGGCTCGAAACCAATGTTGTTGCCGCAAACGGCATCGACGTTTCGTTTCGCGAGCATTTGAGCCGACCGAAGTCCGGCCGCATGTTGTGAATCGACGTACGTGTTGGGAACGCTCTCGTACGAGCCCTTCAACCGGTCGCAGACGATGAAGTAAGGCGCGCGCCCAAAGAGATAGGCGACCGGGCTTTGGATGTCCTTTCCCGTCGAGGCAATCGCAATAAGTCTCGCCCTCTTGCCTTGCAGTACCAAAGGGTATTTCTGCTCGTAGGCCGTCTGGATGACAAGGAGTACGACGACGGCACACCACAGAACCAAAAAAAATCCCTCTTTTCGGTTCAGCCGCATCGAAGTTTCCGTATCTGCATCCGCCATATTGTTGGGCGCTCCAATCTGGGCATAACATACACTGCGGATTTGAAGCGGTCTCGAATACTTCGAAACGGGTCCGTCCGCGGATGAGCAAAACAATCCCACGTGCGCAAATACAAGCAAGACGCATACCAGAACAGCCAGAGCAGCGTTAAGTTGCTTTCAACAAATCAGTTAGTAAGTCTGAATCAGCGAGATTTCCAAGATAAAGACTCGCATAACGCGACGGTGCGCGACGTATACTGTTGCAATAACGCGAGACTAACGCGCCTTTTGCGTCTACCGGGCGAGCCCCTTCAAGACCGAAAACAGGCCGGACATTCACGTTCTGAGAGTTCGCCATCGGACCGTCTCGAACAAGGCTTCCACGCGTGCGGCCATGCGCGCGGATTCGTAGGTCCCATAGTCGGACTCGAGACACAAATAATAGTCCTTCCTCGCGCCGAAGGCCCGCGTCAACGCCTTCGGAGTGCGCGCGCGGCTTCCATGACCGCCTCGAGCCGCGTGCGAAGCGTCGGACGTAGCGCGTCGCTGATCGGAGGCACTTCGATCTCGGTCACCGGAATGCCGAAGCGTTCTTGAATGACATCGTGGATGATATGACCTTCGTAGGCGCAATGACTCGCTCCGGGAATGCGGGCGATGACGACGGCCTCGGCCTCGAACTGCTCGATATCTCGACAGATTCGAAGCGCGCGATCCGAAGAAGGGCCGACCATCGGATCCGCCAAGGCCATGCGCGCCAAGGCTTCTATCGGCGGCAGGTCCTCCGGGATTTCGTCCAGCGCGTGACAGAAGAGGTACTCCGTTCCACACAGCCGTCCGCCGCACTCCTCCAAGAGGTTCATGGCGCGGAGGTCCGCAACGGGGTTCACCCAAAACACGCGGACCGCATCGCCGGCGAAGTAGCCCACGTTCGCACGAACGCGCTCGCGGACCTCTTCGAGCAGATCGTCGAAGACCTGAATGGTTTCCTCGCGGTCGGAGCAGAAATGGATCGCGAGCATTTCGGCAATGAGCATTTCGAGCGCGGGCATGGGGCAGATCTCCGCGGTGAAGACTAGCCGCCGCAACTCCGCGAGCTGCCGCCGTGCATGGTTGGCTACCGCGATCCCGCGCGCCAGGTCGTCGTCCGTCAAGCGCATGTCCGCGAGACGTTCGAGTGCTTCCTTGATGCGTTCCAGTTCGGAGGCGACCAACTCGACCTGATCGCACGGCGCGACGAATCCGCCGGGCAACGATACACTCGATTCGTTCGAGTCGGGATGACGGCGTGCAGGCATCTCCCACCATAGGATCGGATACCCAAGTCCATTCAGGCGTTGTGCGATCGCGGAGAAATCATCGCACGTGGCGCCGACGCTGCACGTGAGGAGGTCCGGTATGGGAAAGTGCTCGCCGGTCAGAAATGCGCCCAGCATCGCGCGTACCGGACAAAAAGATTCGTCAATTCCCAAAGCGTCCGCGATACCCAGTAAACCGGTGCTGAGTTCCATGACACACGGGATCCACCACGCGCCGTCCGGATAGAATGCGACGAGATTGGGAAATGCGTAGGCTATCACGGGCACCGTGCCCAGATCCTTCATCGTGCCCACGATCTTCTTGCCTGCGGCACGCGCCGCATGCAGTCGATCCTCTTCGGTGAGCAGGAAATTCCACAGACGCAACGCCGCCGCCGAATTGTCGTAGCAGAGTCGCGGCAACCGCAGATCGCCGTCTTCGAGGTGACGACGCAACGGGCCTCCATACGCCGGTTCCCTGAGCCCCCCCGCGACGAGTTCCGTGTATCGCGACTCCCATTCGTCCAACGTCAATTGCCGCGGTGCCATCACTGCGCGAGCACCTCCAAAAAGGCTTGGACGCGAGAGAAGATCCGCCCATGATCGCACTCGCCCTCGTCGGTGTCGATCACCAGGACTGGAACGGGCGCCCATTCCTTCAACCTTCCCACCTCCGCGCGCCACGTGTCGCACCATACGTAATGCAGGAGGATGATTCCACGTATGCCCCGCGTGGCGCTCTCGCGTTTCAGCCATTGATACAAGAGTGTGTTTGGCCTGCGAAACGCGTCCGGAATCGTTCCGAAGTACGCATCCACGAGTTCGGCCACGGGGTCTTCCTTCAATCGGCGGCGATCAAAGGGTTTGGGCAAGGTCCGCTCGCCAGTCTCCGTCGCATCCAGGGCGACATAGCCTCCCGCGCGCTCGACAAGGTCGAACAGATCGAGGAGGCCGCTCACCAATGGTCCGCCGACCAGCGCGATGGGGATAGCGCCGGCTCTTCCGAATCGCGATGAAGACCGTGCCGTGCGCATGGCTTCGTAGGATTCCATGGCCGCGATGAGCGTATCGGGAGTTGGCTCCGTCCCGCCGATCTCGATCAGGAACCGGCCGAGGCGATGCAGTTCCTCTCGGTAGAATCGAAACGCGGCGACGGTCTCGCACGACGTGGGCACGTGCATCGCGAAGATCGGCTTGTCGCAGAAACGCCCAACCAACTCGGACATGCGCCGCATCTGATCGCAGGTTGTCGTAAAGATCGCCGCATCGCCATCCGAGCCCTTGCAGACCTCGCGGGCAAAGGCCCGCGCGTACGAACAGATGCCCATCCGCGACAGTGAGACGAGAGTATCCCCGATGCCGTCAATCGCCTCCGGCGAACGAGGCAACACGCGCGTGGGCCGCAAACCGTGCGCGGCGATCCATTCCGGGGGAACAAACGGACAACTGTACAAGACGGCTTTCGGTTCACCCACAGGTTGCCGCCTTTGCGCGCACGGTCTCGAACAGGGCCTCGATACGCACCGCGATCCGCGCGCAATCCGAGGGCGAGTAGTCGGTCGCGATCCGCAGATAGGAAAGGCCGAGTTCCTGTTCGGAGAAGCGCTTGATGCGCACGGATTCGACGTCGTACGTCAGACACCCCTGCCACACGAGTTCGACGATACACTCGGCGCGAAATTCGCAGGCCAAACGGCGCAACGACTCCAGGCGTCCCTGGTTACAGGTCATCACGGAACACGGTAGGTGGAAGTACTTCTCGGCAAGCGCGCGCAACGGGTCCGCTCCGGAATCGTCCACATCTTCCAGAACAGGCTTAACGCCGGAACAATTCTCTGCGCACACGACCAATCCGCCATGCGCCTCAATAAGATCCAACACGCGTTCGGCCCCGTGTACAATGGGCACGCCCGTCATAAGCACGCGGACCTTGTTCACCGTCTCCGGACAACCTTCCTTTCCTGAATAGAGATCGAGCGCCTTCTCGTATTGTTCGAGATCCTCGCAGATTCCGGAGATGCTACTCTTCAACTCCAGTACTTGCCGCCCGGTCAGCGGCGGACGCTCCGCCTTCATCAGTGCGGCAATGTCACGCCGCAACGCGCGCTCGCGATTCATGACCCGGATCGCGTCGCCGAGCTTGGCATCCGTGATTGCGTTCCCATAACGCGACTCGAGGAACTGTTTGAACTTGCGCAGTTCGGCTTGCCAATGCGCGAAGGCGTCGGGGTCCTGCTCCTTCTGCGGCAATTCGAGCACGTACATGGGCTGCTTCTCGCCCATGAGTTCATACATCTTCTTCTTACCGTCGCACGTGGTCTCGGCCACGATTAGGTCCGCCATCTCGATAAACGGATTCGACCCCATCACGTGATACCCGTACGTGGACTTGATCAACGGACACAACCCCACGGGCAGATCCCGCTCGGCCGCAAGAATCGTCTCTGCCGAGCCGCCGCACAGACACACGGGAACGCCACCCGCGGCCATAATCAACTCGCGCGGCGTGAATTCGCACAGGATCCCCACGATGGGCCTGCCCTCGGAATGCGCTGCCTGGGCGTACGCCAGACAGTTGCCCAGCATGTTGTGAAAATGCGCCAGCGGGCTCTTGTCGCAAGAGCGCTTAGAAACACCACAACAACTAGGTTTCTTGGGATCTATTTGAGCATCACCACATGCCATACTGCT
>CAIYET010000865.1 GCA_903925285.1 Candidatus Hydrogenedentota bacterium | reverse complement strand
TCGTACATGTGCGTCGTGACAAACGTCGTCGGCAACGCGTCGTCAAACGCGGCGAGGTTGTTCGTCAACGACCCGGTATCGATCACAGTGCAACCGCAGTCGCGGACGGTGAATTCTGGCGCGTCGGTAACATTCGCCGTGGCGGCAACGGGTATGCCACCGTTGAGCTACCAATGGAAGAAGGGTGGGACGAACCTCACGGGTGCGACGGACGCAACCTACAGTCCTGTGTCGGCCCAGCAGGCGGACGAGGGGTCATATGCTTGCGCCGTCTCGAATGCGTTAGGCAGCGTCACGTCAACCGTTGCGACGCTTGTTGTCAATGACCCGGTATCGATCACAGTGCAACCGCAGTCGGCGACGGTCAATCCTGGCGCGGCAGTGCCTTTCAGTGTGACGGCAGGGGGCACGGCACCGTTGAGCTACCAGTGGAAGAAGAGCGGGACGAACATCACGGGTGCGACGGACGCGACATACGCCATCACGTCGGCACAACAGGCGGATGAGGGGTCGTACATGTGCGTCGTGACAAACGTCGTCGGCAACGCGTCGTCAAACGCGGCGAGGTTGTTCGTCAACGACCCGGTATCGATCACAGTGCAACCGCAGTCGCGGACGGTGAATCCTGGCGCGGAGTTGTCTTTCGGCGTGACGGCTACGGGGACAGGACCGCTCAGTTATCAGTGGAAGAAGGGCGGAACGGATATCACGGGTGCGACGGGCGCAGCCTACAGTCCTGTGTCGGCCCAGCAGGCGGACGAGGGGTCATATGCTTGCGCCGTCTCGAATGCGCTCGGCAGCGTCACGTCAAACGCGGCGACGCTTGTTGTCAATGACCCGCCGTCGATCTCCCAACAAGCGCAGTCGCAGACGGTGAATTCTGGCGCGTCGGTAACATTCGCCGTGGCGGCAACGGGTATGCCACCGTTGAGCTACCAATGGCGTAAGAACGACACGCTACTCGTGGGGCAAACGGCAGCTACGCTGTTCATAGCTTCGGCGCAACAAATTGACGAGGGCGATTATGTGTGTACCGTAAGCAACGGCCTCGGCTCCGCGGATTCAAACAGCGCGCACCTGGTCGTAAACATGCCGCCGTCGATCTTCCAACAACCCCAGTCGGCGACGGTGAATTCTGGCGCGTCGGTAACATTCGCTGTGGCGGCAACGGGAACACCGCCCTTAAGTTGCCAGTGGCAAAGGAACGGCGTAAACATTGTAGGTGCGACGCAGATGGCATATACCATCGTGAGCGCACGGGCGGACGATGGCGGCATGTATGTGTGCGTAGTGAGCAACACGTTCGGCAGCGTCACGTCAAACTACGCAACGCTCACCGTCGAAGACCAGAATCTCACAGGTTGTTTCGGCGGGACTTCCACTATGCCCAAGTCTGCCGGACACTCCGGTGGGGACAGGCTTACGTTTGCCATGGGTGCCCTTGCCCTTATGCTCGCCTCGCGGAAAAGCAGAAGACACTTCACGTCGAGGACGCTGGGTATTCGTATAGGAAGCACATAAGAGAAACGGGCGGCTGGATGCTGGCGAACGCCGCCCCATTAGTTCACATGGCCCGGACTCACTTGCCGTTTGTTCGAGCAACGCCGCAATCAGGCGGGCGCGATCATCGGCTCTCGACTCCCGGCGCACCACGCGCCGGGAGTTACGCTTCGTGAGTACCTACCCAATCTGCGCCATGATTGCGCGGGCCTTTGCGGAATCGACGGCGGCGTAGACTTCGGTAATCCGTGCACCGGAATGTCCCAAGACCACCTGTGCGGCGTCGAGACCGTATTGCCTGCGCAGTTCCGTTGCCGCGGTGTGCCGGAGTTGGTGCGGATGCCATGCGGGAACGCCAGCGGTCTTACACGCCCGCTGGATCGCCCGGTGATACGCTTTGACGGTGTACCGGTCGCCGAGTTCGCGGTCTGTCTTGGCTGGCGCGTTCGGTTGGTGGCGATGGACTTCACATTTCGCGTGGCGATCGGCCTCGGCTTCAATCGGCGAGAACAAGGGTGCATCGGCCGGCCTCAACATGAACGGGCGCAGTATGCCTTGCGCCTTCGGGCCGAAGAACAAGGTACGGACTTTGCCAACGTGGGCCGTCTTGTGTTCCGTGAGGCGGCATTCCCATGTCGCACCCGTCGTGTCGATATCGTCGGGCGTCAAGTTCACCAGTTCGCCGGGCCGGGCCGCGGTCAACACCTGAAGATCGATCATCGCGGCCACTTGTCGCGACACGTACGGTTTGACGGCCTCGACGTGCTCGACGGATACCGGCTCGATGGGTGCCGTGTCCCGGCCTTCACCGCCACCACGCCGAAGGCCACTGACGGTTTGCAGTCCGTGCCACACGCCCGCTGGCACAATCTCTCGACTTGCCAGCCACTTGAACGCGCGTTTGAGGATGCCCGTGTACTTGTTCGTCGTGCACACGGACAGGTCGCGCTTTACCCATTCGCCCCGCAACGCCATAAGCCGTAGCGGTCCGAAGTCCTTCGCGGAAATCCGGCTGTACAGGCGATTGCAGTCGCATAGGGCCTTCTCGACCAGTTGGAGTTGAGTGGATCCCCCGTAGCGGACTGTCGCCCATTCGAGGTAACGCGCCAGTGCTTCGCCTACGGTAATCTCGTTGGCGTCAACGGGCACGTTTCGGCCAGCGGCCAGCCATTGAGCGATCTCGGCGGCATACGCTTGGACAGCCTCGGGCGAACCGAAGACGCCAAGGTATTTTCGCTTCCCGCTCAGTTCCACATAGGCGCGGTTCGAGGCTTTGTGTCTGCGGAGTTTCGGAATTCGTGGGGATGTTGCGGCTTTCTTCTGCATAGCTTCGCGACTCCTTTTCCGTGTCGAACGTGTCAATTACACGTTTTCGACGTTCGGTTTAGGGCCGCTCTGTCGCTGTAACAGGTATAAGCTAAACGCTTATTCAGCCGTGACTTACAAAGTGGTGGGCGGTGCAGGACTCGAACCTGCGACACCCTGCGTGTAAGGCAGGTACTCTAACCAACTGAGCTAACCGCCCACATTGTGTCTGCCACGGTAGCACAGGGTGTGGGATGCGGTCAAATCGAGCATGTGGGATTGGCGAGTGGGGACGGGCGTGTACTTGTCTGGTATCAGCGGGTTAACAGCGGCGAATTGGATTTTTCAGATCGGCGGACGCTGTGCGTCGGGGAATTGCACGACGGCGTGTGGTCGTTGCCTGCACTTGATGCGACGCAGCCGGCGTAGGGGGATCGAACAACGTGTGCATGCGCAGGTCGACGCACAAGCCCATGTGGGGCGGATTCAATGTGTCCAGATCGTCCATGCCGACGGTACCTTCTGCATGCTCTACTGGGATCAGCCGGGCGCGGAGGGCACGGCGGGAGTGATGCTCGCATCTTCGCGCGATGTGCGTGCGTGGGAGAAAGACCCCGTCGGCGCCGGGTTCATGTATATGTTCGACTTCGCGGCGGATTGAACGACTTCCGCTCTACGTTCGCACGAGATCGCCCGCTCTCTTGTGCGTAGACGGATGAATGGATGTGGTAGAATCCAGCAGGATCGATCTGGCGTAGAATTCCGCACCCAAAGGGATGCGAAGGGAGTTCGGGAATGAATACCGTTTTACAGGAGAACATTGACGAAGCGCTTGAACGCGTGATTAGCTGCGGCGAACGCGTGGTCCTGCACGAGAACGGCAAGGAGGTCGCCGTAATGATGCCTGTGGCCGATCTCGCCCTGCTCGAGGAAATCGAAGACCTCCTGGATAACGACGCGGCAGACAAAGCCCTTGCCGAAATGGAAGCCACAGGCGAGCAACCGATACCTATCGAGGTTATTAAGAAGCGATTGGGAATGGCATAGTCGTGCCGACCTATCGTGTGTTGTTTGCCGCGTGTGTCGAAAGACAGCTTGCCCGGTTGACGGCGAATCTGCAGATGAAACTCGTCGCGCGCGCCGAGCAACTTGCATTCGATGCTAGGCCAGCGGGGTCGAAGAAGCTCAAGGGCCTGGAGCGGCGTTGGCGTATCCGAGTTGGGGACTATCGGATCGTCTATGAAATTCGCGACGAAGTACTTGTCATACTCGTGGTTGCGTTAGGCCATCGTCGCGAAGTTTATCGAAGAATGCCATAGTTCCGAAGTTCGAGTTTCTGCAATTGGGGAGCAAGATTGGTATGGGTAAGTATGCGGATCTCATAGATGGGCTCTTCGTTCAGGGAAAATTCGATCAGAGTGTGTTCGACGTGTTGGTCGAGGCAGATGGCCGGGCCTTCAGACCTCTCGTGACGTGGCTCATGTTCGGCGAGACGGAGCGTACCGGTGTGTGCGAAAAGGTGAAGAAGTGGTGGCATCTAAATAAGCAGTTTCTTCTGAACGATTGGCTTCTCTGATGTTTAGCGCGGAGTGTACCACTATTCCGCGCGGGCAAGTTTGGCTAGTTTGAGTGCGCCGCGTTTGCCGTGGTGGCCTACTTCGAGCGCGGTGCCTACGCAACTCGGGCAGCCTTCTTTGCAGGTACAGCTTGCGAGGAGCGAGATCGCGGCGTCGAGCATGCGGTTGTGATGCGTGAAGAGTTTGTCGCTGATCCCTACTCCGCCGGGGTAGCCTTCGTATAGATAGATGGTGGGGCGGTCTGAGAAAGGTGCGCGAACCATGGCGTGCGTGCGAATGTCTGTCACGTCGCAGAGCACCTGAACTGGCGCGACTTGTCGTAACGTGTTTGCCAGCGCGTGTAGCGATTCTCCGAGGGCCTTCTCGCTCAGTTCGGCTTCTTCGCCGGCGTTTTCCGGAAACTCGATCCAGTAGCCGGTCGTGTGCATGGTGGTTTCCGGCAGATGAATCTCGCCCCAGCCGACGTTTTCGTGCGAGCCGAACTTGATCTTCTTGTACATGGTGGGCAGCCACGTCACGCTGAGTTCGCCGGAGATCTTGTCGGCTTTGGCGAGGCGTTCTTGCTTGAGGATGTCGATGACCTTGAGGTCGACCTTGATTTGTGCATCGGTGTAGTAATCGACCACGACGGGGCGCGCGTAGGCCTTGCGATCTTCGAGGTCGAGCCGGTCGATCGTGTATTGCGCGGTCTGATGGAGGTAGATGGCATTCTCGTATACCTCGGTTGGCGCTGCGAACAGATCGATTTCGCCGATGACGCGGCCGTTGTCGGATGTATCGAGGATGACGACGTTGCCGGGCGCGGCGGTGCGCAAGCTGATATCTTCTGCGGGATACGTGTCCGCGCACCAGTGCCACTTGTCCTTGACGTGGCGCAGGATGCGGTTCTCGGCGAGGTATTCGAGGATCGCGCGCGTCGAGTGGGCATCGAGTCCGAAGGTTTCGCCCTCGACGAACGGCAGTTCGAATGCCGCGCATTTGATGTGGCTCGTCATGATGATGAGGTTGTTCGGATCGACGGTGGCGCTCTCGGGCGGCTGGCCGAAGAAGTAATCGGGATGGTTGACGATGTACTGGTCGAGCGGTGCGCTCGATGCGACCATGATAACCAGCGAGATCGTCGAGCGGCGTCCCGCGCGCCCGGCCTGTTGCCGTGTGCTAGCGATGTTGCCGGGATAGCCGGTCATGATGCAGACATCGAGCGAACCGATGTCGATGCCGAGTTCGAGGGCGTTGGTGCTGACGACTGTCATGATCTTGCCTTCGCGCAGACCTTTCTCGATGGCGCGCCGCTCGGTCGGCAGGTAGCCGCCACGATAGCCGCACACGAGGTCGCCGCTCTTGTTGAGATCCTGTACCGCTTTCTTCAGATACGTGGTCAGGATTTCGACGCGTAGGCGGCTTCGCGCGAAGATGATGGACTGGATGTCGTGCATGAGCAGTTGCTTTGCGATGCGCGCGGCCTCTTTGACGGACGATTTACGGATGCCGAGTTCCATGTCGACGACTGGCGGGTTGAAGAACAGGAAATGACGTTCGCCGCTCGGCGCGCCGTTGTCGTCGATGAGCCGGACGGGCTTCTCGATGACCCGTTCGGCGATCTCTTTCGGGTTGTTGATCGTCGCACTGCAACAAATGAATTGCGGGGTCGAACGGTAGAACGCGCAGATGCGCTTGAGGCGGCGCAGGACGTTTGCGAGGTGGCTGCCGAACACGCCGCGGTAATGGTGGATCTCGTCGATGACGATGAATTCGAGGTTCTCGAACAGCTTAATCCAATTGGTGTGATGCGGCAGGATGCCTGCGTGCAGCATGTCTGGATTCGTGACGACGATGTGGCCCGCGCTCCGCACCGCCTTGCGGGCCGAGGCCGGCGTGTCGCCGTCGAACGTGAATGCGCCGATCTTGACGTCGAGGTCTTCGACGGTGTGCTTTAACTCGTGAACTTGGTCTTGTGAGAGCGCCTTCGTCGGGAACAGGTACAACGCGCGGGCTTCGGGATTGGTCAGCAGACGGTTCAATACGGGCACGTTGTAGCACAGCGTCTTGCCCGAGGCCGTCGGCGTGACGACGCAGACGTGTTCGCCCGCGAGGACTGCTTCGATGGCTTCGCGTTGATGCGTGTAGAGATCGTGGATGCCCCGGCGTTGTAGCGCCGCGACAAGCTTTGGATTCAACGCCTCGGGGAATCCGGCATACCGCGCTGGGCGCGCTGGTTCCTTGCGCCACTTGGTCAAGTGGCTGACGAAATCGGGGTCTTTCTCCAACTGGTCCAGAATTTGCGCTACGTTCATGTCGTGTGAACCCTTGTGTGCATGCAATATAGCACGTTCTTTCTCTTTTCGGAAAGAGAAAGAACCAAAGAGAAACGGATGCAAGCCGAACACGCGCCCGGCCTTGTTCGACTTCTTGTGTGCGCTTTGTGTTTTTGCTTGAGTATTTCGTTCGGCTTTTGCTCCTATCGAATTTCTCGTAACACTTGGGCAACTGGGTGGCACTAACAAGGTGAAGGAATGGATGTGGACTGGCTCGTGCTGCCGGTTTATGCAAATCTGGCGGAAAGACGTGGTACTATGCAAAGCATGGCGTTGCGGATTGAAGATGCCATCTTCCAGATGGGGGATGGTTGTTTGAGCACCCCGACTGTCGAGACGGATACGCGCGAACGTGACTGGTCGGAGATTCGAGCGTGCCTGTCGGGCGACCAGCATGCCTATGCACGACTGGTGACCCGCTATCAATCGTATGTTTTTCGGCAGATGTGGCATTTCACTCGCGATCCGCACGACCAGGATGAACTTGTCCAGGAAGTGTTTATCGAGGTCTATCGCAGCCTCGGAAAGTATCGGGGCGACGCGCCGCTGTTGCATTGGATTCGGCGGATCGCCACGCGCACCGGATATTGGTATTGGCGGCAGCAATCGCGTCGGCGTCGGCTTGAAGAGGCGCTTGTGTTCCAACATACGGACCGGATACTTGAACCGGAAGACGCCGGTGCTTCCGAGGCGGCGGAACATCTGCACGGATTGCTGGCGCAACTGCCCGCTTCGGAACGTTTGATTTTGACGCTCACCTATTTCGAGAATTGCACGAGCACGGAAATTGCCGCACGGACCGGTTGGAGTGCCACACTCGTGCGTGTGCAGGCGTATCGTGCACGCCAGAAACTCAAACACCTTCTCGAAAAGGCTGGGTTTGGGAGGAAAAGTCATGACTGAGCTTTTCGACTACATGGATAAACTGGCAAAACGCGCGAGACAAGAGCGCGCTCCCCAGGGCGACGTTGCTCAGCGGATTCTGCATCGTCTGCCCGATCAGGAAAGCCGCATTGGATTGCCGCGACTCGTTTTCGCCACGGGATATGCTGCGGTCGCGTGCGTTTCGCTTGTGTATGGTTACGTTCTGTTTGGAAGCATGACCGATCCGTTGTTGTCATTGTTCCAACAGGCCGCTGTAGTAATGCCGTAAGAGGAGAAAAGCGTGCTATGACGGAGACGAGCGTCAATCCGGTTTCCCTGGCAAGGCCGCCACAACGGCCTTGGTTGCGGGCTTTTCTGCTTTCGAGCGCCGTGTTCGGCAGCGGCCTGATTGTGGGGATGGTCCTGACCTCTACAGTGCTATGGCAGCGCGCCTTCAATCCATTCCGGCAACCGCCCGGATTTGCGGTGGAACGGCTGATGAACGATATGCAGGACGAATTGCTGCTCTCGCCAGAGCAGTCGAAACAACTCAAAGAGATCGTTTCGTCGCACAATGAGCGAATGAAGGCGATTCGGAGCGAGGTCGATCCAAAAATCCAGAACGAACTCGAATCGCTTAAGAAGCAGGTAGAAGATGTTCTCAGGCCCGAGCAGGCTAAGCGGTGGAACGCGCGCTGCGACGACATGCAGCGGCGGTTCATGCATTTTGGCCCGCCGGGCGCGCCACCGGGCCCCGATCCGAGACGTGGTACGCTCGGGTTTGCCGGAGATGGAATGCCGTTTGGACCACCGAATGGCCAAAGACCGCCTGACGGTTTCCAACAAGGCGAGCCGCCACCCGGTTTGCAGGAAATGAATGGACCGCCTCGTGACGATCAACGCCGCCCGAACATGCCCCCACATCCCCAGAGGATGCGGCCGCCACCGCCGGACGGCCAACAGCCTCCGTCCGCGCCTTCCCAGAAATAGCCTGCATGCATTGGTGTTATAGTGAAGCTTCATGTCTAAGCAGTGGAAAGGCTGGACTTTGTGGACGAAGAGGACATGAACAAAAGATCACCGTATTGGTTACGTCCACTTCGTCCACAACGGCTATCTACTTAGTCTTCAGCCTGCGGTTTCCTGTCGGTCGACGAATTTTCCGTCAATAAACACGCCGCGCAAGATCGCGTGCCAGTTGGTTGCGTCCTTCTTGATATCGAATACGATGAACTCCGCCTTCTCGCCCGCGCGTGGATGCTTGAAATGCAGCCGCACGCCCAGGACCTTTGCCGGCACGCTCGTCGCGCACGCGACGGCTTGCTCCAACGTCAAATCGGTCACGCGGGCCGCGTTGACCACGCCCTGCAACAGCATGAGCGAACTTCCAGCGAGCAGGTCCGTCCCGCTCAGGCAAATGCGGCCCGTCGGCAAAAGTTCGACCGCCATTCCGCCCAACGAATACCGGCCCGGCTTGAGGCCGGCGATATGTACGCAATCCGACGTCAGAATCGTCCGTTCGGGACCTTTCACGCGCACGAACGATTTCAATACCGGCGCGGGCAGGTGTTCGAGGTCCGCGATAAATCCCGCCGCGAGCCGGTCCTCGGCAAGCTGCGGCCAGAGCGGGTTGAAATGGCGGTGGATCATCGACGCCAGCCCGTTGCCCAAATGTGTACACAAGCGCGCACCGGCCTCGACTGCCGCCGCGATATGTTCCTCGGACGCGTTGTGGTGCCCCAGTGCCACGACAACCCCTTGCGCCACCACGGCACGGATGAAGTCCGGCGCACCGTCCCATTCCGGCGCCACCGTGATGTACCGAATCGCACCTTCGGCCGCTTCTTGGAGACGATCGAATTCATGCAGGTTCGGTTTGCGTACGAAATCCTTCGCGTGCGCCCCGCGCGCACCGTCCTGCGGCGAGATGAACGGGCCTTCCACGTGAATACCGGGAATCGCCCGCCGGACCGCCGGACTGCGCCGCGCCTCGACGATAACCCGACACGTGCGTTCCATGACCTCGAGTGGTCCCGTAATCAACGTCGGAATCCAATAGCCCACGCCATGCATGGCCATACAATGCGTCAATCGCCAAACGTCGTCAACCATGAGCGTGGGGGACTGGAGGTCGATACCGCCCCAGCCGTTTACTTGAATATCGAACAGAACCGGCGCGATGAACGAATGCCGCGAACCCAAGTCTGCCCGCTTGCTCCCGATGCTTCGAATCGACGTCACGCGTCCGTCTTTGATCCGAATGTCGCGCGTTTCCGCGTTGCCAACCATCTTGCCGCGAACAAGCATGTCCACAGTGCATCCTCCGTTTCCCATGCACAAGATTGCCCGAATTGTACACGCGTATCAAGTAAATGTATTCGGAATCGATCAATTGCATTTCGGGGCCGAAACGACTAACCTCGTCCCAACTGCAATCCAAAAGGAGTTGGCCTATGTCCCAGTTACGGTTGGAGAAAGACGATCTTTACAACCTGCCGTACTTACTGCCGCCCGACGGATATGTCGTGCGCAATTATCGCGACGGCGACGAGGTGGGTATCGCGCAAGTCTTTGTAACTTCGTCGTTGTCCGACGATTTGCCGGAAAGCGTGCTGCGCATTCTCGTTCGGAAACCATGCTTCAGACCCGAGCGCGTGTTTATTGTCGAGCACGCGTGCGGGATTGTCGCGACCGCGTCGGCGTGGGTCGAAGAGGCCGACCCGGATTCGGGGTATCTGCACATGGTTGGCGTCCTGCCCGAACACCGGGGCAAGCGCCTTGGCGCCCTCGTCAGCGTTGCGGCGATACGATACTCGCGCGACGAGGGCATTTCGTGCGTGCGCTTGCTGACGGACGATTGGCGCGAAGCCGCGCTCAAAACATACATCGGACTCGGCTTTTACCCGCTCTACGCGGACGACACGCATCCGCAACGCTGGGCGGCCATCGCTTCGAAGTTCGAGCGCCCTGACCTTCTCTCTCGTGCGCGCGCCATTTGTTGAGCCTAGAATCGGCAGTTGAACCACGAATCACACGAATCACACGAATGGGCAGGACTCACAAGTTGCTGCACGGCAAGCTCTTCCGACTGGCTTTGGCAACTGAGCGGCAGTTGAAATCATCTCACACAACGGGTGAAGGGATATTAATATTCCCTTCGCTTCTCGGAAGTTTTGTTGGGCGTTTTGTCTCAATGAGATAAAGCGCTGATTCATTCGTGTGATTCGTGTGATTCGTGGTTCAACTGCCGTTTCTAGGTTGAGAAGTCTCCGTGCCGATTCGTGATCCTATGTCGTTTTCCAGGTGTACGAGGCCATGGATTGCTGGGCGAGTTCTGTGCGGAAAACGTGTCCTTCGCATTGCACCGAAAACTTGCGTTTTTCATTGCTGTTATTGGCCACGATTAAGACCATGGTACCGTCAGGATTCTTGAACGCAATATGGTTGAATTGTCGGTCGCCCCGGACCGTCTCGATGAACCGCGCACCGCGCTGGATGAACTTCGAGAAATGGCCGTACATGTAGTAGTCGAAACGGTAAGACAACGACTTGGTATCCGGGTCGAACACGATGCAGGTAGGACTGCATCGATGGGGTCCATTGTTGGGCTTGCCCTTCTTGTCGATGACTGTTACCCATGCATTATAACTGCGCGCGCCATTTGCGAAGTAGTTCATGATCTGGATGGCGCCGCCGAGGTTGTACGTCGAGCCTTCCGTAAAGTAGACGTTCTTATCCGGGTACTTGCGCAAAAGTTCGCCCATGGCTTCGGGCTTGCCTTCGTATAAGTGGAACGCGGTGCCGTCCACATATTGCGCCGCATCGCGATCGCGCAAGATCGTTTCCGGAAATGCAACGTCGTTGAAATTGTGGTCGAAACACAGAACAAGCGCCTTGATGCCGTATTCTTTGAAAATGGGTCCCAGGCTTCCCATGATGAAGTCGCGCTGCATGTCGCCGTTCCAACCGCAAGAGGGATAGCTGCTCACGTTCATACCCGGTTCGTTCTGGATAGTAATGGCGTGGATAGGAACGCCTTCGGCCTCGTACGCACGGATGAACTTGGCTAGGTAACGCGCATAGGCATCGTAGTACTTCTGGAGAAGTTCTCCGCCGCACAAGCGCCCCGAATCTTTCATCCAGGCCGGCGGACTCCAGGGCGAACCCAAGAAGAGCAAGCCGGGATTGCGCATTTGCGCTTCCTTGACGATCGGAAGGATATAGGCCCGGTCCTTCTCGATACTGAAATGTTCCATATTCGGATCGGCCTGCTCTGCGGGCATGTCGTCGTACGAATAAAACGGCTCGCCACAGAAATCCGACGTGCCGATACATAAACGCATCAGGTTCATCCCGATACCTTTATTCGGCTCGAACAATCGCATCATGGCCTCGGCGCGCATGCCCGGGGCAAGTTGCATGAGGTTGTAGCAGGTGCTGTGCTCGAGCGACGACCCGATACCCAGAATCGACTGCCGCTCTTTGGACAGGTCTATAACGATGTTGCCGCTCTTGCCGCCATGTTCCCGCTTGATCGCGATAGGCGGCTTTGGGGTCAGCGTTTCTTTCATATCAAGCGAACTAACCCACACATTGACCTCGGCTCCGGCGCATGCCGCAAACAACATCAGACACAGAAAAACAGCAAAGCAGCGCTCCAACATAATCCCGATTCCTTCCCTAGTTCGCCGTTGCCGACGCCTGCCATTCGCCCTGCTCGGAAAGCACGAGTCGTCGTTCCATATGTGGGTACTTAATTTCCAGCCATGCCGGCATGCCGTCGAGCTTGGGACGTTCGAAGGTGTAGCGGATCATCGAGCCGTTGCGGTCGGAACGCAAATCCCGTTGCACGCGTCCGGAAGGATCGCGCAGCAGCACAGGCACGCCCCCGTCGCGCGTGGCCCAATAACCTTTCATCGCAAAGGCAACGAAAACGGCGTCCTTGTCGAACCAGAGACGCGACGGCGTTCCGTCCCATTGCGCGACCGGCCCCGCGCCGACTTGCCCCTTGATATCCTCCTGATAACTCTCCCACGCGGGCCGACTTTTCGCGATCCGCGCCGCCAATTCGCCATCCGACGGACCTTGTTCGCAGCCCGCGAGCAAAACGGCGACAACGAAGCCGAACGCCGTGTAATATCGCATGAGAGGCGTCTCTGAACCGGTTAGCGGTCGGTACGCCGTCGGTCGATAAACATGATACTTTTCTTGTTGGGCTGGGCCATCTGCCGCACCTGGGCCAGCACCTCGAACATTTTCTTGGCGCTCTTAAACTGCCGGTGCTGCGTGTGGGACACGCCGATCGAAAGTACCATGAGCGGACAGCGGACCTCGTTTCCCCGCTTATCCGTAGCAATGATATGGCCTTGCGTTACTTCCTGAGGGGTGTAGAGCGTTTGAACGCTTTGGTCGAACGATTCCATTAACGAGTTCGAGAACCGCTCGTAATCCTCGATGTTGACCAGCACCACGAAGTGCTCGCCACCCATGTGCGCCACAAAGCTTTCGTAGATGCCCGCGTTGCGCGTCAGAGTAGTCAGGGCTTTCGACATGAATTTCAGCGCGTTGGTCATGCCCTCTTGGCCACGCGACGCGCAGTATGGCTTAAAACCGACGATGTCGATGTAGATCGCGGCGATGGCCGTGCCACGCGCCAAGCGATGATTGATCTCGCGTTTGATGGCATCCGTACCAGGGAGGTTCGTCACCGCGTTCCGCTTGTCGATGGCTTGCAACAACATCACCAGCGACGAAAGTTTGTCCGTAAGCCGATCCAGCTTGAATGGCTTGACGAGATAGTCATCCGCGCCCTGTTCGAGGCCATGCAGGATTTCCGGTTCTTCGCCCAGCGCCGTGAGGATCAGAATCGCCATCCGGTACAGTTCCGGATCCTTACGCAGCCGCCGACAGATCTGGTAGCCAGTCACTCCCGGAAGCATGATATCGAGGATCGCGATGTCGGGCTTGATCTGTTTCGCCAGTTCGAACGCGCCGTCGCCCGTATTGATGACGAACGCCTGGTAACCATCGGCGGACAACTTCGTCCGCACCAGTTCCGCCAAATCGATATCATCGTCAACTATGAGAATCTTGCTCATGATGCCAATACTCCCTTTTGTCATATTGTGCCGCACAGTATGACTTTCGTGCACCAAGACTACCCCATTGTAAAATATCAAACCCTATGATACCCGATAGAACGAATCCACGCAAGCGATCAAGGGGTTTGGGGTTTGGGGGATGCGAAACCCCAAACCCCAAACCCCAAACCCCAAACCCCCTTGTTCACCGGACATTTACTTTTTCTCGACGCGCACATCCACTTTCATCTCGTTGCCGACATCCTCGCGCTTGACGGAGGGTTTATCGAGTATACTATCCGCGTTCGGGCCGCCGACGCCGTTGTTGCGCAGGGCAAGCGTACCGCGTTCGGACTTCAGTTGCACAACGCCCATCGGCGCGACCGCATCGTTGAGCCACACATCCACCGCCTCGCCTGCGGTTTTCACCACGTAGTGCTGTGCGCTGACCACCCCGCCAAGGGTCTTGACGTCTTCCGTGCCCACGAGGGATTTGTCCCCCTGTTCGTCCTTTTCGGCAGGCTTGGTTTCCGCAGTCACGCCACCCTTCGCCTCCTTTTTCGCCTTACCTTCTTCCTTAGAACAGATCCCGGACACAGGGACTTCTTCGGCGGAGTTAAGACCCTCACGCAAGAAAACCTTGTGGATGTTCGCAGGATCCTTTGCCGGCCCGGTCAGGAGCATTTTGTAGACCGCTTCATAGCCGAGGGTCGGTACCACCTGGATTTCGAGCCAATACCCGTCCTTGCCGCCGACCTTCTCGGAACCGACAATGGCAAGCCGCATGATGAAACTCGTCTTGGCCACCTTGTCCGACAGATCGTACCAGGCCCACGCGCCAACTTGCGGCTTGACCAGACTGCCCGTCAAGACGGCTCCAAAAACATCCTGCGCACGAGCGCCCAACGATACGGTTAACAACGCAAGTACAGCCAACGCCAGTCGAAGGCTGAAGGCTGAAGGCCGGTAGCCGCCGCACGCCGCACGCCGCACATCGCAATTCGCAATTTGTTGCAGAGATCGGTCTCCCATCACGGTTCGCCTCCTCATCTGATCAATTCTACGAGCAAGTTTATCGGCGGTGTGGCAAGCGGACATAGCGCATACCATACGCCAATATTGGCCAAGAACAATCGCACGGATTCAACGACTCCCAATACTACGATGCTTCTCGGGAAGTGTAAACGGATTGCGTTGTCGCGCACAACTCGTGGAAGGCTTCAGGCTTCAGGCTTCAGGAAGATCGCCGCGACCTGAAGCCTGAAGCCTGAAGCCTGAAGTCTGAAGCTAGGTTTCCAAACTAGCGCCGAATTCGTTACTATTGCCGCCAAGCGTATCGCGGACGAGAATCCTATCGGCGTGATTGCATTACAGAACGGCAAGTCGAAACGGAAAGGAAAAGTATCCATGCTCAAACTCGTTTTCGTATTGTTTGTGATCGCGGCGTTGTTCGTTGCCCGGAATGCCTACGCCGCCGAATCCGGATTCACGCCCGGTCTACGCACCTTGGTAGACGCCCACAACTGTTACCCCTATAACGGCAAATACGCGGACCGCATCGACCGCGCTTTGGCCACCGGCACACCGCTCGCCATCGAGAACGACCTAGGCTGGTACACTGACACCGCCACAGGCAAATCGCGGATCGTCGTCGCCCACGGCAAACCGTACTCGGGCGACGAACCCGGTCTGCGCGAGTACTTCTTCGAGAAAGTGCGGCCCCTGGTCGAGAAGGCCCTCAAAGACGGCAACAAAGGCGATTGGCCCCTGATCACCCTCAACATCAACGACCTACGCGGTGTCGACCCCGAATTCTTCAAGGCAGTCCTGGACTTGATGTGCGAATACGAAAGCTGGCTCTGCACATCCATCAAACAGGCCCCGCCCGACTCAATCACGCCGCTCGACATCAAACCCGTTCTCGTGCTCACCGCAGGCGGCAAGAACGAGACCCGCTTCTTCTACGACGAAGTCCCCATAGGCGCCAAACTCCGCCTGTTCGGACATGCCGACGCGAACCCAGCCAACAACTTCCGGCGCTGGCTCAATCATTCCTGGCGCGACATCGAGACCGAAGGCCAGCGCAAAGCCGGCGAATGGACACCCGAAAAGGCCGCCAAACTCAACGCCGTCGTCAAAGACGCACACAGCCGAGGCTACTGGATACGCTTCTACACCCTAAACGGCCACCCCGCTGCCATGATGCTATCCGACGGATTAGATCCCAGCTACAACTTCGGTTCCATCCAAGCCGTCAAACACCGCTGGCAAGCCGCCATCGAAGCCCACGTAGACTTCATCGCCACAGACCAATCCGCCGAACTCGCCGCCTTGCTCAAGGCCGAGAGGTTGTGAAAAACGCGCGCGACCTACATGACCGACGGGACCTTCTTTTTTGCCGCGCTCTTCTTCGCTGCGGGTTTCCTCTTCACCGGAGCTTGCTTCGGCGCGCCGCTAGCGGCCTTCGCGGCTCCACTCGACTTCGCGACACGCTGCTTTGCCAAGATCTGGTTTTTCTTCTCGACTCGTTCGAACAGCACCCGGAGCAAATCGTAGCTCTTGTCGACGGTCTTTTGAAATTCGACGCGCCCATCGTTGAGCGTGCGGTTCCACTCCTTGATGATTTCCTTGCCTTCCGCAGGCATCCACGACGCCTCCTCGACGCGTTCCTTTAGAAGCGTGTCGCCACGCTTCTGAACCTGTGCGAGGAGATTGAGCGTGCCATTGAAGGCGGAACGTTGAAGTTTGATCAGAGTAACGGCGGCCCCGGCGGAACGTTGCTTGGTAGTAACGCCGACGTCCTCGACGCGATTGTTCAATTCTTTCCAGGCATTGTCCGCCATCGACTGGGCCTTATCCATAACTTTTTTCGCGCCCTTTGCCACAGCTTCCTTCTGTTTCTTAGGTCCCTTTACGGTCGCCATATTGGTCTTCTCCCTTCGTCAACGTTGCCGTTTCAAATACTCGATACCCCAACCTGCTATCCAAACTGCGCTCTCATGGGTGTTATTGCCGCCCCCATTTTCGGGTCGGCGGCGCCGTAAGAGGCACAAAATCACTGTAAACAAAACACGGCAATCTTATAGAGTATTCCGGTGTTGTTGACAATTGATAAACCCGGCATTGG
This sequence comes from Candidatus Hydrogenedentota bacterium, assembly GCA_903925285.1. Classification (GTDB taxonomy): domain Bacteria; phylum Hydrogenedentota; class Hydrogenedentia; order Hydrogenedentales; family SLHB01; genus DSVR01. Next base: position 4,589 of record CAIYET010000865.1, on the reverse strand, counting down.
GCCGCACGAGCCTCGAAATCCATGCCTTACTGCTGAACGGCGACCGTTTGACCGATTTGCAGGATGGGTGCATTGGTCCAGCCGTTCCATTTGCAGAGGTCGCTGACTTTAACCTTGTAGCGTGCGGCGATCCCGGTGGCGCTTTCTCCCTTGGCGACTGTATGGACGATCTTGGAAGGTTTCGCGGCCTTAGCGGACTCCTCCTTCTTGGCTGGGGCGGGCTTCGTAGAGTCGTCCTTCTTAGGAACGGCCTTGGCGGACTCCTCCTTCTTGGCCGGGGCGGGCTTCTTAGAGTCGTCCTTCTTTGGAACAGCCATAGCGGACTCTTCTTTCTTGGCTGGAGCGGATTTCTTGGAATCGTCCTTCTTAGGAACGGCCTTCTTCTCGTTATCGGCGACATAGACGATATGCTCGTCGCCGGCACGGACGATCGAGTTCGACGTCAGGTTGTTCCACGCCAATAATTCGCTCACGGCGACATTGTACTTGGCGGCGATGCTCGTGGCCGTTTCGCCCTTGGCGACAGTATGCACGAGTTTCTTCGTGCCTTTCGGTTGCTTGCCCGGTTCGGTTTTTTTCTCAGCGGCTTCCCCTTTGATGGGGGGAGTTGCGACGTTTTCTTCCTTGGCAGCGCCCTTGATGACGAGTTTGTCGCCCACATTCACTTTCGATATTTTTGTGATGTTGTTCCACTGGGCGATCTCGTCAATCTTGACGCCGTACAGTTTGGCGATCTTGGCCAGCGATTCGCCAGTACGTACCACGTGCTGCGTATCCACTTCATCGGGCGGTTCTTCCGGCAGATCCTCGATGCCCTTCAAGACCAGTTTGTCGCCCTCGGCAATCGTCTCGGCCTTCTTGATCTTGTTCCATGCAACGATATCGGCGAGCGAGACCTTGTGTTGCGTCGCAATATCGGACAGCGTGTCGCCCTTCTTGACCGTATAGACCTGCTCGGTTTCGCGCTTGAACTGGCCCTTGTTGTTGCTCTTCCCGCCCGCCGTTTTCGGTTCGGGCTTGCTTTTGGCCCCGACATTTGGAGTGGGGGAGACGCCGGCGGAATGGTCCTCGACCAAGTCGAACTCGTCTATCGGCACGGTCAGCTTGCGGCCGGGCGTTAGACGGCTGGCAACGGCGATCCGGTTGATCTTGCAAAGGTCGTTTGTCGAGACTCCGTACTTCTTGGCGATGACGTCGACCGTTTCGCCGCGCTGGACGACGTGGATATGTTTGCGATCCCACGACCGCAAGACATCCTGGTTGATTTCTGGGACGCTCTGCAACGCGGCGGCCAGCAGGGTCTGCGCCGTCGGCGGGACGTTCAACGCATGCTCGGTATGTGGCGGCGTGACGCCTCGAATCAAGTCGGGATTGAGGGCGCGTAACGTACCATCGGGCATGCCGCAGGCCTGTTCGAGCGCGGCGAGCGAGTACGTGCCGCGCACCGATACCGATATCGTTTCCTCGGCGGGCTGAGGGTTGGACTTGAAACCAAAACGTTCAGGATCCTTCGCAACGATGATCGAGGCGAGGAGCCGGGCGTAGAACTTCTTCGTCTCCATCATCATCATTTCGGAAGCAGGGGGCGTATCGAGCAACTTCCACAGATTGCGTTCGTTGCCCGTGGCCGCGATCGCGCGATCGAGACCGCCCTCGCCCATGTTGTACGCGGATACGGCCAACGGCCAACTTCCATCGAAGCGCTCGTTCAGGTCCGAGAGGTAACGAATCGCGCCCTGTGTCGCCTTGCGCCAGTTCATGCGATCATCGACGTAGCGGTCGCAACGCATGCCGTAACGCGAGCCAGTACTGCGCATGAAGTGCCACATGCCCGCCGCGCCTGCCCGCGAAACCACTTTCGGCGAAAACTGGCTCTCGACCATGACGAGCCAAGCCAGGTCGCGCGGGAGCCCCGCACGCACAAACTCGGCCTGAATGTGCGGCAGGTACTTCGAACTGCGGTCCAGACCCCCTTGAAAATTGTGCGGATACAGGTTCTGAATCTCGCCTATCTCCGTCAATACACGGTCGGAGATGGGAGACTTCGTCTGAAGCTCGGCCATGATGTCCTTCGACAGTTCCTCGGCGGGCGGGGCCATGCGTCGCTTTTCGTACTTGGCTGCTTGCTTCTCGCCGGTCTTCAGAATACGTTGAAACTCTTCACGAACCTTGTAGAACGCATCAGGGTTAGGGTTCGTCTTGGCCAAGACCTCGATCATCCTGTTGTATTGACGCAACGCCGCCTCATGATCGCCTTTCTCCTGGGCCGCGTTGGCCAAACCGAGCGCCTCGTGCGCAGGTTCGGCCGCCCCCTCCTCGGCGGGTTTTGCATTGGCATCGAGGATGCGCTGAAACTCGTTGCGCAGGTTGTGGTACACGATCGGATCGAGGTCGGCTTCTTTGAGCAGATCCAGCATTCGGAGATATTGTTCGAGCGCCACATCGCGCTCGCCCTTTTCCTGGGCGGTATTGGCAACTTCAAACGCTTCTTGGGCCGCGCGCACGAGTTCCGTGACGCTACGGGGCTTCACGGGACTCAATTCCTGAGAACGTACCCGCGCCGCCGGAGAAGGTTCAAACTGATGAACCTGACGGCGCGTAGCACATCCAGTTGCCAACAGAACCAGTCCCGCCGACGCCAGACACCAGCCGAGGATCGCCCTAGAAGTCACGCTCGCAGTTCTCCAGTGTCGTCAATATCACGGTGGCCTTTATAGAAAAAGACTCCCGTCCAAGTCTCAAAGCGCATAGTCTAAAATCGTCTTAGTATAAACCACTACCTATTGAGTGTCAACCCGCGTGAAGAAACAAAACTACACCACATTCTGTAGAGATTGTGGATTGCAACTGAAGTCTGAAGCCTCTCAGTGAAAGATATGAAACTTTTGTCTACGTTTTGGTATTATAATGGAAAATCACGCTTGACTTGTCGGGTCCAGGTGCATGCATTGGACGCACATTGAACCGTATAATCGAGCGTGATACAATGGTTGTTAGGTTGTTGGTAAATGCGAAACAGGGACAGTCTTTAGTGGAGGAGACAATGAAGAAGAACGCACGTGTTACAACGATGGTCATGGTCATGTGTCTGGCAGTGGTTTTGGTGCTGACGGGTGGCTGCAAGCACAAGAAACAGCAGGCGATTAACCCCGAACTGACGACATCTAAGACAGAGTCGGGCGGCAGTGGACTTCCGGACCTCAATGGGGGCGCGCTGCAATGGACGCCGGCGACGGACCTGCAGAAGATCTACTTCGACTACAACAGCTTTGCGTTGCGTCCGGATGCGCTGAAGGCCTTGAGCGCGAACGCCGAGAAAATGAAGACGAACCCGGCGAACACGGTGTTTCAGGTCGAAGGGCACTGCGACGAGCGCGGCACGCAGGAATACAACATGGCGCTCGGCGAGAAGCGCGGGCTCTCGGTTCGCGAACACCTGATCAAGCTCGGTATTGCGGGCGACCGCATCGTAACGATCAGCTACGGCAAAGAGCGTCCGGTGGCCCAAGGTCACGACGAGGGCGCCTGGAAACAGAATCGCCGTGGTGAGTTCAACCGGGCGACCAAGTAGCGGCTTACCCATAGAGGTTTGAGTCATGCGCTCGATATGTTGGACTGTGCTCGGATTGTTGTCGGTATCCGTTCTGACGACGGGTTGCGGTACAATGGGTGGCGGTCAAAAAGACAACGCCATCTACGATACCCAGCGTCGTGTTGCTAATCTTGACAAGAATCTGTCTGGGTCGGTGAATAAGCTGAACCAGAACACGGCGGACTTGATTGCCCGTCTTGATGCGACCGATCAGCAGTTGAAGACGCTGCAGTCGCAGGTCGAGGAAAACACCGCCAAGTCAGGTCAAGTCGAGAAGAAGCTGGACACGCTCACCAGTTCCTTGTCGCGCTATTTCCGCTCTGGCGCAACACCTCCGCCTCGGGCGCCGTCCGGGCAAGGTTCAGAGATTGCGCCGCCCTCTGGCGAACCGCAAATAAGCAGGCCGTCGCAAGAGCCGCCGCCGGTCCAGCCAACGCCGGTCCAGTCGACGCCGAATGCGCCGAACGCCACGATGCCGCCTGCGGCGTCATTGCCGCCGCCAAGTGTGCCGCCTGCGGCTTCCGCCGCGCCAATCAGCGCAGGCAACCCGGAAGCGGACTACAAGCAGGCGCAAAAGAGCTACGTGAGCGAGAACTACAAAGCGGCATTGGAGCAGTTTAGCGCTTATTTGGGGCAGTATCCGACTTCTGAGGATGCGCCGCATGCGTTGTACTGGAAGGCAAAGTCGCTTCAGAGCCTCGGACAGTACGAGTCGGCGGTTGGCGAGTTCGAGAAACTGCGCACCAACTATCCGATGAATAACCGTGTGCCCTATGCGATGCTCTATCAGGCGACCAGTCAGGTCAAGTTGGGCCAGACGGCGCGCGCGAGTGAACTGCTGCAGCAAGTCATACGGAACTATCCGATGACCCCTGCGGCGGACCAAGCAAAGACGGAGCTCAAGAGACTGAAGCCCAACTGATGCGAGCGCGCGCATGAAAGCGATCAACGTCACGCGCGGGGTGTAGACCCTGCGCGTGACGTGTTACATAGGACG
>CAIYET010000864.1 GCA_903925285.1 Candidatus Hydrogenedentota bacterium | reverse complement strand
TGTTACTCGATCAGGAATCGGCGGTCAGGGTTATGGTTAACGGGATGCGAATTCGAATCCCCGATCTCGTCTCTACCTTTGGGGTAGCACCCCGCAGGTCTCACGTTGGGGCACCTTTGTGTCCCGGCCCCAGCGACACCAGTGACCGTTGTGGCACTCGCCCAAAGGTAGTATCTGAAGGGCGGTCAGAAGTGGGAACAGGTTAGCGGATTGAGGTGGATTTCAGCGAATCTCTTAAACCATGTTAGCCTTCATAAGTCCTTAACTGCCAATAAGTACGAAATTTCGTGAAGGACAACTGATGGACAGGACAAGCGATTGGTGTTATGCCCCTTTTCAAGAACTATCATTCGGATGATAGACCTGCCATACTTCAAGAAAGCGGAATTGAAACGGTCGCTCAATGCCATTAACCTCTGGCACTCACGAATTCTTGCGAAGACCGAAACAAAATCGGTACTATTGGGCTTTCACGTAGAAAAGGAGCAAGAAGACGCCGTCGCATGAGCCGTTGGACGCGAAAGTCGGCGGTGCGTTTTTGGCTAACTGCAAAAGTGGAGGTTGTAAAATCATGAAGTTGCCAGACGCCACAACGCATGTTTATTCGCCTACGGGAATGGCCACATTGGTGGGAAAGGGGGTCGGAAATGTCGTGCGAGCGTCCCGCACGGCAAGCGGATCGGTCAAGTCCGTCTTCCTTCGCGTCCCTTTTTCACGGCCTTTCCAGCAGGCACCGCAATCGCTCGAGACTGCCCTTCGGAAAGCGATTCTGACGGAGTCGCAACGAACGGGACGGAGTCTGAGCGAGAAGGAAATCGACGAACTTGCCACAAAGATTTTCACGTTGTTGGAGAAGGTGTTCAGCGGCGAACTGGGTATCGATGCCATTCCATTGGCAACGGAACTACTTTATTCCAAGAATGCTCTCACGGAGTTTGTCATGCCATTGCTCAAGACAGCGGGCTCGTTCTCGGAAGCCCGATTGGAGATGTTGAAACAGATTTTGGTGGAGAATATTGAGTTGCAGAAAGAGACAAGCGAGGAGGAAACACAACATGGGTGAAGCGATCAAGCCAAGAAGGACATCCGTGGCCGAAACTACGACCGCTCCGGCGGACGGTGCGTCGGCCGCGGCGAGTGCACACAAGAAACCGACATTGTTGGTGGGCATCGATCTGGGGACGTCGCGGACGGCGTTGGCTGCGGGCAATGGGCTGCGGATGTGCGTGAGCACGTGCGTGGGCAAACCCAAGGACGTGGTGTCGGAAAAACTGTTCGGGAAACGGTTGTTGTTCGGCGACGAAGCCTTGAACAACCGGATGGCCGTCGAACTGGTTCGTCCTCTCGGCGACGGCGTCATCGATACGTCGCCTAAGAAAAAAGAGGAGAACATCACGGCGGTGCAGGCACTGTTGCGTCACATGCTGTCGCACGCGACGAGTGACGGACAGGAGGTGATTTACGGCGTCATCGGGATGCCCGCACGGGCGAGCGTGGACAATAAGCGTCTGTTGATCGACGCGTTGCGCGACATCTTCGACGCGGTCATGATCGTTTCAGAACCGTTCACTGTTGCCTATGGGCTTGACATTCTGACGGACGCGCTTGTCTTGGATATTGGGGCGGGCACGATGGACTTGTGCCGCATGCACGGCAGCTTGCCGGGTGAAGATGATCAGGTGACGATTGACAAGGCTGGAAATTATGTCGACCGAACCCTCTACGCGCTCATCCAGAAACGCTATCCCGAAGCGCAGTTCAGCATCAACATGATCAAATTGATCAAAGAGAAACACGGGTATGTCTCCGACAAGGAAGAGCGCATTGAGGTACAGTTCACGGTGGACGGACGTCCGCGGATGTTCGATATCACGAAGGAACTGAAGGAAGCGTGTCTGTCGATTGTGCCCGACCTTACAGAAGCGATCTACAAGCTCATCGGATCGTTTGACCCGGAATTTCAAAAACGGTTGCGCGGCAACGTCGTGGTCGGTGGCGGCGGCAGCCAGATGATTGGCCTGGCTGCGATTATCGAAAAGTCGTTGGACGAATTGGGCGGCGGCGCCGTCAGGATTATCGACGAGCCTGTCTACGCCGGCGCCAATGGAGCCTTGAAGATTGCCGTCGAGATGCCCGAGTCGTTCTGGGAACACCTGAAGGACTGATCACTGGTTTCTTGCCGGACGACAGCTTAGACATCACCGCCGGTATTACGGAGAAGCCCAATAGAATGCAGGCGAGACGACTGTGCTACGGTGCGGCCAAAGAGGTTCTGCAAGAGGTCTCAGAAATTCGATTCGATCTCTTGACATTGATTGTTCATCTCGCTATCATATCGTTAATTGTGGTTGGCGCGATGAGAGTTGTTAAATGCGAACAAGTCCTACGGCGCTTTTCCGGCCACCCAGGCGTAGTATTTCACGAATTGGAGGACCTGATATGCCATTGATAGCGTTGGTTTTGGTGGGTGCTGTTGTGGGTGCGGCTGGCGTTGAGATCCTCCACCTCCGGCAGCCGGAGTTGGTGAAGAAAATCCAAGCGTCCGCCAAGAAGTTTGCCAATCGTTTTGTCTCCTCCGAATCGTCGGCGGAAGAGTCACCGATGAAGTAGATTGCAACTGTATTGCGAAGTACAAGCTTCGCAAGTGTAACGCCTGTGCTCGGAGTGTATGGTGCTTGGATGTTACTCTTGAGTTTCCAGGGAATAGAATTGGCACAAGAACATGTTGGCTTGATGAGAAGATGAGAAAAGGAGAAGTGCAATGCTGAAAACCCTAAGTGCAATAGCCGGTGGGATCTTTGTTGGCGCTGTCGCAGTGGAGATTCTCCGCACGAAATGCCCCGACACGCTGGACAAGTTTTACGCGAAAGTAAACAATTTTGCCGCCGGCATCAAGGAAGGGTTCCACGAAGGATACTGTAGCGTATCCAGGGTAGCCACGTCTTCGGAACCTGCCGAGGTCCAGGCCTGATCGATGCCCCCATGCGTGGGCTGGAGAAGCGGGCCCTTCAAGAGAGGGTTAGGTGACGGCCTGCTGCTGGTAACTGTCCCGAGCACCGGCCATTGTGTCCGTCAGGACATGTTCGACCCCGTATCGAAGTAAAAAAGGATAACCTATGAGTTCGTGGACACCTGATCGTGTGTTGGAGATTTCCCGTGCTTTTATGGAATCGCGCATTCTGCTCACCGGAGTTGAACTGGATGTTTTCACCTTATTATGCGATTCCCCGAAGAGTCTGGACGAGGCCGCAAGTATTCTGAAAACGTCCGTTCGGGGCACGGCTATTCTGTTGGACGCGCTGACGGCGATGGGACTGCTGAGCAAGGTGGATGGCCGCTACGTATGTCCGCCGGAAACCACGAAGGTTCTGTCGGCAGATTCACCTGAAACAGTTCTGCCCATGCTCCGTCATTGCGCCGGCATGTGGCGCCGTTGGTCGCAACTCACGGAGATCGTACGCGAGGGTACGGTAGAACGTCCGCCTGAGGTTTTTCAAGAACAATCCGAACTGGAGGCCTTCATCGGCGCCATGCACGTGGTCGGCAAGCACCTCGCGGGATCGATTGCCGAGCACTGCAAGGCAGAGGCGTCCAGGAGTCTGCTCGACGTGGGAGGCGCGACCGGGACCTATGCGGAGGCATTTCTCAGGCACTATCCAGCCATGCGCGCGACGGTGTTTGATCGCCCGCC
>CAIYET010000863.1 GCA_903925285.1 Candidatus Hydrogenedentota bacterium | reverse complement strand
CGGGTGCTCCATCAGGTGCGCATAGAGGTCGCGCAGGAGTTTCTTGCCCTTGTCGATCTCGTGCGTGATGGCCTTGCACGGATAAACCTGCGCGTACATGAACGCGCGCAATTCGTTCGTCGCTTCGAGGATCTCGGGCGTCATGCCGATGGTCCCGTCGCGACTGCCGCCGATAATCGCGGTAACCATCGTTTCGATGCGCGCGGACGTGTCTGTTCCGAGCACGCGAATGGCGGCTCTGGGAAGGTCGTCCAGCGTGATGATGCCGGCGCGCACGGCGTCGTCGATATCGTGATTGATGTAGGCGACGGCGTCGCACACACTGAGCAGTTCGCCTTCGCGTGTGGCCGCGTGCGTGCCGCGTGCGCCCAGCAGGATATGCTTGCCTTTCGAGTGGTTCAGGATGCCGTCGCGCACTTCGAAGGTCAGGTTGAGGCCGGGGCCGCGCCGTCCGGATTCGAGCTTTTCGACGACGCGCAGACTTTGCTCGGCATGGCGGAATCCGGGCGCGTATACCTCGTTGAATGCGGCTTCGCCCGCGTGGCCGAACGGGGTGTGGCCGAGGTCGTGGCCGAGCGCGATGGCCTCGGTGAGGTCCTCGTTGAGTGCCAGCGCGCGCGCGGCGGTCCGGGCGATCTGCGCCGCTTCGAGCGTGTGCGTAAGCCGCGTGCGGTAATGGTCGCCTTCCGGCGCGAGGAAAACTTGCGTCTTGCGCTTGAGCCGACGAAATGCCTTCGAGTGTAGAATCCGGTCGCGGTCGCGCTGAAACGCGGTGCGGTAATCGTGTTCGTGTTCGGGGAGCACGCGCCCGCGCGAGTCCGACGCGCGCGCAGCGAACGGACTGAGCCGTTCGATTTCCTGTCGTTCGATCGCTTCTCGTATGGTAGCCATTCGGAGTCTTTTTTTCCTCGAATCAGCCGACGATCTTATCTGGACGGCGGTTGTAGCCTTGGAGGTCGGCTCGATAACTACATCCGATTTCCATTCTCACAGGAGAGAAGAAGAGCGTAGCATGAACGGCGTCGGACTGTCAAAAGGTCATTTTGCGCCGAAATACGACAGAAAGTCGTCGGCCACTGGGACGTGCATGGACCGCGCATCGTGCCTACGGATCTATGCAGCATGCGACGATTCAGGTCTGAACGTCGAGTTTGGCATTGGTATCCGTGGGGATCGAATTGGCGACGCGCTCGCTCCCGTTGATTTCCGTCACGTACTTGGTGATCCGTGCCGCTACCTGGAGCAAGACATCCTGGAGCTTGTATAGGCCCTTCTCGAGGGAGTCGCGAACCTGGGTAACTCGTTCCTCGCGGCGTACCCGTTCTTCTTGCGTCTCGTCGAACATCCCCAGCGCCTTGGACGCCTGCAACGCTTTGGAACTCACGTCGAACTCGTCACGGACCGCGTTGGGCGACTGTTCCAGCTTTTCCGCGCGTAGACCCTTCAGTTGGGGGTTGGCGAGTTCGGGTATTCCTCCGACTTTCTGAATGCCAACCATAGCCTGTCTCCTTAATAATCTGCTCTTCATTCGTTCAATTCTTCATACCTATCTATCGGTATTTAAGGAAACAACTTTAGAGAAAAAAACAATCCTTCCCCTGCATGTCGAGGCAACAGAGAGACGCCAAGACTGGCACGACAAGAACCGGCTGCATTTGGGAATGCATCCCATACAGCCGATCAAACCTCTTTCTTGGAAAGGAGTTACCGACGCTTGGCAATCTGATATGGAGTTGTGCCGTCTTCGATTGTTTGGGAAACAATCTTGCGGATTTCGGCGCCGGACAGTCCTGCCGAGGTGCATTCCGCGACGGCGTCAATCAGATGATTCTCAATCATGGAAACGGTCATTTCGCTGCAAATGGCCGTCGCCTTCTCGGCAACCGTCACACCGACGCCACGCCGGGTGCGTACCAAGTGCATAATTTCGAGGTCGCGATACGCTTTTGTCACCGTATTGGGATTGACGCCCAGCATGGTGGCCATTTCCCGGACGGATGGCAACGTGTCGCCGGGTTTGAGGCGTTTCGAGGCAATGGCGAATTGGATTTGGTTCTCGATTTGGACGAAGACTGCGATTGGTGAATCGATATTGATAGAATACGGTTTTATGTCGGCCATGTCGGTACCCTTCGTTCCCTCATTGTCCTCATGCGGTATACTCTCAAACGGTCCAGTATTATCAATGGCGCATTTTAGCACGTAAATAGACCGTACTTCCACTTTTCCCGCAGCTAAATCTACTGACGCGTTGACGGCGCTATCTATCGTCGTGCCTGCTGGAGAGCGGGCGGGCGGGATTGTTGTCGCTTGCCCTGCAAACACGGACCAGTACCCATAGAATAGCATATGCGCAATGGCCCATCAAGCGATGCCCGATCAATGTTGCCAACGCTCGCGGCATTGACGCGGGCAGCCTGCCGAGCGTGCCGTTTGGACGTAGATAGCCAATTGCCCGCGGATGCGCGGACGCGGCCAAGAGCATTAAGCGGGGGCTGTCGAATAAAACGGCCAATTCGTCGAATCGTTCGCGTCGAAGACGCGCAATCCACCTCAAGAGTGCCCACGGTTCGCGCATCGAGTACCGCGTCCTATCGGACTGGATGATCTCGTATGCTAAACGTCGTTCCGCGTCGTTTGGCGCATAGTCCTGCGGGACGACGGCGCAAATGCGCGCGTCCGGTTCAAGCCGGGCCATCGCTTCGAGCGCGCCCGCGAGCGAGCGTCCTGGACTCCAGTAGAGGGCTATGCGGCGCGTGGCACTCATGAGCTCAGGGTCTCCAGAATGGGCGGGTAATGCTTTGCGATCACCCGCGTCCAATCGTATTCCGCCGCAGCCCGCCGATGCCCCTCGGCGCCCATCGTGTTCCGCAGGGCGGCATCGTCGAGCATGCGTGCCAGGTGTTCGGCCAGCCGGACATCGTCGTCCCGGTCGAAGAGGAAACCGGTTTCGCCGTGTATCACGATATCTTGCAGTCCGCCGGCACGGCTCGCGCAGACGGGGCGTCCCGCGGCCATTGCTTCTACTGCGGCTATGCCGAACGGCTCGTCCCAGGTGGACGGCACGATGCAGATATCGGCTTGCCCGTACAGTTTCGGCAACGCATCCGGGGTAAGCCAGCCCATAGCCCTGAATCCGGGCGGGGCGTCGGGCCACTCGGGACGTGTGACCCACACCTCGAAGTCGGTTCGGATGCGCCGCAAGCGTTCGACCGCACGGCGGAGGCAGTCCAATCCCTTGACCGGGTCTTCGACCCGGCCCGTCATCAAGATTACGAGAGGCGAGTTAGCGGTCTTCTCCGGCATGGCGTATTCGCCCACGTTGACGCCGCCCGGAACGACGAACACGCGATTGTGGAATCCGTCGAACAGGCGCAGGGTCATCTGGTTGTACACGATGACTGCGCGGCAATGGCGCAACGTCGCGATGAGCCGTGCATGGTAGTTGGGCATGAACGCGCGCGATACCCAGTAGTCGCGGCCCCACGTGAGAAACCGCCACGCCTTGATCTCCGGCGCGAGGGCATCGAGCGCGCAACGGCGGCACGTGTCGGGCGTGCGCAAATAGTCGCACGGACACGGCGCGCCTTCTATAAACCGGCGCAGGTCGCGCGGGCAGAACGGTTCGTACGCATAGTATCGAACCACGGACGGATAATGGGCTAAGGCTTCCATCACGTACATCTTCAGGAAATAGCCGAACCCGAAGAAGACGACGTCCGGCCGCCACGTATCGACCACGTCGCGAAATCGCGCAGGCGCGTGGCGCGGCGTCATTGTGCGGTTCGTGAAATCCAAGCGGGTCGCGGGAAACGGCAATGCGGTGGGATCGAAGCTGGTCCGCTCGCGCGATTCGAGGTGCTGGCCTGCGAACAAATGCACCGTATGCCCCAAAGCCTGCAACCCCGCGCACGTATGGTATACGTCCACGTCAGCGCCGCCCTGGGGCGGCCAGGAAAATAACAGATCCACGAATGCGATGCGCACGCAGTCATTTCAACACAAGCTGACGGGCAAACACAAAGAGGCTGGAGGAAGGATGAAGGATGAGGCCTGAAGCCTCTCCTTGCGTTTTGACGCGCAATGTGGTGGAATTGGGTTTTGTCGCGCAATGCGAGCGAGAAGGAGGCGTCGATGGAACCGGTTTGTGTGGCCGATTATGCGTGCGAGTGTGGCGAAGGCCCGCTGTGGCATCCGTTCGACCGTCTGGTGTACTGGGTCGATATCCCGCCGGGACGGCTCTATCGCTTCGACCCCGCGACGGGACAGCATGAGGTATGCCATGAAGGCGAAGCGCTGGGCGGGTTTACGATCCAGGCGGATGGTTCGTTGTTGCTGTTCCTCGCGCGCGGCGCGGTGTCGATTTGGCGCAACGGGGTCGTGACGCCTGTCGTCGAGGAGATTCCCGACGAGCGCGCCACGCGGTTCAACGATGTTATCGCGGACCCGACGGGGCGCGTGTTTTGCGGGACCATGGCCACGACGGAACGGCTTGGACGTCTATACAGGCTCGATATCGACGGCACGATCTCGAAGGTACTCGACGATATCGGCTGTCCCAATGGCCTTGGTTTCACGTTGGACCGCAAACATCTCTACTTCACCGATTCGGAACGTGGCGAAATCTATCTGTTCGACTACGATGTCGCGACCGGTGAAATCGCGAACCGGCGCGTGTTCGTATCGTTGCCCAAAGACGCGGGTTGCCCCGACGGCATGACGGTGGATGAGGAAGGATTCGTCTGGTCGGCCATCTGGGACGGGAGTTGCCTAATCCGGTTTGCGCCGGACGGATGCGAAGACCGGCGCATTCTTTTTCCCGCGAAGAAAGTATCGAGCTGTATTTTCGGCGGGCCGGATTACGGCGACCTGTACGTGACGACCGCCGGCGGCCAGAACAAGGATGCGGAAGGCATGGGCGCCGGCGGCATCTTCCATCTGCGCGTGGGCGTCAAGGGTCTGCCCGAATTTCTTTCACGCGTCACACTGTAGCACCTGTACTCTCCGGCGTCGTTTTCTTCCCGGCCCGCGCATGCGGTATTATGACCGCATGAAAGAACGGCCCGAGATCCCCATCTACGCGTTCATCAAGCGCGAACTGAAGAACCAGATCGAGAGTGGCGACTTGGCGGAAGGGGCGCGGGTTCCTTCCGAGTTCGAGTTGGCGCGCCAATATGGCGTTAGCCGCAATCCGACGCGCCAGGCCCTGCGCGACCTCGAAATCGAGGGCTACCTGGTCCGTACGCCCGGGCGCGGTTCATTTGTTGCCCCGAAGGCGCAACGACAAAAATTATTCAACGTGAACGGTTGGCAGGCCGTGGCGATTGCCTGTCCCGAACTCGAATTCCATTACACGCGAACCGTCATCCAAGGGTTCATCCAACGGGCCGCCGAGGAATCCTACCTCGCCATGGTTTACTTCATCCGGTTCAGCGGGGAATCCGAATTCCAGTTCCTCGCGGACATGCGCAACAGCGGCATACAGGGCATGGCGTTCTGGCTGCAACATTCCTCGGGACGGGTGCTCGATCTGTTGCGAAAGTTTCAACGCGCCGGATTTCCCTTCGTACTGCTCGACCGCTACGTCAGAGATCTCGAAAGCGATTTCGTCGTCACCGACAACGAGGAGGCGGCCTACCGGCTCACGTGTGCGCTGCTCGAACGCGGCCACCGGGATATCGGCCTCGCGACCTCGGCGCTGGACAATACCTCCGCCGAGGACCGCCTCGCCGGACACAAACGTGCGCTGGCCGAGGCCGGCATTCGGTTTACCAAAGAACTGATGGGGATCTTCGACACGGACGACGAACCCAATTCGGCGGTCGTGCACCGGATCATGGCGCACCGGCGGCATCCGACCGCGTTTCTGTGCAACAACGACGGCATCGCGGCCACGCTGCTCGATGAATTGAACACGCTGGGATTTGCTGTGCCAGGCGATGTCGAAGTGGCCACCGTCGACGACAACGAACTCGCCGCCGCGCTGGATATTCCCCTGATTACCGCCTCGCAACAGGCCTACGAAATGGGCCGGACCAGCGCTAACATTCTGATACAACGTATCGCCGACGCAACCGCCCCGCCCCAGCAGCGCTTCCTCAAGGCCGTCCTCAATCCCGTGGATTTTGCGCGCACGATCTCATAGCGTCGCGGACGATTTCCAAACGCTCAGTTATCGAACACGCGACCGATGGTCGCGGCGAGGTCGGACGGCGTGGCCATGAACGGCTCGATGCGACGGCCCAGCGCTGCCTCGACGCGGTCAATGGCGCCGGCGGCGCGCGGATTGGCCATGGCCATGAATACGCAATCCTCGGTCGAGCGGACCGGAATGCATTCGTGTAGGTGGCAGAACTCGCAGCCCAACCGGCGGGCGGTCTCTTCGTCGACCGTCGTATCGTCGAGCCGAATCAGGTACACCTTGCATTGGCACGCCACCGCCTGCGCCACATCGTCTTCGCCCGCATGGCCGCACTCGATGAGAATTGCCCCCACCATCCGGCCTTGCGAAGAAGCCTGCGAGGCAATCGCGGCGTCCAACTGCTCGTTCGTAATGACGTCGGCCGCGCGGAGGATTTCGCCGATCTTGCGGACATGGCCGTTCGACAACAGCGCTTCGAGAATAATCCGCTGACGGCGGCGGCTGCTTTCGATACGCGCCTCATAATCCTCGAGCGACGCCGTCAACCGGTAGTTTTCCGAGCGCAGAAGACGGAGTTGGTCCGCGAGGAAAGTAACCATGGAGGCGGCCTCTTCGCGCTGGCGTTCGGCCTCGTTCAGGCAGCGTTTCTGTCGGCTGGCGTTCTTCTCGGACTCCGCCAATGCCAAGCGTAATTGCGCGACCTCGCGATACGTGTCGCCGAGCACCTCGGCGTTGCGGTGTGTATCCTCGCGTGCGTTTGCCAACCGTTCGATCAAGTCCTCGTTGGTCGAAAGCAGCCAGCCCTCTTGCCCGCGTAACAGGGCAATCTCCGTCTTGAGGTCGACAATGGCTCGCTCCAACTCGGCAACTTGCTGAAGCGACGCCGCTTCGGCCCATTCATGTGCCGCAATCGATTCCCGGAGTTGGCCTACATCCAAAGTCTCGGTGCGATCCCGTTCCGGAAGCGTCCGCCAGAAAAGCTTGCCGTGCTGCTGCAATCCGGCGGACGGATCCATGTCGATATCTTCCGCCCCCCCAAGCTGGCTCTTCAGGGCGCTGACCGCCGCGTCCATACGAGAAACGGCATCCCCTTGCGTGTCGTCCATGGTATATTTACCCCATTGCTGCCGATTATTCGAATGCACTCCATTACTTACGATACACCCCACTTTACAACGTGTATTATAAATGAAGACCCCCGATAATGTCAACCGGCATCGAGAATTCGGTGCGGCGATTTCTTCCCTCGTCGCGAAACGTTGGAATGTCACCCCGCACTTGGCTAGAATACTTCCGTTAGACAGGAGTTGTTCATGGCGACTGAGGGTAAGCGACGAAGTTGTGGGTGTCTGCTGGTCATTGCGCTGGGCACGGGTCTTCTTGCCGCGTTGGGCGGAGCAGCGGGCGGGTTCTACGCCATCACGCACAGCGCGGTCCTGCAATGGGGTCCCGGCGTGGCCGTGCTCGACCTCTATGGCGAAATCGACGACGAACGCGTGGTTATCGACCGCATCAATGCACTGGCCGACAACTCCGATACCAAGGCCCTGATTGTGCGTGTGGACAGTCCGGGCGGCGTCATCACGGTTGTCGAGGAGATCTATAACACGCTCAAGCGCGTCTCTGAGGACGGCATTCCCGTGATTGCGTCGATGGGGTCCACGGCGGCGTCGGGCGGATATTTTGTGTGCCTCGCCGCCGAACGCGTGTTCGCAGACCGCACCACGTTGACCGGAAGTATTGGCGTCATGATGGAATATTCGTCGGCGAAAGATTTGTTTGACAAGATCGGGGTCAAATTCGACACAATAGTCAGCGGCGAGTACAAAGCCATGGGCTCGGTCGGCGAACCCTTGAGCGACCGGCAGCGCGAGCATTTGCAGCAGGTCGTCAACGATTTTCAGGATTACTTTGTGGAAACGGTTGCCGCGAGCCGCAAGCTCG
>CAIYET010000862.1 GCA_903925285.1 Candidatus Hydrogenedentota bacterium | reverse complement strand
CTACAGCCTAAAGCCTAAAGTCTAAAGCCTTCCTTCGTCCTCGTTGGCGCCTTAAGCGACGAAGCGCAACAGGTGGTAGTTTTTCTTGCCTTTTCGAACGACGGCAATCCGCGTACCACAGAGGCATTGATGCGTGAGTTTCGCATCCGCCTCGTCGACTCGCACGTTGTTCAGATACAGGCCGCCGTTCTCGATCAACCGCCGGGCTTCGCCTTTGCTCGAGAACACGCCGTGAGCGACGAGGATGTCCACGAGCGGACGGTTCGCGTCCAACTCGGCGCGCGGAATCTCGACGGAGGGCACTTCGCTGAATACGTCTTCGAGCGTCGCGTCGTCCAACCCGGCCAAATCGCCTCCGAACATCGCCTGGCTGGCGCGAATGGCGTTGGCGAGCGCGGTATCGCCGTGGACCAACCGGGTCACTTCCTCGGCTAGGCCGCGTTGGGCTGCGCGCTTCTCCGGTTCGCGCGCGGTCTGTTGCTCGAAGTCGGCAATGGCCTTTTGCGGGAGGAATGTGAAGTAGCGCAGCCACCGCGGCACGTCGACGTCGGCCTGGTTGATCCAGTACTGGTAAAACTTGTAGGGGCTGGTGCGGGCGGGGTCGAGCCAGACGTTTCCGGATTCGCTCTTGCCGAATTTAGACCCGTCGGACTTGGTTACCAATGGAAAGGTCATGCCGAATGCGGGGCGGTCGCGCAAACGTCGGATCAGGTCCATCCCGGCGACGATGTTACCCCACTGATCGCTCCCGCCGACTTGAAGTGTGCAGCCGGATGCGTCGGACAGATGCAGGAAGTCGTAGGCCTGTAGCAGGCTGTAGGAGAACTCGGTGAACGACATGCCGTGGTCGCGATCTTCGACCCGCTGGCGGACGGATTCTTTGGCCAGCATAACGTTAACGCTGAAATGTTTGCCGATATCGCGGAGGAAATCGACCAGTGGCAGCGCACAGAGCCAATCGCCGTTATTGACCATCGTGGCGGCGTTGGCGCCGTCGAATTCGAGGAACCGTTCGAGTTGTCTGCGGATACCCTCGATGTTTGTGGCAACCTGTTCTTTTGTAAGCAGTTGCCGTTCCTGCGTTTTGCCGCTTGGATCGCCAATCAGCCCCGTGCCGCCACCGACCAGTGCGATGGGTTTGTGGCCGAATCGCTGAAAATGGGCCAAGCCCATGATGGGCAGCAGGCTGCCAATATGCAGGCTGTCGGCTGTCGGATCGAAGCCACAATAAAGCGTAACCTTTTCACGTTCAAGCGTTTGCGGTATATCGTCATGCGTGATCTGGTTTACGAATCCACGCCAACTCAACTCGTCGAAAAGGGTCACGGTTGGATCTCCTTGCTGATTGGTTCCTGCCAAGGCCATACGATATCAAGATGGTGGCTTTAGGTTCAAGCCGACTGCGCCTCGGCATGGGCGTCTGGCAATGCAGAAATAATTCTTTGCCAGATACGCGAGTTCATGGTATAATAACGGTGAGCGGCTCGACCGAGGTTTTAGGCCAAGCCAATCCTGTAATGGTGGACATCGAACGCCCCCCGACGCTCGATGTCCCGTTTTGCTGTTGATTCTGTATTGTGCGGACATCGCACGGATGTGTTATTTAGTAGGAAACGGGCCTGCCAAACCGGGTTAGGCAGTTACTCTTGGGGAAGGAGTGACTTGAGGCAGATTTCTAACGGTTCGGCCGACAAGCCCGTTTCCAGGAAGAATGAGGACGCTTTCCATAAGGAGATGCGTCCTCATTCTTTTTTTCTTACTGCGTAGCGCAGCATGACCTTTGTTGGTTGTTTTATACAAAGACATCAGAGAGACGAGCCGAGAAGACTTGTTGGCTGCAGTTACTCTTGGGGAAGGAGTGACTTGAGGTAGACTTCTTAGTAGGCGCTCCTGGCCCGTCTCTCTGAAGACCAATGTCATAGGTTAGATTCCCACCGCTGAGACTTTGAGCGGCGTTTGTTTTCCACCCGATTCCATGTCGGGTACGATCTTGATGTGCAGCACGCCGGCGTTGGCAATAGGCTCTCCCGGCACGTCGATCTCGTACGATTTTCGGTTGGGATTGGCGAATACGCTGCCGTCGATGTGCTCGGCGAAGAGTTCGCGCATGGCGTCGTTATAGATGTGTATGTTGTATCCGCATCGTTCGGCGGCAGTTGTGTTGGGCGTCCACATCAGATGGAAGGAGGTGACCACACGTGGTTTGCCGTCTTTTGTCGTAATCACGGCGAAGACTTGGTCGGCCTCGATCTCGGCTGGGGAGCGGGGCTGGACTTGGCGCGCGAACAGGTCGTACGCGTCGGTATCGGGCACGATGACGTTGGCCCAATCGAGCACACGGGCCGCGTCGACGGTACGGATGGAGATGACGCTCTGGCCACGCGAGAAACAGGTCTGTTCGCCGGGCTTGAGTTCGCCTCGCGCGCTGCCGCTCTGGACGTGGAGCGAACCCGACTGGAGTGTAACCAACGTTTGCATATTGTCGACG
>CAIYET010000861.1 GCA_903925285.1 Candidatus Hydrogenedentota bacterium | reverse complement strand
CTGCCCACAAGAACGAAAGGAGGTAACCAGTGAGCCGTATCTGCCGAGAGTGCAAGAAAGGAACGCTCCAAATCGAGGGCATGAACGATTACGAAGATGGAATTATCGTCTCGTGTCCCGAATGCGGTACGGAGTACGAGCTTGAGGCCGACGGTTTCGGCGAAGGCGCGATGGAAATGGTTGAGGCCTTTGAGATTGAACAGGCACGCCGCAAGAAAGAAGAGAAGGAGGATGTACCAATGTTTGAACAACCGCCCAATATCATCACGACGCCAATCGAGAGCCTCCTGCCGACAACCCTCACGGCCTTTGCCGAAGAGCCATTCCAGCATTGCGAAGCGGTATTCGAGCGGCAGGTTCGCTTTGTCATCTCGCATGAGGGCAAACCCGTGGCAGCCATTGTCCCGCTCGTGGATTTGGAAATGCTCAAAGACCTGCAATCCGATGCGGACCCGTGTGTCTGGCTGGAGCTGGTTCAGGAAGCACGGCAACGGCTTGGATGGCCCGCCGTGACATTCAACGAATAGGAGAAATAGCGAATGCTGAGATTCAGCGACGGCGTAAATCTGGATACTTCCGGGCCGTTACGAGCAGTGCATTTGGCTGACGGCTGGTATGTGCTCGGCAATGGTATGAGCATTCCGGTTGATTCAAAAGAAGAGGCAGAGGCGACCATCCACCATATGACGGCGGAGAAAGGAGTGACGCCCGATGACGCGAGCGGGTGACAGAGTGAAAGATGCGAGCACGTTGGAAAGAGTCATGTCGTGCCTTGCAGCCCAGCTAAAGTTTCAATCGCTACAAGCGATGCTGGAAGGCCGGCGTATCAAGAAAGTCGAATTCACCAACGAGACTCAGTTCGTGGGGATATGGCTCCATCTGGACAACAAGGAAGTGGTGGTGGTCTCCATGGCCGAACTCAGTCTTACGATGTTGCTGCGCGATCCGGATGTCGCGCGACAGGAACAGGATCTCTATTACAAAACCCACGTCTACCGGCCAACGAGACGCCGGAGACACAAGAAAGGAGCAAGTGCGAATGCAAAAGAAACGTGAGGAGCAACAAGTGGAGAAGCCCACGAAACCCGAAGCGACGCCCAAGCCCGGCGCCAAGGCAGCCAATCCTTCGCAGCAGTTGGCAACGTTGTTGCGGAAGGAATCGTGGCTCGTGACGCGTGTCGAAAAGGCAAAAGAAGACCTCAAAGCGGTCCAAGATGAAATCCATGCCGCATGGGGCGAACGGGCGAAAGGGAACCGCGAGCTACTGTCCGACGACTTGGAGGTGTAGCCGATGGGACAGCCCATTCCATCGCATCAGTATCTGTTCGAAATACCACCAACGTTGGCGGTGATGTGGTCCGCACGGGCGATCTACACCGTCAAGCCGGAGCCGTTCATCGACATCCTGCCGGATCGTCAATACACGTATGGCGCACATCAGAGCCAAGAGGCCAAGGACCTGTGTGAGTGGCTCAATAAGGAAGGCCGGAAAGGTCTTCAAGCGATGTGCAAGCAGTTGGGTGTCGGCCCGAATGAATCCCGTATCGTTGAATTCAGCGGCAACGGGTTTATCATTCGCGGCAATCCCAACAGTTCGTATGGGTACTTGTATATCGTGGCCTATCGCATTCCCGGCCAGCCCGCCAGTTCGTGATTTTCCACCTGTAGTTCCCTGTTCGTAACCCAACCAAGAAAAGCCCGGCAGGGACACTCCGTCTTTGCCGGGCCTTTCTTCATCTACAAGGAGGTGACACAAAATGAAAATGAGGGGGAAGGCAACAGAGATTGCCCAGAGAATCGTTGACGCTTTCAAGGAACCGGGAAATCTGCCCAAGGCTCTGGCTCCGGTTTTCATCCGGCGTAAGGACGATGCTCCCTGCCGGAAATGGTCGTGGCATAACCAATTGCTCGTTGCCTTGTCCGGTACATCGGATGCTCGTGGTTTTCGCCAGTGGGACGCGGTTGGCCGGAAGCTCAAGAAAGGCAGCAAGGCGATTTGGATTCTGGCCCCTTGCATGGGGTCCGTCAAGGAGAAGGACGAGAATGGCGACGAGGCCAAGCGGAACGTTCTTTACGGGTTCAAGGGCATTCCAGTATTTGCCGTGGAGGATACTGAAGGCAAGTCGCTTCCCGGAAATGAACGTTATGACGAGTGGGTGCGGAATCTGCCTCTATTGGAAGTTGCTGAATCATGGGGTGTCCATGTTGGCACGTATTCCGGCGAAGGCAAGAGCGCACTCGGGTATTTCCAGTTCGGTACGGGCCGCAAGGCCATAATGCTCGGAACTGAGAATCTGTCAACTTGGGCTCATGAGCTTGTCCATGCGGCAGACCATCGGATTTCCAAACTGACGGATGCGCGGCCATTGCTGGAAATCGTTGCCGAACTCGGTTCCGCCATCTTGCTTGAGGCTATCGGCCATTCGTATGACGCGGACCTTGGCGGCGCCTATGCGTACATTCAACGTTACGCGGAAACCGCTGGCAAGCCTCCTGTGCGGTCCTGTATTGACGTCCTGGACCGCGCCTGTAGTTGTGTTGCGCTCATTTTGGACACAGCGGAGAAGGCAACACAGGCCGAGTTCTGAAGGTGGCGTGGAACCGGTTG
>CAIYET010000860.1 GCA_903925285.1 Candidatus Hydrogenedentota bacterium | reverse complement strand
GCCAGGTCGCGCTGCAACTGCTCCATCCATTGCGGTTGGTAGGTCTTGGCGGCTTTCTGAGACTGGGTCGAACCCTGTTCAGCAAACTCGGGATTCTCCGGCGAATATGGCCAGGCTTCGCTGCCGGTCAGCGGCGTCTTCCAAGGCTGAATCCGCATGACCAGGGTGATGGACGTGGCATCCCGCACCGCGATGGCCTCGCCATCGCACGTCGTCGTCGCCCCCGGGGCGGTGACGCGCACTGTGCCGTCGTAGCCACCCTTGCCGTTGACATAAACGTTGTGGCAGGTGATCAGACCGTTGGTGTGGACGACGCTGGAGTTGATGAGTTGGTTGCCGAACTTATCCATGCGCAGTTTGCAGGCCAGCTTGCCGGGCGGCCCGGTCAGTTCGAGAGCGATGACGTTATCCACCCGGGAGACGAACAGCCGCCGTGAAAACGCGCCGTCTTCCGTGCGCCACTGTGCCCAGACCTCCCCGGTGGAGAAATCCTGGACGCGGGCGTAATCCGTGATGGCGCCTGCGGCCGGTTGGTCAATCTTCAACAGAAAGCCGGGATGGAAGGGATCGGTCCAGACCAACTTGCCGTCCCAGCCTTGCTCCTTGGCCTTGTTGAGGAAGAATTGATGGCCCGCGCCATAACCTTTCTCGCCGATGATGCGCCGCATTTCCGGCAGGACCGTCCCCACGTTGGGCACGACTTCGCGCGAACCGAGCGGCAGCCAGAGTTTGCAGTGGTTGACGATGAGGGTCTCCGCGCGCGGATCACCGGCCAGCAGGGCACCCATGATGCCATTGCCCGCCGCCAGCGAATCCTCCCATTTCTTGGCCGGGGCAACACTGACAGTGCCGTGCTTCGGCATCAGCGCTGCGGTATCGGCCACGGGAGTGACGGTCGCAGCCCCGGCTTTCTTGAGCGGCTCAGGTTTCGGCTCGGTTGGACTCACGGAGAGGCGCAGGTTGCAGAGATTGATGTGATCAGCTCCATTGCCGTTGGCAGCATCAGTGCCTACCAACCGGAGTACCTTCACATCCTTGACCGGCAAACTCACGTAACGCGGCTCCTCCTTGATCCGCATCACCGGGGTTTCGTGGACCATTTTTCCATCGAGCCAGACTTGCACGGTCACCGAACCATCCTGCACCATCTCAGCGCTCACGCCCGTAAAGAAGGTGAGCCATTGGTAATTCCCACCAGCCTGAAAGACCAGTTCGGCCGACGCGTGCGTCCCGATACCCCGGTCGAACGCCACAGTCCCGATGTAGAGCTCCGCGCCGCTCACGCTGGCGTTGTCATGCGCCGTCCCCCACCCGCATTTGGAGACGACGGCCTGCTCCAGCGAAAGATAAACATCTTTCGTGCCGTCGAGACTTGATGCCCCGAAGGCGGGTAACCCCGCCAACATCAAGACAGTCGTAACCGTCACAACAAAAGTTCCAAAGCATTTCATTATGCCGCCCTGGGGCAAAATAGCGCCTTTCACAGGCCAGCCGACAATGACACGACTTTGGTGATTACTCGTTACTCGTTGCACAGCCCAACTACGCCATGCTCAAGCCACCGCGTCGAGCCGAAAGCGAACGTACAATCAAGATCGGAATGACTGGCGAGCAACGCAGGGTTGGCAGGTTCGTCTGGCAAGACTGAGGAACCGAAGAACGGAAGCGTGGATATTCATTGGGGAAGTCAGAAAAGCCCGTGCCGCCTTAGTGCGTCTCGCCAGCGCAACCGCTCTGCCGAATTCATGTCCAACAACCAAACCGTCGCGCGTCCGACAGCAGTTCTTCCCTCGATCTTCAATCTGGTGAGCACGAAATGCTCGTCCCAACGATCCTGCCGCGGAAGGAACAAGTGGACGAGAACGGATGTGTCTGGATCCACTCCCGTGAGGTTGGGGCCTTTGCGTTCGTTGCATCGTTGGCACGACCAAGCCAGATTCTCCCATGCCGTAGCTCCCCCGTGCTGCCCTGCCACCACGTGCTCCAGGTGGAACCGCAAAGTCTGAGGTAACACGTCCGGAAGCTGACAATATTCACACCGGCGTGTGGCCCGTCCTCGGACGGCCTCGCGCAGAGCCTCGCGCGTCATGTCTCCAAGGGCAACCCCAGCCGTGCGCGCGCGCGAAGCTGCGCCAAGCCCAAGAACTCGCTGATTCCGATAAACGATTGGTATTCAGCACGTTCCACGTTGCTGATGAGTCCTTCGTTCGTTTTGTCGGCCAGTTCGTCCAACCGAGCTTGGGCACGGGGATCGAGCTTGAATTGAGCCATCGCCAAGAGGCTCGAAGAATCCAAGCACGCCGCCATGCTGTCCGCCAGCGCTTCCACCAGCGGAGGTGAAGATGTCGAATTCACGCCAGTAATCTACCGTCGGTTGATGTCAGATTCAATCTCAAAGGTTCTCAATCTCACGGGTGCGAGCCCCGCGATCGCTCGATCCAGCTTGTCTGTCATTTCGCTTCCGCATAAGATCGGCGCGTGAACGAAAATCCTCTTGAATCCGCCGACGGCGAGAAGTTGCCAGAACGGATTCCCTCGACGCAACCCCGCTCGGCGCCTTCCGCGGATCGCATTCCGGTCGAAAAGCGCGAGCGGTTCAGCGAAGTGGCCGCGCTGTTGGAGCAGTTTGGCCAGGCACACCTCGATCTGGAATTGAGGGGATTCACCTTGGAACTCTGGCGGCGCCTGTGCCGACGCCAAACGATCGACTGCCGGCG
>CAIYET010000859.1 GCA_903925285.1 Candidatus Hydrogenedentota bacterium | reverse complement strand
TTGGCAGGCGCATCGCGCCAAATCCCAGTTGAGATACGGTTAATCCGGTTTTGCCTAGTGAACGATAATGCATGGGATAGCCTTGTCCAAATCATTGAGAATGTAACAAAGGGCGCTATTTCGCTTTCTTCTCGTTCTTCTGTTTCCGTTTTTCCATTAGCGTAAGCTTGGCCTTCTTCTGTACTTCTCTCTTGCCTTTGTCTTTCTTTCCCGTGTCACCCATATCCGTTTCTCCTTGTTTGAGGGCATAGGCTTCTGCGCAACATATGACTTCCCCGCTTACTTCTTTCCCTTCAATCCGGGGCACACCGCCGTCGCCTTCTTCATCATCTGCTCCATCTCCCCGGTGAGCTTGTCCCGTTCCGCCGTCAACGCCCCAATCTGCTTGTTCACGGCCATCAGTCGCTCGTGAGCCAAAGCGAGTTGGTACATCGGGTTGTCTGGCGATAATTGGATGTGACCTTTTGCGACGGCACGACCTCGTGATTTGATGGCAGGCATCTTTCCGACCTTCCGCAGCCTGTAGAGGGTCGGCTTGGCGATACCGAGAATCTTTGCAATCTGCGTATCAGACTTTCCCTCAGTCTTCAGCGCCTTGTCGCGCTGACGCATCTCGTCTTTCTGTTCTGGCGTGTAGCGGACCCTTCCCGGCTTTGCTTTTTTGCTGGCGACAGGTGCGGGTGATTCCGCTGATTTCCCGAATTTCTTGACCCATTTGCTATAGGTGTTGTAGGGGATGTTGAGCGTCTTCAGAGTGGCCATAAGCATGGAGCCGGCGGCCTGGGCGGCGGAAACCTCAGAAAGAATGCGCTGGATTTCCTCTTTTGAACGAAAGACTCTTTTCTGTTTCTTGGCAGACGATTTCTTTGGCATTGCTTGTTCTCCTTTGCTTAGTCACGGTGGGGCATTCTAAGCAAGATAGAGGCGGAGGGCAATTTCTTCCAGGCAACCGCCACTAGGATATACTTGCGATGATGCAGACACGAAGACAATTCTTGAAACACGCGGGCGGAGCCGCAACGGCAAGCGCAGTGGCCGCACTTCAGCCCGGATGTGTGACGGTGCCTGCGCGCGGGCCCGGCACGTCCGCACAGGAGAGAATCATGACGCAGCCGAACTTCATTGTTTTCTTAACGGACGATCAAGGGTACGGCGACCTGTCGTGCATGGGCGCCGGCGACCTTCGGACGCCCCACCTGGATGCACTGGCCGGCGATGGGGTACGGTTCACGCAGTGGTATTCGAATTCCCCGGTGTGCTCGCCCTCGCGTGCCTCTTTGCTGACGGGGCGCTATCCGGGCAACGCTGGCGTTCGCTCGATCCTCGCCGGTCATCGGACGGCGTCCGGACTTCCCGCCGAAGTGCCCACGCTTGCCACGGCACTGAAGAAACTGGGATACCAGACGGCGATGTTCGGTAAGTGGCACTTGGGAACGACCGAAGAATGCCGCCCCCATCGTCACGGATTCGACGAATCGTTTGGTTTCCTCGCTGGGTGTGTCGATTACTACTCGCACATCTTTTACTGGGGTATGGCCGGCAGCGGACACGACCCGCTTCACGACCTCTGGGAAAATGGCATCGAGGCGCACGCCGACGGCCGGTACTTCACCGAACTCGTGACGGAACGTGCCGTGGCCTACGTGCGCCGCGCCGCGCGCGACGGCCAGCCGTTCTTCCTATACGTCCCCTACAACGCGCCCCACTATCCCATGCACGCCCCGCAGAAATACCTCGACCGCTTTCCGAATCTGCCTTGGGATCGCCGTATCATGGCGGCCATGCTCGCCGCGGTGGACGACGGCGTCGGCGCCATTACGGCGGAACTTAAGGCCCAACGTGTGTACGACAACACCTGTATCCTTTTCATGAGTGATAACGGCCCCTCGCGCGAAACGCGCAACTGGCTCGACGGCACGTGCGATCCCTATTACGGTGGGACCTCCGGACACCTCAAAGGACACAAGTTCAGCTTGTATGACGGCGGCATTCGCGTGCCCGGACTGATGTCATGGCCCGCGCGTATCCCGAAAGGCCGCGTGAGCGATGACGTGGGAATCGCGATGGACATCTTTCCCACCTTCCTCAAAGCTGCCGGTGGCGATCCTTCGCAGTATGAAATTGACGGCATCGATATCATGCCAGTGATAACGGGCGTCGCTCTCCCTCCCGAACGAACGCTGTTCTGGGAGATGGACAATCAGACCGCCGTGCGCCGGGGAAAATGGAAACTTGTCCTAAATGGCCAGCTCGTTGAACAAGCGCCGCCGGAAGATCAGGTGCACCTCGCCGACCTCGAACAGGATATGGGCGAAAAGACCAACCTGAGGGAACGGTATCCCGATCTCGTCGAAGGTCTCAAGAGACAAACCGAGGCATGGCGCGCGAACATTGAAAACCGGTGGCGGACCCATTGGCTTCCTCGAGTGTTCGGAACGTCAACGCATCCCCGCGCATGACCGCATCCCCAGGAGAAGGTGGGCATATGTGGGCTGTGCAAGGAATCTTGGGCCTGTGCATATCTTTGATGCTCAGCGCGAGCCCTTCCGATTTTCCCGGTACAGGCGAATCTTCATTTGAGATTCCAGTTCTGGTTGTGAAGTACTTTCCCGTCAAAGACGGGCAAGTGGACATCGCCGTCACCGGCGACATTGGCGGTCCGCTCGAAGTCATTCGCAAGAAGACCGTGGACGTGACCGGGCAAATCATCGAGGGCCTCGAGGCAGGGTCGCGGTATCACGGATACAAGAACCCGGCGGAAAAACCCAGTCTGAAATACACCGTGGTCGATACGCTCGAATTCCTCGAACCCCTGCCAACGGTGCGGAAGATCCACAGCATGTCGCCGCCCATGACCGACTACTACACCATCATGAAACGGATCGATATCCGCCACTGGGTTGAAGACAAGGGCGTCAAAGAAATCTGGTTGTGGGGATACCAGGAGAACAAGGTGGGACTATTCGAATCGAACATGGCGGGGCCTTTCGGCGACGTGAGCAATTCGTTCTGGGACCCGTTCGACCTGCCCGTGTTCAAGAAGACGTACACGGTCTATCACTACAATTACCAGCGGGGGGCGTCCGAGGCCGTCGAGGATCACATGCACCAGATCGAGGCCGTCCTGAACTGGGCGGATGACCGGGCGTGGACGTTGCCGGGCCGCTGGTCGAAACGGCTGTTCTGGGGGCGGTTCGTAGGGAGCGATTCCTCAAACAAGATCGTGCATCCGGGTTGTGGCTGGGCGCATTATCCGCCCAACGGCGAGCGCGACTACGACTGGAAAAATCCGCGCAAGGTTCTCAGTGATATCGAAGATTGGAAACCGGATGGCACGGGCCAAAAGCAACTCATCGGCAGCGACCGTTGGGAAGGCAATAGTCTAAAATGGTTCGTCTATTGGATGCAGAACCTGCCGGGGGCGAATAACGGCTTGATTGACAAGGGCAAGCCCTTGCGGAACTGGTGGGTGTTCATCGGGGACTTCGACTGCGCGGCAAGCCGGAAGTTCATGCTGACGCAGCCGTAGGCGTCATGACGACTCTTCCAGTATGCGTGGAGGCATCGAGCGGTGAGCGCCAATCAAGTCAACGGGCGCAAAAATTCGACGCTCTTGCGGATGTTATCGTCGGCGCCGTAGCATTCGAGCAAGTGGTCGCATACCGATTTTCCCCTTGTGCGCGGCCCCTGCCAAGGCCTTTTCGGGAGGTGATGTCAGCCACCTGGGCCTGCTGGCCTCCTCGCTTCGCCGTGTTGTTACGCTTGCGTAGAGCTTTGGAGCAGAGGATGTGTTGGCGAGCCGTGCGAATGTATGTGGGAAGACTCAGCGAACAACCGAGACACTGCAATTTGAGGTGTCATGGCGCTGCTTGTACGAATGGCTTCTGGCAGTGTTTCAACCTTTTTCCCAATGCATCCGCTTGCATGGGTAGTTTACGATGCGAAGTGCAGTGTTTACTATTCCGGCTACGAAAGTCTCCCTATTCGGATAATCCAGATCGAGCTGCGCGGCTATCTGGGAGTAGGTACTGCGGACGCTTCCGTCGGAATTGAACCGCGCACGAACAATCTCTGGGGCATTATAGGTATGCGCTGGCCATTTGCAGCCGTTCCTAGCCCGTGAACCGGTTTGCCTATTCTTCTTGACGTATCTGTCGCAGTGGTCAATGTACGACCAGAACGCATCCCAGTCGATCTTCTCGGCGTGTAACCATTCCTGAATTGTCCTACCAGGCATCGTTTGTTTCCTCTCCCTACCTTCCACCCCCACTGCCCACGCCTGAAGAACGGCTGACGCTTTGTTTTTTCCAGAAGCTTACCATGCCCACGTTGCTACGCTCCGACCGGTTCGCGCCTCCGGATTCGATGCGCGGATCAGATCAGAATCCATGTGCGGTTTCTCGCTTCTTGGCGGAGCGTCGTCAATACGCCAGCTTCTCCAGTCAAAGTGTAGCAGAGGCGTTCTTCGTCGGCAATGTCTCCTGCTACGCATGCCGCAGCTCCCAGTCGAAGGTCACTCCTTCCTGGTCGTCACTAACTTTTATATAGATCCGCCTCCCAACGAATGCCAAATATGGAATTTCTCATTCAAATCTGGGAAAAGTACCCTTTGGTGGTAGACTTCGGGCTGTACTTTCTGCTTTTCGCTGCGGTGGCGCGTGCGGCGTTTGCGAAGCAGTTTCCGAGTTACGAAGGCAGAATCCTTTCCGTAGCAGTTGGTCTTTTTCTTGCCGCGGGTCTTGCCCTCGCCCAGAAAGAACTTGGATTCAGCGTTCAAAGCATGGGGCCTGTGGCCATCTTCTTCATCGCCTTGGTCGTGTTCATCGCCGGATACAAGTTTCTTCAGCA
>CAIYET010000858.1 GCA_903925285.1 Candidatus Hydrogenedentota bacterium | reverse complement strand
TGATATCTGCACACTCGACATCGCCGCCGCATAGGGGTTGTCGCCTTCCTCGTACAAGATGTAAGGAATAATGTTGATCTTGCCGTGCTTGAACGGTAGCGGCCCATCGGTGAGTATTTCGTCCCCATGCCGCTCTGTCACCCGGTATGTTGGATACTTCAGGATCGTATCCATGACGTCGACTGGCACCTCTTGCCCTGTCGCCGGGTCCACATCATACGATGTGCCGGACTTGATCGTCTGCTGCGTTACCTTGTCTCTCCAGTACACGCGCACGACCTTTGCCAGTCCTTGCGTGTACTGCCCGCCGCGGTCCCTTTGCGCGGTCCTCGAACTCGGGTTGGCGATAAGCGTGTTCGCTTCCGCTGTCTGCAAATTGTCTTTCCCATCGGTCTTTGTCGCAAGCTCCTGGATACCCCAATCAGCCCTGATCTTGTCCGCAATCTCCGGGTACTCGACCTTCAACTCCTGCACATGGCGCGGGTAGATGTACACGAGCATATCAAGCTCGTCCAAATCGTAGTTATCAAGGGGGATTCTGACCTGTTTCGGGTTTGCGTACTTAAGGAAATGTTTGCCCGCCTTGTTGTCCGCGTCGGCATCCCACCCCAGCTCGACAAAACCCATGTTCTTCTTCTCGCCGTCACGCAGCACAAACTCCTGCTTCTTCGTGATCTTCAATTCATCCCAAAGGCAGTTGTGGATATAGCTGGTCAACTGCTCTGCTGTCTGCTGTGCACCGGGATCTCCGTCGTCTTCCTTGGCATAGACGTTGAACTTCATCCGCGTATCGGTCAGGAGCGCGATCTTGCGCTCAGAATACACCTTCATCAGGTTGACAACGGTCTTGTCGCGCCAGTCGGCCACCATGCCATACTTCGTCGCGCCTTCGTCGTACCCGACCTGGATCGACTGCCGACCGTTCATGTAGTTGTCGGCTTTATCCCAACTCTTCCAGAGGCTTGAATACCCCTTCGAGCACACCCCTTCAGCCCACCCCACGAGCTTCTTAAGCTGCTCCTTGGGTGAGAGGTTCCGTATCTCTTTCGGGTCCATGATCGTCGGCGGTACCGGGTCAAACTGCCGTTCCGGTGCCTGCTCCAACTTCATGCCCGATGACTTCTCGACCTGCTGATCCTGATTCTCTAGCATGCTTCTTGTCTCCTGGCCCTGCGCCTATTCGCCGCGACCGCATGGTCGACCGCTAACGCCTCGTGTTCTCCTGCCGTTTGGTGCTCACGCCTCAACTCCTCAAGATGGTGCTTGTTCTTGACCACCTTCCCGAACGCTGAATGAAAATACGGCTGCTCGACCCGGAACGACGGCATCCGCATAAACTTCACTTCCTTGACCTTCTGGCTGCTGCACGTCGGGCACCACGGGGCCGGGTCCTCTTTCTTGTGCCGGAACATCTCGAATACCGTCCCGCAACTCTCGCACCTGAAATCAGAGGTTGGCATGGCTGATGTTCTTCTCCGCAAGCTGCACAAACGCCTTGTGTTTGTCGATCCCGATGAATCGCCGATGGTTCCGAACGCACGCGACGCCGGTCGTCCCGTAGTCCATGAACGGGTCAAGCACCAAGTCACCCCGCTTCGTGTACTCAAGCACGATGGCTTCCATCTCATCCAACGGCCGGGGCCACATGTTGTCGTCCCCAATGCACATTGTCGTAGACTGCAACCGTGTCGCAAGGTGCCCCGTCAACGACATCTCATTTCCCGCCGGCCACGGCTGTCCCTTGTAGTATGCGTACACGATCCACTGCGCAAACTCGTCTTTGACCGACAGTAACATAGCGGCCTCGTCGGTGCCGTATAACGTGGACAGTTTCCCCGCATCCTCAAGCACATGG
>CAIYET010000857.1 GCA_903925285.1 Candidatus Hydrogenedentota bacterium | reverse complement strand
CTCAGAAGGCTTTGGAAGAATGGGTAAACATGAATTTGCCAGTGATGCGAGGGGTTAAAAAGAAGGCGTAAATTCTAATCTCGCATTTGAGAGAACAGATTGTAAAACCGATTTATGAGTTTGAGGAAATGACTTTATGAAAGTCACAGCGAAGATACTTCGCGAGAGACTTTTTCACGACATACCGAAACAGAGTGTTTCCGATTGGTGTCAGGAGAATCTTTTATTTGACGAGCCGGATAATCGAGGCCCGTTCAGGTTACTCGGAAGGGAATACATCCGAGAGCCGTTAGACGCATGGAGTGACAATTCGATTAAAGACTGGGTAGCAGTCTTTGGGACTCAGTTAGGAAAGACTTCGATGCTCATGGGTGGAACCGCGTGGGCGATTGTCAACAAACCTCGGAGAACTCTCTGGGTAATGCCTACAGTTTCGCTGGCGGCAAAGTTCTCACGCACTAGGGAAATGCCGATGCTGCGAAAGTGCAAGGCGACACGCGATTTAATACCTACAGGCGGTCAACGGCGGCACGATTTCAAGACATTGGAAATGCAGATAGGCTACGCGATCATTGACTTTACAGGGAGTAACTCACCGTCAAACATATCTTCAACTCCATGCGCCTGCGTAGTGCAAGACGAAATGGAGAAGTTTGACGCGAAGGACACCGGCGAGGCTGACGCATCGAACCTGGCAGATCAGAGAACCAAGAACGCGGCGAATGCTTTCCGAGCAAAGACTAGTTCGCCGGCGATGATAGATGGAAAAATATGGAAAGCACTTTCTAAAACTGATTTACGAAGAAGATTTGCGCCGTGTCCACATTGTCAAAAGCTGGTGGTTTTCATTTGGAATAAGCAATATACCGTGTTCAAGTTGACAAGTGAAGAAGCTATTGTCCGATGGGACAATGAAGCCAAACGCGCTGATGGGACTTGGGACTTAGACCGCGTCGAGAGAAGTGCGGCTTTCATTTGTCCGCATTGCCAAGCTCGTATTCTTGACAGTCACAAGACTTGGATGGATAGGAATGGTATCTGGCGTCCAACACAAGAGGCGGCACAAGGCTGGCGAGGCTGGCACTTGCCGAGTCTTTGGGGGAACTCGCCGGAAACATCAGTAGGTAAATTGGCGGTAAAGTTCCTGCAAGCAAAGAACTCTTTAGAGGGCTTGCAAGGTTTCATAAACGGAGATTTAGCCGAGCCTTACATGGCCCAGGATACGGCAGGAGAACGGAAAGAGTTAGTGACGGCCAGGATAGAAGTCTCTGACACATGGAAACAAGTATTGACAATAGACTGCCAGGCGCAGTCTCCGAGATTCTGGTATGCGCGAGGTGTCTGGAAGGATGATGCTGGCCAGATTGTAGAGGCCGGGTCATGCGAGCAATGGGACGAGCTAAGGACAATTCAGACTACACACAAGATACCTGACGTGCTGGTAGGAATTGACTCAGGATACGGGGCAATTTCCGATGCTGAGGTGTATAAAAACTGCACGCAATACGGTCAATTCCTGCCCAAGAATACCATGAAAACTTTAGCGAGCGGATTGAAAGAGATTCGCGGAGCCTCTACGATGTTCGCTGGGTGGATGCCTTGTCAATCAATGCCAACCAAGAAGCTTTGGAAAAACAAGGAGAGTGGATTGCTAGAACCATTTAACATCCAAAGCATAGACCCGTTCATAGGCACGGCGAACGCGGGACAACTCGACATGCCGCTATTTCAATTCGCAGCGGACTACTTCGAGGATATTCTTGACAACATGCGGAAAGGAGTCGGCGGGTTTAAGTTCTCCGTGAGCGACGAGGTAAACAAAGGCTTGGTTCCGGTAGGAGTTGTATATCCCCATACTAGTCACATAAAAGTTGCGAGTGAAGAGGACTTCTGGAAGCACATGAACGGGCATATAAAGGCAGCGGTGCAAAGCAAATTCTCCGGCATGATAAAACACCAATGGATAAAACGTCACTCGCGCTGGCCAGATCACATACTTGACTGTGTAAGAGATCAAGTTGCGCTTGCTAATTTCTACGGATTCTTTAAGATCAATCAGATACATTAAACCTAATCTCTCATTTGCAAAGTCTGATTGGTAAACTGATTTTATGAAACCCGCCATGATGAGTCAAAAAGAAGTCGCGGCTCTGATAGAAAAGAGCGTGCGCCAGTTTCAGCGCATCGAGCAGACAATCGGTTTACACAAGGCCAGGATTAAGACTGGCCCAAGGGGTGTCATGTATAAACGACATCTTGTATATTCAATCCTCGGAATACCCTCTCTGTAGTGGTATTGTCGTTACACGTCTTTAGTTGTCGTCTGTAGTCGTTAGTTACACGTTGTCAGGTGAAACACGTAGGAGGATTGTGCCTATGTGAACCGAGTAGCACCGACAAGCATGGGGATTATCCGAGGGGCGTTTGATGATGCGATGGATGCAAGTAAAGCATCTAATCCCACATTGTCTCTTCGGGTTATCTTGCGTCAATACGAAACTGCGGCGCGGGATGCTATCTCTCAAGGTTCAATTTCACATCTCGGAATGGGAAGCCGGTCAACTGGATTCTCTGTTCATGCTCCAGGGCAGATTACCCCTGCGGAATGGCAGCTTGTATGGAGATTTCTTATTGACGAGTTTGACGATAGGAAAAACGATTTCGTTCGTTGCGGGACGGCTAATCCTACCGATGCTCAGATTTACACGGCGATGATGTGTCGTGACTTGGTAGCGGTTACGACGGTCTATCCTGATTTCTCTTTGGTTGACTTGCCAGCATCTCCGGGCTGGTTAGGAGAAGGTAGAGGTATTCTCGCGTGAACCTTCTATCTTCCATTAAGAGGGGTTACGAAAAGGTTTGTGCGTCAATAGACCAAAAGATTGGAATATCGCCGGAAACAATGGCTGTAGCTCCACGGCGAGGGGTTGTAAGGGACTACTACGAGAGTGGTTGGCCGATTGTAGGGCCAGACCGAGGCTACCTGCCGTCTTTGGTTCAAGATGCCAGGTGGGATCAGAATTTCGTTACGCGCCGGGAGTTGATGCGTCGCGCTCGCTGGTTGACGCAAAACTCTCCTTTTGTTAAACGTGTTTTGGAAATAGACTCCGCATTTACTGTCGGGGCGAACGGCTTGCATCTTTCCCCAGCTTCTTCCAATGACAAATGGAACGAAACGGCAAAGCAAGTCTGGACAGAGCTAACGTCAAGCATTGGGTTGGAAGGAGAGGACTTAGCTTCCTTGGTTCAAGTTGCGCATCTTGACGAGCGCACGGATGGAGAAAGCTTTATCATTCCTACGCGCCGTCCATTCACCGAGCAAGAACTTTCGTGGAGACCGAGCCGGGTTGTGGGAATGCGGCCATGCCTTCAATTGGTAGAGGCTCACCGGGTGCAAACTCCGTTCGGGAGATGGAACGAGGATGGAGATTCTATTATTGACGGCGTGGAAATGGAGAGAATCACACTCGGAGACGGCAGAGAAACCCGTCAAAAGGTAGGCTACTGGGTGCAAGACTCGTTCGGACAATGGGAACTAAACTCCACCTTCACCCTTGTTCCAAAGG
Source organism: Candidatus Hydrogenedentota bacterium (assembly GCA_903925285.1). Taxonomy (GTDB): domain Bacteria; phylum Hydrogenedentota; class Hydrogenedentia; order Hydrogenedentales; family SLHB01; genus DSVR01. Next base: position 417 of record CAIYET010000857.1, on the reverse strand, counting down.
ATTACATTTACCATATCGGGGAAGCGCAACGCGCAAATCAAATGCGGTTCATATCTCCGTTTTACGCGGTCTGCAATACCACGCAAGACTTTGCGGAGCTACAGAGGCTTGAGATGGTTGCGGCGAAAGACGGCGCGGAGAAGTCAACCATTATCACGACTCCGACGGGAGAGATTTCAAGTGCGATGTTACTGCAAAACATTGCTAGGGGCGGAACTCCCCCTACTGGTGAAAGCAATTCCGATTTGAAGAAGCGTTGCGAATACTATCAAACAATTTTGGGTGGTAGAACGATTGGATTAAAGCAAGGAGATGACATCAAGCAGTATGCTACAAATCGTCCTACGGTGGCTTCTAGGGAGTATTGGTTGTGGTTAATTTCCGTAGTGTGCGCCGGGTTGGGAGTATCTGTCATCT
>CAIYET010000856.1 GCA_903925285.1 Candidatus Hydrogenedentota bacterium | reverse complement strand
AGCCTAAAGCCTAAAGCCTAAAGCCTAAAGCCTTTTTCATCCTTGTTCAATGCCGCGTTATTCCTGCGCCAACTGTTGCAACTCATCCCACGTCGAATCGCCGATCGGGATCCCGTTCCGCTCGCGTTCGAGCACTCGGAGATACTCCGGCTCGCCAGGCGCCAGCACTTGCTCGACGCCTTCCTTCACGGGCGCGGCATGCAATTCGCAAACCATCGCGCCCACTTGATCGAGGAAAGAATCCGATCCCGCGAATCGGCGAAAATCCAGCGCTCCGATGAGATGACACAGGTTTCGTTTCTTGTCGTAGTCGCCGTACATGATCGGAATGTGCGGGCCATACGCGCCGCCGGACAGTACGCCGGTAAGGATATCGATGACCACGCCAAGCCCGAAACCTTTCGCGCCGGCCATGGGCGTCCAGTACGCCGCCGCGTGCGGGTCCGTCGTGGGCTGGCTGTCCTTGTCCAACGCCCATGTGGACGGGATGGGCGTGTTCTCGACGCGCGCCTTGTAGATGTGGCCGCCGGCGACGGTGCTGGTCGCCATATCGAGCATGACGGGCGGCCCGGAACTCGAGGGGATGCCGAAACACAGCGGATTGGTCCCGCAAAACGGGACGCGTCCGCCGAAGGGGACCACGCCCTTGTCCGTCTGCGTGAAGACGATGCCGATCAGCCCGGCCTCGATGGCGCGCGACGCGAAGAAACTGAGCGCGCCGCAGTGGTTGCTTTCGGCGACGCCGATGAGCGCCATGCCCGATTCCTTCGCCATATCGATGGCCCAGCCCATCGCGTCCCAATTCGTTACATGGCCGAATCCATGATCGCCGAAGACCGTCGCCGTGGCCGGGCCGGTTCGCTCGAAGCGCGTGTTCGGTTTCGGATTGATCGAGCCCGCGCGCAGGCGCTGCATGTAATGCGGAACCCGCATGACGCCGTGCGAATCCGTCCCGCGCAGGTTCGCATGGACAAGCGAATCGGCCATGAGCGCGCCGTCGCGTTCAGACAGTCCGCCATGATGGAATATCCCTGTCACCAATGACCGTAGCTCGTCGCCCATCACCGTTTTCATAGCGAATTCACATCCAAAGCCGACGCGAAAGCCTTGCGCGCGGCGGTTAGGACACGCATGCTAGTGCGAAGACGGTACCGTTTTCAAATTGCCTCGTGCACAAAATCCATTGACGCGCGGCCAGATACGTGATAACATGATTATTGCAGGGGCAAGTGCAAAGAGGGTTTGCAGGAAGCTCTTAAGTGTGAGTTGGCGGTAGAAGCGCGCTATCATGTCCTCGTAGCGAATACGAAGGCGTGTGTTTTCTGTTGGCAAGTACGAAGTCGATCATGGTAAACTTAATGAGAGAGATGGAGTAAGATGAATCGTTGGCCGAGATGAGCGGATAAAATGGTCGGTTATCTGGCATTGCTGAAGATTGTTGGTTAATCTGATTTTTCATGAGGGAACTGCATAATGTGCCGAGTAAAGTTATTCGTAAATGGGCTTGAACCTGCTGAGCAAGAGTTTGTAGATAAGATGGATGAGGCGCACATTTATTTCCGAAGCGTGCCAACATCCGGACCTGTAACGGTCTGGGTGGATGGTTATGCATCCCATGGGCCGACCGCCGTCCGAGACACTATCCAGCATCTTTTGGATAATCCAGATGCCTATAGTGCAACTCCATACTGACATACAGGCGTTTTCTTGTCACTTGCGCTACGGAGGAGGCAAATGAAGGTTTTTCTGCTCGGGGGTATGCCAGGTCTGCGAAAAAGCGAAGTCTGCAAAAAACTAAGGGATTGGCTTGTCCGCGAAGGCAAGACGGTCGGTATCGGGCACGTAGGAAAAGAACTACTGGAAGCATGTAAAGACCGACAGCAGGTTGGTGCGCGCAAGCCATTGGCCGCTTTGGTGGGGAGAGAATGCCAGGACTACATAAGAAGCAAGTGGCCTCTTGCATACACGAAAGCGTTTCAAGCAGCAAGCGCGTCGAATCCCGACATTGCGATCATCATCGTCAATTTCGAGTATTATCGGTCGGAGACGTTCGAGTTCTATTCGCCCGTCGATTTGGGTGCGTTTTGCGTCAAGAAACCTGATGGGATTCTGACCTTAATAGATGATCTTTATGATGTTTATTATTGCCTTTCGCGGCCTCATGACGTTTTTGATATTCAGGAGCGGCAAGAACGCAAATTCAAACGGAGCGACGTCGACCTTAAGAATCTACGACTACTTTATAAAGACGCAATGTCTCTTACCATTGAGGATCTTCTACGTGTCCTAGTATGGCGTGAGAAGGAAACAGAGGCCACCGCGAACGTCGCGAGAGCGCTCGACTGCAAACACTCCGTTCTGGCAACAAAGCACCCTATCGAAACGGGAGTGCGTCTTCTCCTGGGTGAGGCGGCGGAAGAATTGGGCTTGGGGGCATCCTATCCCGTTTACATTTCTCACCCCATAACCAGGCCTCGAAAAGAAAGGGCGCTGAAAAACGAGTGGCCTCCTTTTGTCAAGCATCTTTCGGAAATCGTCCAAGTCCTGTCGGAAAAGACTGTCGAAAATCGCCGTGTAGTTCCGATCATGCCAACCGCGATAGATGAGTATAGAATCATGATTGATGGACTCCATTTCCTGCCTCATCTAACCCCTCGTTGGCCCCTTGAGGAACCCGATAAACTGCTCTACGTACTGCCGCCCGGATTCAAAGATTACGAGGAATATGAACGACGCGCCCGTTCTCTCATTTTTGACCCGCCTCTCGATACTACCGGACGTCGAGCAGAAATACCGCTCGCAGATCTTGAATTATCGGGAGCACTGAAGACCCTAAGAGAGTCAATTCGATTGCAGATGGCGGGAAGAGACCATCTCTTGGTGAGGCAGTGCAAGGGGTTCTTGCTCTACCGGCCGGTTTATGATGAGCTTCGGTTCAGCGGGGGAGTAACCGCTGAGATAGGTAACTTTACACAATTGCGGAAACCCGACAACATGAGTGGAGATGCGGGTGAGCGTATGATCGCATTCATTCATGACACGGGTGATGCTCGTGGTATTCTTGGCAGTTTGGCCAAAAACGCCTTAAGTAATCTTTATCGAGAGATGTGTGCACTTGCAAGAAAGAAAAGCGAGACCCAACTGCCGGTGTTCCCAGAAGAGAAGTTAGGCGTTGAGGTTTTGGGGCACTTTGACAATCCGAGCGCAAAGGCCTATGAATTGTACCAGCAAATGTTTTGCTCATCATCAGGTGGAGCCATCAGTGACACGATATCTCTTTTTTGGGAAACAGTAGAAACACCGTTGGTTGACGCTATTGCAATAACTCAGTTGGACCTTTTGAGTAGCGGGGTTGAAACCGTCCACGGTGCCTACACGTACTCAACATCTACCGCGAAACCTATTTGGCCGAATCCGCCTCGCGAGGCGCCCGATACCTACCTTGATGTCGTGGAGCATCTTGACAGTAATGAAGAACATCGCCGAGAAGCAGCCATACGAGTCCGCGCTTTCTTCGGACGAGGCGTTGCGATCCCTGAGACGGTATCGTAGAAATTTTCCAGAACGCTGTCAAAAACCTCCAGATTCTCTCTTGCCGCGCGGCCCCCAGATATCGACATTCCGATCATTACGCTGCGGTTTGCCGGGCGTGCTTCGGCCTTCGTCGATATATTTTTGAAGCAGCCGGGTCAGTCGTTCGACAATATCGGGATGTTCGGCCTGAAGATTTTCGCGTTCGCCGATATCCTGCGAGAGGTTATAGAGTTGCAGAGGCGGCAAGTCCGCGACGCCGGCCTTATCGGGACTCGGCTTGCCCGAACCGCCAGCGTCGGGACAGAATTCGAGCTTCCATGGACCTTGGCGGATGGCCAGCGAGCCGTTTGTGGATTGATGCACGACGCCTTCGTGTAGCGTTTGCGAGGTTATGCCGAGCAGCGCGGGCAGGAAACTAACGCTGTCTTCGCCGGCGTTGTCGGGCAGTTTCTCGTCGGCGATCTCGGCGGCGGTTGCCATGAGATCGGCCAGACAGGTCGTGCCGGCATACGAACTGTCCGCACGGACATGTCCGGGCCAGCGGGCCAGGAACGGAATGTGATGGCCCCCTTCGAATATCTCCGTCTTGTGTCCGCGAAAATGGTAGTTGGGATTGTGACCGTGCGCGGACAGCGCGTCGAAGTCCGCCACGGTCGCGGCGCCGTTGTCGCTGGTGACGATGAACAGCGTGTCGCGGTCCATCCCGTTGCGTTCGAGCGCCGCCAGCACTTCGCCAACGGCCCAGTCGCACTCGGCGACGAAATCGCCGTACGGTCCAATCCCCGTCTTGTCCACGAACGCCTGCGAGGGCAGGATCGGCGCGTGTGGGGCGGACAACGGGAAGTACAGGAACAGCGGTTCCGCGGCATGCTCTTTGGCGTGACGGTCGATGGTTTCGACGGCCTTGCGCGTCAGTGTGGACAACACCTCGTCGAACTTGAGACTCGGCGCACTGAGGCCGCCGCGATGGAACGATGTGCCCTTTCCCTCTTCGATGCGTACTGTGGCGGGTTCGACAACGCGGTCGTTTTCGATGTAGACGTACGGGATCATATCGAGCGACGCCGGGATGCCAAAATAGTAGTCGAACCCGCGCGTGCATGGACCTTGCGCGATAGGCTTCGAGTAATCGAGGTTTTCGGGATCGGGTATCTTGCCGTCGGTCGTGGCCCATTCGAGGCCGAGATGCCATTTGCCGATGCAGGCCGTCCGGTAGCCGGCGCGTTTGAGCAGCGACGCGACCGTCATGCGTTCGGGGGCGATCAACGGCGGCGAGCAGCTAAAAAGCACGCCGCTTTTCAGGTGCGTCCGCCATGAATAGCGTCCGGTCATGATACCGTAGCGCGTCGGCGTGCATACGGCGCAACCGGAATGCGCGTCCGTGAACGTGACGCCCTCATGTGCAACGCGGTCCATGTTCGGCGTCGCGATCTTCGATTCGGGGTTCAGGCACGAAAGGTCGCCGTACCCCATATCGTCGGCCAGAATGTAGACGATGTTGGGATGTTTCTCAGCCGTACCGCCCCCGGCCTTTGTCTGTGTTGTCTGACATCCCGCCAATGCCGCCGCGCAACCCGCCCCACTCATTTTAAGAAACGTTCGCCGATCCATGAGATTACCCTCGCATTGTTCCGCGTCATGTTATCACTCGCAGGCGTGAACCACCAACCGTTTGTCCTGTGTTACATTGACAGAAGGAATTGGGCTGGCGTAAGCTAAGCCCGTGAGGGAATGCTGGTGTTGGGCAAATAAGACAAAGTCGCCACTTATTCTTGGAAGTGCGCAATCGTTCTGCAAAACGAGTGTCCTTGGGCACGAGAGGAGGTGCGATTATGAGGGATGGTGCACTTTTTTGCCGTTCGTTCCGGCGGGTCCTTATTGGAGCAGGCGTCTTGCTGGCAACCTTTCAAGCGGCATCGACGCCGCCCACCCCAAGCCTTGTAACACCGGCGGACAACGACGTGATCCAGACGCCGCTGCCATACCTCTGGGACTCGGCAACGGCTCCAAACGACGACCTGGTGTCGTACCAACTCGAGGTGGACGAAGACGGTGTATTCGGTTCGGGTACGATTGTCCGCTATATCGAAGAGCCGTGGGCGACGCTGGGGTACGAAGATGGGATCCTCGACATGCACACCTACCATTGGCGCGTATTTGCCGTAGATCTCTGGGGCGCTTCTTCCCCTCCCAGCGCCGTCCGTTCTTTCATGGTTAGTAACTGCAAAGGCCCCAAGTGCGCCGGTGCGGCAGCGCTCGTGATTCGAGTTGTTGACAGTCTTCAGCCGCAGCAAGAGATTCTCGGCGCCGAGTTCACGTTGTCGCCAGCCTGTCCCGGTATGAAACAAACCTCGAACAACGCGGGGTATTACCTCTTGGCGGACCTCGATGGCGGCGTCACCTACCGGCTGGACGTGTCTAAGCCTGGATACGCTCCTTACACGTCCGGCAGCATTACCATCGGGGAGGGCAACACGGTCCGGCTCCCCGACATCGGCCTGGAGCTTCCTCCCGAACTGCCCGCGCCGACCGGATTCACGTTGTATGCTGTGTTGTCTGCGATTCTTGGCTCCGGCGCCGCGTTGCTGAGGCGTCAGACACACAAATAGATCCACACACCATCCCGCGATTGCGCCCATGCACGCGGCTTGGTACGCGATCGCCCGGCCACGGGCGATTTCCACGGAACGCCGCGCGTGTGGTAGGATTCCGCTTTCTTGCGCCCGGACGGAATTCGCGGGCGAAACACGATGGATCGGTTATCCTAAAAAAGGCAGTAGGAATTCAGAATACAGGAGTCAGAATTCAGAATGGCAACAGGTTACGGTATCATTCGAAGCGCGAAAGCATTCACCGCGCCGCGCGCAAGGCTTCCGCGCCGGTGTTGGGTGAGCGCAAATGT
>CAIYET010000855.1 GCA_903925285.1 Candidatus Hydrogenedentota bacterium | reverse complement strand
GCCACTTGTCGGGCTTGCCGACGTTCGTGGTGCGGACACGCTCGACCAAGACGGGGCCGTCGGGATTGAGGCGCCGGGCCTCGGCAATGGCCTCGGCCTGGGTCGGTGCGACGCCACTCGCGCGCTGAGAGTTCGGGCGGCGGATGGCGTAGTCGCCCTGCGGGCGGCGTTCGACGAAGACTTTGTCGGTCATGACGAGTTCTCCTGGGTCACATGTTAGGAAGGTACAGCAGATTGTCGGTCTTGCGGCCGTCGGCGACGGTCTGCACATATTTGATGCGGCCGTTGCTGTGCACGTGGACCCAGGCACCTTTGAGGTTCGGGTTGCGGTCGGGGCACCACACGGAGTTGTTTCCGTTCGCCTCGATGTACGCAACCATCTGCTCGCGCGTGCTGTTGCCGCGCTCGCTGGTTTCGATGCCGTTCTCGCATCGGATCCACCAGAGGTGGATGATGTGCTCGTGGCCATGGCCGCCGATGAGGCGCTTTCCGACGCATTTGATGGTCGTCGTCTTGGTCGTGGTCGTCATTGGTCAGTTCCTAGAAGTTGAAGGAAGCGCCAACGATCATGTTCGGTGTAGGCGCACTTGAAGTTTGCCCAGCAAGAACTCGCTTGTCAAGCACTTAAAATGCGCCTACTCTGAACTTCCGACAATGTGGTAGTCGCTCAAAACGCGCACTGCTGCGCGGACACATGGCGTTACCAGGAACTGAGGCCGAGCATGGAAGGCGGGCTGCTGGACAGCGGTTCCGCTGCCGTGGGCGCCTCGTAGACGAGGAGAAAACGGTTGTCTACCCCGCTCGGAGACAAGATTCGCTCAGAAAGAAAGCGCCTGAAGCTGACGCTGGACGAGTTGGCGCAGAAGACGGACTCCAGCAAGAGCTACATCTGGGAGCTAGAGAACCGCCCAGTTGTACGGCCGTCCGCGGACAAGATCAGCAAGATCGCGGACGTGTTTGGCGTGACGGTCGAATACCTGCTTGATGATGAAAAGCAGACGCCGACCGAGTCGGACGCCGACAAGGCGTTCTTCCGGCGAATCGGCCAGCTTGATCCAGCGAAACGCGCCCAGCTCGAAAAGTTTCTGAAAGCAATCGACGATGACTGAACCCGTGACGCCAATGGCGTGGGGCATTCAACTGTCGAAGTTGTGGATAGCTTCAGCCCAGCCCTTTCCGGTTGACGTGAAGATGCTTGCGCTGGAAGTCACCAAGCAGCGCTTCGCCGACCCGGTGGGGTTGGTAGTTCCTCACGGCGTCAATGGCATCGACGGCATGCTTTCGAGGCGTGTGAAGAAGGGGGATTGGTGTATCTCGTATGACGAGGATGTCACCGTGCCTGGCCGCATCAACTTCACGTTGGCGCATGAGCTTGGGCACTACCTGTGCCATCGGCAACTCCAGGCCGAGTTCCGCTGTGGGCAAGGCTCGATGCTCGACTACTATGGCGAAGCGTCGCGGAAGATGGAGAAGGAGGCCAACATCTTCGCGTCCTATCTCTTAATGCCGGCGACCGATTTCCGTCAGCAGATCGACGGCAAAACGATCACGCTGGAGTTGCTCGGGCATGTGGCCGATCGCTACCAGACCTCGTTTACCGCCACAGCTCTCAAATGGCTTGAGATCACGTCCGAGGCTGCGATGCTGGTCGTGGCACGGGACGAGTTCGTTTGCTGGTCGTACCCGAGCAAGCTCGCGTCGAGCAGACGTGCCTATGTTGCACCGGGCACACCAGTCCCTCACTCCGCGATAGAGCGCGTAAGGGCGGCATCGAATCATGCCCGTAACGAGTGGTGCAACGTGTCGGCCGGCGAATGGCATCCGTCGCTGGATGCGGAAGAATCGGTCATCGTCTCGGATCAGTTCGAGCTGATGATCTTCCTAGTGCGGTTTCCGGCGGCGCGTGTGATCACACACGAGGAGGAGCCGGATGCTGATGCCTTTGATGCAATGATGGATACGCCAAGAGGCTTTGGATGGTCGAAATGACGCTAGGAAGCGGTGAACCTCAGTGTCATGTGCATGGGAAGCTCGAAGCATGATGCTGAATATATGCCGCGGCTGTGGCGATCCGCTGACCGGAGCGAATGACTCCGCGGCGCACATCATCCCGAATGCGCTCGGGGGACGGCTGAAACCGAAAGGGATCATCTGCAGGACCTGCAACACGCTGCTGGACAAGCTCGCTGACAATGCGCTGGTGGAGGCTTTCGGTGACTGGCCGACGTTGC
>CAIYET010000854.1 GCA_903925285.1 Candidatus Hydrogenedentota bacterium | reverse complement strand
GCTTGAAAGCGGATTCGGGGTTCCAGGACCTTCACTACTTGCTCGCGGGCGCGCTGGCGAAGCTCGGGCAAAAAGGCGAGGCCATCGAGCAGTATAAGCTGGCGTTGGTGTTGAACCCGAATGACGCGCGGGCGCACCACGGGTTGGGCGCGTTGCTGGCGGAGGCGGGCGAAACGGATGAAGCGATCAAGCATTTTGATGAGGCGCTTCGTGTGGCGCCACATTTCGGGGCCGTACTCGAGAAGTTGGGGCGGCTGTTGGTCGCGCAAGGCAAGGCGCAGGAGGCCATCGCCCGGCACGTGGCCATCATTCAGGCTAACCCGGCGTCCGCGGAAGCCTACTACCACTACGGGCGTGAACTCACGGCGCAACACAAACTTCCCGAAGCCATTGCGGCGTTCGAGAAAGCCATCGAACTTGACCCGAATGACAAGACGGCTTACACGGACTTGGCCGTGATCCTCGCCAGCCAGGGCAAGGTGGACGAGGCGATGCGGTTGTTTCAGGAAACGTTGCGGATAGACCCGGGTTATGCGTATGCGCTGGACCAATTGGGACGTTTGCTGGCGTCCCAGGGCAAGAATGATGAGGCGATGACCTATTATAGGGCGGCGCGGCAAGCGGACCCGGACAATCAGGACATCCACTATTTGCTGGGGCGGGAACTGATGCTCCAGGGCAAGCATGATGAGGCAATTATGGAGTTCGAGGAGGCGTTGCGGCTGAACCCCGACGATGCCCGCGCCCACAATGAACTTGGGGGGATTCTCGCGGAACAAAACGATACCGCAGAGGCCATGAAGCACTATGAAGAGGCGCTTCGGGTGGATCCGCAGTTCGGCTATGTGCTCGATAAGATGGGACGCCTGCTGGTGGCCCAAGGGCGCAATGACGAGGCCATCGAGCGCTACCAGCAGGCGTTGGACATCAACCCGACGAATCAGGACGTTCACTATCTCATGGCGCGCGAGTTGGCGCGTCAAGAAAAAAACGACGCGGCCTTGAAGCATTTCGACGAGGCGTTGCGGTTGAATCCGGAAGACGCGCGCGCCCACAACGATATGGCGCTGTTGTTCGTCCGGCTCAAGAAGACCGACGAGGCCCTCGAACACTACGAGTTGGCGTTGAAGGCAGCGCCGGATTTTACGCTGGCGCTCAACGACTGGGGTAACCTGTTGCTCAACCTTAAACGATATAAGGAAGCCGAGGAGAAGTACCGGCAGGCACTCGAAATCCGCCCCAAGGACGAGTTCGCCTATTACAACCTGGCGCGGTCCGCAGAGGCGCAGGACCGTGTGGATGACGCCGTCAAATATTACCGGCTAGCGATGAAGAACTGTCCGGAGAACTCCAACATTCCCAACTCGCTGGGACTTCTCTATTCGCGCTTGGGGAAGACCGCCGAAGCGTTGCAGTGGTACGAGTATGCACTGAAGGTGGACGCGAACAATCCCACGATTTACAACAATCTCGGTTATGAGGCCTACAAGAACAGGCAGTTCGACGAGGCGATCAAGTATTACCGGCAAGCGCTCGATATCATGCCCAACTTTGTGTTGGCGTTGAATAATCTGGGGACGGCGTTGGCGGGCCAAGACAAGATCGACGAGTCCATCGAACAGTACGCCAAAGCGCTCGAATGGCTTCCCTCCGACGCGAACATTCACAACAATATCGGCTATCAGTATTATCGGAAGGGGGACTACGACAATGCGCTGCTGCATTATAATGAGGCTGTTCGCCTGGTGCCGCAGTTCCCCCTGGCCTACAACAACCTGGGGACATTGATGCGGGCGCAAAAAAAACCCGACGCCGCCATCGAAAGTTTTCGGAAGGCGATCGAGGTCTACCCGAACGATGAACAGGCTCACTATAACATCGCCAACGTCTTGGTGGAGCAGGGGCGCGTTGAAGAGGCCATCCCTGAATTCACCAAAGCCGTCGAGAACAACAAGAAGAATCCCGATATCTTGACGGATTACGCGAACGTGCTGATGCGGGTGCACCGGGTGGAGGACGCCGTGTCGCTCTACAATAGTGCGCTGCAACTCAACCCTAACCACGTCGGCGCCAACTGCAACCTCGGAAACCTCAAACTGATGGCGAATGAAACGCAAGACGCCATCCGGCATTTTCGCAGAGCGCTCGAAACGAACCCGGACTTTGAACCGGCCCAGCAAGGTTTGCAAAAAGCGTTGCTGGCCGAAGGCGGCGGGCAAGGGCGCTAGGGCGCGAGAACGCGTCGTCTAAAGAATGGGAATTATGGGAGCAACGTAACGGACATGTCCGAGACGCGAACTTGCAACGTGCGTGAAGATCTGAATCCGTATCTGACGGCGGTCTGCCTTGCCGGGATTGTGGCTTTGGGCGTAATCGTGCGTTTGTACCGAATCGAGGCGGAGTCGGTCTGGTGGGATGAGTTCACGAGTCTTACCCATATGGGCGCGTCGTCGTTGTGGAAGTTCCTGAAGCTGAATCGGACGCTGGATCCGGCCACGTTTCCCTTGTACTATTCGCTTGAGTATCTGTGGTATCATTATATTGCATCGTCGGTCCACAGTCTGCGTCTGTTCTCGATCCTGATCGGCATGGCGAGCGTCTTGTTGTTGTACGTGTTTGGCCGGGACCTGTTCGGGAAACGCGCGGGGCTGGCGGCGGCCTTGTGCATGGCGCTTTCCCCGAACCACATCCATCATTCGCAAGGTATCCGCATGTACGTTCTAATGACGCTGTTGGCGTTGCTTTCCGCTTACACGTTCATGCACCTCGTGCAATCGTGGAAGGGACGCTGGTGGGCAGCCCACCTTGCGAGCAATTTCTTGTTGTTGTGGACGCATCCGTTCGCGTTGCTGCTGCTGGGCGTCGAAGCGGTATTCCTAATTCTGTTCCGGCGTCGGCCGCTGAAGTCCGTTGCGACGTGGGTGGGCGCGCATTGCCTTCTCGTCCTGCCGTCGGCGATCTATCTGAGCCAAGTCTCCTTTTGGTCGCCACAGAGCACCGGTTCGTGGATGAGGATGCCAAGTTTCTTCGAATTTCTGGGAGACCTCTTTGCCGACGACGTGGTGAGCCTTACATATCAACTGCGGTTGTCGGACTATTGGGTGACCAGTCCTTTGCGGTACGGACTGGATGGGGCGCTCGCGGTGGTTCTTGTTGGTTCGTGTGCCTGGTTTGGATGGAATCGCTATACTCGCCGCGACACGGATCGAAAGGGGTTTCAGGACTTCCTGTTCTTGGCGGCGTGGCTGCTTGCACCGGCGCTCGTGCTCTACGCTGCCTCTCTGATTTGGCGTCCTTGTGTTTTTCCTCGCTACACGCTGCACAGTAGTCTGGCGTTATACCTGATGATTGGCGGCGCCATTTCGGTTACGCGAAATACCTGGAAGTCCGTTGGGGCCACAGCCGCGATTGCGGGCCTGATCGGATTTCAATGGGTTGCGCTGCAACCGGGGCCGCAACGAACCGATTGGCAATCGGCGTCGGCGTTGGTGCGATCGCAGGCACAATCCAACGATCTCGTACTTGTTCATGTCAGCATTTGGCGCGATGTGTTCGAATATAACCTGGGCGCCTCGGACTTGGCGATTGCCTCGGCGGAGTCCATTCCGACGCTCGCACGCCAGGCCGGATTCTTCCTCGAACAGTGCCGCCAATCCGACGCGGACAAAGGGCGGCTCGTGTGGGCCGTCGTGCTGAGGCCCTACTTTGATTCAGGCCCCAACCGGGAGTTCGAGGATGCGTTGAAAAACCAAGGCCTGGAGTTCGTACGCACGGAGTTTGGCGGAATCGAGCATGTTCTCGTGTACAAGATAACCTCGGGGAGGGCTGGTCCGATCAAGCTGGATAGCGTAGCGGAGGCAGACAGACTGGACGTATCGAAGGCCTTCGCCAATCTGGGCTTGGCGTTGGCTGGCGCGAAAGACTATCGTTTGGCGATGGTGACGTTCCGTTGGCTGTTTGAGTTTGAGCCGGGTTCGCGTCCGACCTATGGCAATTTGCAGCGTGCATTGGAGAAGAATGGGGAGATCGAGAACACGATTCTTGCGGTGCGGGCTCTTCTGAGGGCGCAAGGCGATTGGGGGCGGCGGGACTTGGACGCGGCACAAGAGGCGCTTCTCGATTCGGTCCATTACGATCCCAAGTACGCCTTGGCGTATATGGACCTCGTGCCTATCTGTTGGGCACGCGCCAACGGTGAGGCGACGGCACTTCGCTATCTGCGGACGGCGCGTTCATTGGATTCCAACGAGGAAATCTCGAAGCAGCTTGCCGTCCGGGGCTTGGACCTGGCCGAGGCGAAGGACTACCGCACGGCCATGGCGATATTCCGGTGGCTGTTTGATTTTGATGCAACTTGTCGGCCGATCTACGGCAACCTGGAACTCGCGCTCGAAACGGGGGCGGGTATCGAACCCGCGACACGGGCTGTGCGGGCCCTGCGGAAGGGTTGGCTCGCCCAAAGCCATCGCGATCAGGCCGGAGCGCAGGAGGCGTTTCGCGCGGCGTTTCAATACGACCCGAACTATGCGCTGGCGCTTCGTACCCTCGCGGAAAGCTATGTGGGGCAGGCAATGAGTTCTCTTGTAGAAGAGAATGATGAGGCCGCAGCGGTTGAATCGTTGCGCAAGGCTTGCGCGCTGGATGCCGCGCACTTGGATCCGCGCATGGGGTACTTTCTGCAGCTTCTTGAGAATAAGGACTACCAGGGCATCCTCGCTGGAACCGAGCAATCTCCAACGCCCGCGCCGCAGGCGTTCATAGACTGGCTGAAGGGCCGAATCGAAGCGTCCAAGATCCCGGCCAAGTCGAACTGACGAGATTACCGCTTGAGAAAGACCATGCGGCGTAGCGTCACCGTATAGCGTTTGTCCGGATCGCCATCCACTTTGAGCGATAGGGCCATGCTCTTGACCTTGCCGCGCCAGTAGGAGTTGGCCGAGAGGGGATCGCGTGGTGGAAAGACGACGTTGGACCGCCAGTTGTGAAATGGCCACCAGCCGCCGAGTTTCCAGATATCCTGTTCGCTGGCCCACAGGTATACAATCGAGTAGTCGGGCGTCTTGCCCTCGTTGTCAACGACCGAATGCTCGATTGCGATTGAGCCGGTCTCGCGCGTATCCAGGTCCACATTGTCGAATCGAATGAGCGGCTGGTTGGCGGAGGTCGTGATCACGAGTCCGTCGCCAGTTATGCGATGATCGTCGGAGAAATATTTCCACTCGCCCATGTCCATGGTCGTCTTCATAAAGTCATAGACATAGACAGCCGGGTCTTCCGGAATGTGGACGTAGGTGATGGGGCGCGCAAGGTGCTGCCAGAAGAAAATGTCCGCGTGCGGGATGACCCACTCATCGGTCTTATTATATCTAACGGCTTTTTCAAGTATGGTCAGCACCCGTTGGAAAGGAGGTGGCTGAAAGGAGAATCCAAAATCGATCGCGCGGTAGACGATGCCGAACGCGGCCCACGAGCCGAGTACGAGCGCGGCGACCAAGAGATTGCGACGAAGCCAAGCCCACTTGCCTGAAGGCTCGCGAATGGCCGTGGCTAGGCATACGAGAAAGACGAGTTGGCAAGGGATCACGGCTTTGGTCGTGAAATCATTGTAGACGCCGAGCCGGTACCAGGGAGCGAGCAGGAAAACCGTTACGGCCAGGTAAAACCAAAGACGGCCTGGCCGGTAGCCATTGCCCCGCATGCTTGGCGCAACCAGAACGTATACGCCGAATGCGGACGCATAATACAGGAGGAGATAGGACCAAGTCTGGCGTATATCTTGGAACCGCCATAGCCAACTGTTAGGAAACTTGGATTCCACGGACTGGTAATAAAGCGCCAAGATCACGACCAAAGCGGGGCCGACGATGATATTGCCGATGGAGAAGAGCCGCTTGGCGCGCGTGTATATTACGGCGGCGGCGAGCACGGGGATCGCGCCCATGGTGACGAATACGGAACAGATCGGCAGCATCGATGTGAGGAGGAATGCGCGCTCGACGGTGCGGCGGCGCAGTGCGTCGTGAAGCACCATGAACAGCAGAACCCAAGCCGGCAACACGTGATTCGGGCCGTCGAACAAGAACGAAAGCATGCCATAGAATCGATAGAAGACGCCGCCCATGACCGTCTGGCCATCGGGCGTCAGCAAAGAGAAGTTGGCCGACCAGTGCGCCATCCAACCGCGTCCGGTGGACCACCAGAAGGCACCCGTGAGATAGTCCAACCAGGTGACATCCTGCAGGCCGGGCAAAGGCGTAGTACACAAATATCCGATGAGATCAATGCCGCCAAACAGGAGAAACAACAGCGCATAGCGCAACCGAAACGTCCCGACAAGACGCAAGAACCAGATCACGGACAGCAACACGCCGAACGTGTGCCAGAAATAGATGAATATATAGGCCGCGTTCCACCCCAAAATACGGCCCACGACGGCCGGTGGAAGAAAATAGGCCCAGTAGTGGCACATGTTGGGCCAATACGAGTCGGGCTTGGGGAAATCGAGAATAGCTCCCACAGGCCAAGGATGCTCGATAAGGACTCGAAGCAGTCCATCGTATGACGCATAGTCCGAGAATCGAAAAGTGAAGCCGCCAATGCCTGTGCAGGCCACGAGAAAGGCCACCACGCCCGTAAGCAGAAAGGCTCGGAAGAAGAAATCCTCGTCGGTGTAGGACGCATCGGGGGGCGGTTTCGAGCCGTAAGCGTCGCGGGCCCACGCAACCGCCCGCATGCCGCTGTGCGCAAAACAGAAGACGATAGCGGGAGCAAGGATGAGCGCGATGGGGAGGCGCAGCCATCCCACCACAAAGATCACGAGGGGCACGGCGACATAGAACAGCGAGGCGGCTTCTAGGAGCGCCACGCCATTCGGACCTTCGATGAAGTAGAGCCAACGGCTCCTCCGGTATGATGCTTCCATCGTGAAACTCTTCATGCTCCGGGCGACAGGGTTATTTCCGCGGCTAGGGCGTGCGAAGCAGGCGTAGGTAAAGGTACAGGCACGACAGGTATTCGCGCAAAGAGCCGACCGGCAGGAACGCGCGGACGGGATATTGCTTGAATGTTTGGGTATAGGCCACACGGATGAAATACAACGCCAGGTACGGGCGGGACAGCGGCAGCGCGCAGATCGTCTCGCAGTACTTCCGCAGCCAAGGGAACTGAACAAACAGATCAAACAGTTTGTGCAGGTTCTCGATCTTGCGCTTTTCGAGAAGCGACTTGAAGGTCAACACGGAATGACGCCTGACGGATGGGGACAGCGGTTCGTCGCGCGATAAGAATCCGTGATCTATGGCGTATTGGTGAATGGGCGTGCCCGGCCAGGGATAGAGCAGAGTTGTCAGCGTGACGATGGGCCGCATCTGGATAATGAGATCGAGGGTCTTGAGGTCGACCTCGAAACTGTTCTCGACGGGCATTCCCAGCATGTTCATCAGAACTAACCTTACGCCGTGCGCGTTCGTCCTCTCGGCGGCCCGCAGGACCTCGTCGTTGGAGAGATTCCGGCCAAGGACCTCGTTGGCAACGCGCTCGTCGCCGCATTCCAGGGCCAGCATCAGCGAGTACAGCCCAGCCTGCTTGAGCGCGGCGAGCACCTCGTCGGTGAAGTACTCAGGCCGGAAGGTGCAGCTAAAGGGCACACCGACACGTTCTCGATAGAGGCTGCAGAACTCATCGATCCATCCGGGTGGTTTGAGCGCGAAATTATCATCCGGAAACCCGGTGAACCATAGGGGATACCGAGCCTTTACCGCACATATCTCGTCAATCACTGCGCGCGCCGAACGATGCCGGACGGACGGTCCCTTGCCACGGTACAGGTCTCGGTACCGGACATTGAAACAGTAGGTACAGGAGTAAGGACACCCACGCGAAGCCATGAAGAGCTTGCCGCCCATCGCGCCGAGAAAAGGGTCTCCGTCGTAGGTGACGCGATGATCGGGAGGGGGCAGGGTGTCGAGGTCGGACACGAGCGGCATCAACTCGTTTCGGCAGATACGGCCCTCGTGACGCACCCAAAAGCTTGGCGTCTCCCAATAGGCCTCATGGGCCTCGATCCGTCGGCAGAACTCGACCAAGGCCAGTTCGCCTTCACCGATGCATACCGCATCGCAGTCCGGCTCTTCATCGATCATCTCCGGCGAAAACGTCGGATGGATGCCCCCAAAGAGCGCCAGAAACGTGAACTCCTTCTTGAGTTCGCGATTCAGGGCTACGTGCGCGGGGCAATCGTGCGTCATGGTGCTGTAGCCAATGATGTCCGGCTGATAAGCTTGCAGGAGTTCTCTGAGGCGCTTGTGCCCCAGTCGCGAGGCGACGGCGTAACGCGCCTCATGGCCGTTCGCGGCCAAAGCTCCGGCAAGCCAAGCGATGCCCAAGCGGGACATCTTGTTATATTCCGCTGTCAGGAATAGGATTCTCATGACTTGCACTCCTCTAGGACAACTTGCCGTTTCGTATGAAGCGGCACCGAAAGCGGACGCCGGTATAGATACTCCTCCCTGATTGCCGACATGAACTTCCTCGGAACAGGTGTTTGCGATTCTAGCAACACCGATAGGCGCTGTCAAACATGGCACGGCGTGCGGGTGGTAAGAGCCTAGATTGGCGGAACTTTGGGGATTTCGAAGCCGCACGTGTTGCGGCAAACACCGGGGATGTGACATCATGAGTTGAGGCAACCCTGAGAGCTTGTGAAAGAATCGGCAATAAGTTGTGGCGCGGGCTGTCAGCCTGCGCCACAGGTCAGGATGATTTCTTCACATAACTCTCAGTAGGCCATCTGTGAGCGGGCTTCAACTTGAAAGCCTATCGTGCCGCCGACTACACTCGCGCCGAATTTGCTGGGAGTGACGCATGAAAATCCTTTTTTTATCAGCCGAACTGAACCGAATGCCCCGGCTGGGCATCTCGTCTCTTGCGGCATGTCTTAGCGCAAACGGTCATGAAGTCCGCCATGCCATTGCCGTGCGCCTTGGGCGAAAAAGTCTTGGGGATCTTATGCGGACTTTCAAGCCCGACATCGTGGGCTACAGTATCATGACGTATGATTACTCTTCGCACGTCGCGCTTAACCATGAACTCAAGAAGAAGTTCGATTTTGTGGCGATGTTTGGGGGGGTCCATCCGACGTTCTCGCCGGAGATGATCGAGGATGAGCCGGAGTGCGACGCGATATGTATCGGGGAAGGCGAATTGGCCCTGGTTGAATTTTGCCGCAGGTTCCAGGCCGGCGAAGCCTATTGGGAAACGCCGAATTTCTGGGTGCGGCACGAGGGCGAGATCCGCCGAAACGCGTTGCTGCCACTCGTGGCGGATCTCGACGTTTTCCCCATTCCCGATCACCGGGTGTTGTACGATGGCGACCCCTATCTAGCGCGGTTGGGCTGGAAGATATTCATGGCTTCACGGGGATGCCCCCACCGATGTTCGTATTGCTACAACGCCCGGTGGAACCAGCTTTACCGGGACAGTCATTCGATTATGCGGCACCGCTCGCCGCACAGTTTCGTGGACGAGATTTGCGCGGTGAAGGAACGATATCCGCTCCGGGCCGTAGGATTTTGCGACGACAACTTTGGCCTGAAACCGCCTGGATGGATGGAGGCATTCTGCGAAGAATATCGCGCGCGCGTAGGGCTGCCGTTCGGAATTACATGCCGCCCGGAGTATGTCACAGACGAGCTAATCGGCCTTCTGAAGCAAACGGGGTTGCGTCTCATATGGATAGCGGTCGAGTGTGCCGATGAGCGCGTAGCCAACGAGGTGTTGCACCGTAATCTGAGGAACGAGCAGATACTGAAGGCCACCGAAATTGTGAAAGCACACGGTATACGATTGTTCCTGTTCAATCTGGTGGGGATACCCGTCGAAAACAGTTTCGAGACCGATCTCAAGACCCTGGATTTCAACCTGAAGATACGTCCCACCTATTCACTGGCAACGCTCCTCTATCCTTGGCCGAGCACGCCCATTTACGACTATGCTGTGGCGCATGGATTCCTGCCGGAGAATGCCCCGTTGTCGCATTCGGTCAGACGCTTCTCTGTCTTCACCTTCAAGTCGCCTCTCGAGAAACGCAAGATCGAAAACCTGCACAAATTGTTCGACTTGTTTGTGCGCGTCCCTTGGCTGCGCAAGCACTGCGAGACCATTTGCACCCTGCCTCTATCCTGGCTGTATCTGGTGTTCTATCTTCTTTGGCAGGCCTATGTGATGGCGCTCAAGCAGTGGCCGCCCCGTGCTGCTCTGCCCGTTCGCTCGATTCGCGAACACCTGACGAATCTCCGTTTGATGCTGCGCATGTTTCGGACGCCATAAAATATAGGGCGGGGATTGCCATTAGTGGGACAAATGATGGGAATGATGGGAAGAATGGGAATCATGGGAAAATTTTTCCCATGATTCCCATTCTTCCCGTAACTCCCACGCCCTTGGAGAATAGACGGGCGGCGCCATTGCCTGTTCGATATGTCCTGCTGGATTTGTCGGGAGTATAGCCGCGAACTTCTCCGTGCCCTCGTACATGACGGGGCGTTACTTTCCCCGTGGCGTCTCTCAGCGACCGTTTTCCCCGTGCCACGTTCCAGCGGGTGGTGCCGCAACATGAGGCCTTGATTGGAGCCACGATGAAGGCCAACGGCTACCGCACCGTATTCTTTGATGCGCATCCGCTGTTCGAGGCGTCGGACCGGCTGTCGAAATCGTTTGACGAGTTCATCAAGTTGCCCTGGGTGCTTGGCAAGGGTGGAGTGCCCAACTTCGAGAGTCTCAACGCACAGGTATTGCCTTGGATCGCGAGTCACCGGGACGCCCCTTTTTTCGCCTATATTCACGCGATGGACATCCATTTCCCACTATCGCCGACGCCTCCTTAT
>CAIYET010000853.1 GCA_903925285.1 Candidatus Hydrogenedentota bacterium | reverse complement strand
GCCTACTCAGTGTCCGCTGCATGTCTTGCCTTCCATGATGCCTTTGACGAGTTCGGCCTTGATGACGAAGGCGCCCTCGACAACGACGCGCGAACTTTCATCGAGACCCGACAGAATGGACACCACAAGCCCATTGGACTGGCCTAGTTTGACAGGCTGCGAGGCAAATGCCCCGGGTTCGCCGGCGACCTCGACAAACACCGTTGGACCGCCCTCGTATGTTTGCACGGCGGCTTCCGGAACCGTCAGCATCTCGACGGGAGGCTCGTTCGCAGTTTGCTCGAACGCGAGATGGACTTGGGCGAACATGCCCGGACGGATGGGCGCCGTAACGTCCTCGAGCGCGACGCGCACCTGAACCGTGCGAGTCTCTTTATTCAATTCAGGAGCGATATAGGCAACCTTTCCCCGAAACCTTTGGTCGCCAAGGGCCTCCAACGTCACCGTTGACGCAGCGTCGATGGCGACCCGCCGAATGTGGCCCTCGGGCACATCGGCCAGCACCCAGAGCGTTTTCATATCGGCCAGCGTGAGCAGTGCCTCGCGATCAGGCCCGACCACTTCGCCCAATGTCGCTTCGCGCGCGATCACTTGGCCGCCGATGGGGGCGCGCACGGTGTAGCGGGGATTGATTTCGCAGGTGGCGATCAGCCGTTCTATCTCTTCTTGGCCGACGCCATACAGATGCAGGGTGTTCTCGGCGGCCGTCAAGGCGGACTTCGCGGATTTATGCGCGCCCGATGCGGACTTATACTCGCCCTCGCGCCGCTGATATTCACCGAGAGCAATGCCTTTGCCTTCGAGCAACCTCTTGGCGCGTTCGGCAGCCATCTTGGCCACTTCGACCGCCGAAGCCGCCACCTCGACCTGGGTCTTCTTCTGAAGGAAGTCGCTCTGCGCCTCGCCCAAAGCCGGGCTGTCGATGATCAACAACTCATCGCCCTTCTCGACTTGATCGCCAAGTTTGACTTTGAGTTCCGCCACGCGCCCTTGTATGGGCGTCCCAACATGGGCCATCTGCTCCATATTGTAGGAAACGCGGCCTGGAACCGTGAGCGTTTCGCCAAGCGACTGCTTGCGGGCCGGTTCCACCCGGATGCCATTCTGCTTGATCGCATCGGGGGAGAGGATTGCCTCGTCTCCATGGGTGGTTGCCTTGCCTTCGCTTGGCTGGCCGTGGCCATGGCCATCGCCTTCGGCATGGGGTGGCGTCGCCGACTCATGTTGGGCCTGGACTTTCGCGTCCTGACTGGCTACATAGGCCACGATGCCCAACGCCAGGGCGATCACGGGAATGATCGTCGAAACGAGGGCCTTGATATTGCGGTTCCGTTTCATTCTTTTTCACCTCCGAGTCCAATGGCCCGTTCGAGTTCGATACGGGCGATCCGAGCGTCATATAGTGCTTGCAGGTATTCAGCTTCGGTCTGGCGGGTCGTGCGGCGCGCATCGAGTAGTCGAAGGAAGTCCACTTCGCCCTCTTGATACAGGAAAGTTTCGATGCGCAACGATTCGGTGGCGGCAGCGCGCAGTCCGCCGTGAAAGGCCTCGATTTGTTCGCGTACGCTCTCATAGGTTTGCATGTTCGTATCGAGGTCGCGCAGGATCTCCTGGCGCGCCCGTTCCAACTCCGCTTGAGTTTTCTGTAAAGCGGCCTTGGCGGTTTCGATTCCGCCTTTGTTGCGGTTCCAGAGCGGAACCTCCAGCCCCAGAGGGATTCCGAGCCTGAGCGAAGGAGACGAAGCCTTTTGTTCGCGCTGGATGCTCAACTCCTTTTGCCGCAATACGGCCTCCAATCGCCGAAGCACGGGATGTTGGGACAACGCGATCTCTTTTGCCGCGTCCATATTGACGTCGGCTAAAGGGAGGTCCAGCGTGTCTTCCAGGCCAAAACCCGGCGGCAGCGAGCGGCCACACAGCGCATCGAGCACGGCCCGTGCCGAAAGTTGTTGCCGCTCTTGGACCTGCACGGTTCGCGATGCTTTGAGCAACTCGACTTGCGCCTTGATGCGGTCGATCTCCGGGGCCTCACCCGCGTCGACCCGGTGTCCGACGATCTGCGCGATCTCTTGCTCGGTTCGTAGCGATTCCTTGGCGAGTTCGACCGCATGCTCATGATAGAGAACCGTGTGATAGGCCCGGGCGACGTCGGACGCGAGCGTCGCGCGGAACACGTCTTCCTCGCGTTCCACAATAGGCCCGGATGCTTCGGCGGCGTTCCGGCGACTCTTGCGTTTCCCGGGGAATTCGATCGGCTGGAACAACCCCAAGGCAGAATCCAGGCCGATCTCGATGTCCGGATTGGGGTAGGCCAAGGCTTGCAACACCTCGGCCTTTGCCGCTTGGCGGCTGGCCTCGAACTCGGCAAAAGTCGGATTCTTCTTGCGGGCAACGGACTGAACCTGTGCCAGCGTGAGAACGGCGGCGTCGCTTTGTATGGCGGCGGGTCGAGCGGGGTCGGAGAATATGCGCTCAATGACTTCGGCGGACTTGAGCGCCGAGAGTGCGGGAACGTTGTCAACCGGATCGCGCTTTGACGGCGTCGTCGCACAGCCCACCAGTAAAAGCAATGCTATAGAAGCATTGAGGTACTTAAGGAGATCGCCTCCAAATATCTGCATAGTTACCCTTTCCTTTGGGTCGTGGCCCGGTTGGGCAAAACGCAATCAAGAGATTTTTGGCCAAACAATGAGGGTGTGGGAGATTCTCAGATGCGCAGGACGGAGATGCTGGAGAGCTTCGTGGGGGGATAGGGCGTAGGAACAGAGCCATTTGCGAGCGGCGCTGCGACCAGTCGAGTCAGGCAATTCAACGTGGCGTTGACGGCGATCATCTTGGACTTCGCCGGTGCGTGGGATGAGGATGACGCGAGGAACTCGCTTGACAGCGGGATATCCATGCACGGACCGCAGTTCGCAAGATTCCCAGTAGGCGTGCCGCGGCGGCTTACGAAAGTCGGGCCGTCTGCATGGTTCGGAGCGCCCGACTCGATACAGCAGTCGTTGGACAAGGCCGCCTCGATGGCCACATGGTCGTGAGCGATGCACAAGACGGCCCCTTGGCCCGCATATGCGATGCTGGTCAAGTTTATGGAGAGGCAGAGAATTGCTGCCACCGCTTTGTATCGTTTTCGGTTCATCGCTTTTTAATTATCCATTTGGCGATAACGTTTGTCAACAGCGCGGTTATTCCAGCGCTCGCTCGAATGCCTTGACGGCATGCTCGACGCCCTCGTCGGTCACGTCGAGATGAAATACGGCGCGTAACCGGTCGGGTGCGGTAGGGAGGACGTGGACGCCTTGTTCCGCAAGACGTTGAGCGAAGGCGTGCGCTTTTTGGACGCGGATGTAGACCATGTTGGTGGGCGAGGGGAGAGCCAGTTCCAGACTTGGGATACGCTCGATTCCGTCGCGGAAATGCTTGGCGCGCGCATGGTCGTCGCGCAGGCGTTCGATGTTGTGGTCAAGCGCGTACAGGCCCGCCGCTGCGAGGATCCCCGCTTGGCGCATACCGCCGCCGAGCATCTTGCGGAATCGGTGGGCACGGTCGATAGTTTTGGCGTCGCCAACCAGCAAAGATCCCGCTGGACAACCGAGTCCTTTGGACAAACAAAACGACAGCGTGTCGGCATGAGAGGCGTAGGTCTTCGGCGCGACGCCGGTTTCGACGACTGCGTTGAAAATCCGCGCGCCGTCGATATGGAACCGCAGTTCGCGTTCGCGGGCCAGCGCGCCGATCGCCGCGATGGACTCGATGGGATAAATCGCGCCGCCGCCGCGATTCGATGTGTTCTCGATGGTTACCAGCGTTGTCGGTGCGAAATGATGGTCGTTGGTTTGGACGATTTTCGCGGCGACGTCTTCGCAAGTCATCACGCCGTATTCCGCGCGTACGAGCTTCGTCAACAGCCCGCCGACCATGGCGATGTTCGCCGACTCGAAGTTGTACGGATGCGCGTCGTCGCTCAGGATGATCGCGTCGCCGGGACGCGTCTGTGCCAGGAGCGCCGTCAGGTTTGCCATCGTGCCCGTCGGCACGAACAGTGCGGCCTCTTTTCCGAACAACTCGGCGGCCCGGCGTTGCAGCGCGTTGACCGTCGGATCCTCGCCGAACACGTCGTCGCCCACCTCCGCGCGCGCCATCGCTTCGCGCATCGCAGGCGTAGGTTGCGTGATCGTGTCGCTCCGCAAATCGACTATCGTACTCGGCATTGAGATTCTCCAGAGTATTGACGCATTCAAGCCAGAATAAGTGAAAGATCTCTCGAACGCAAGGGAATCATCCGACAGTACTTGAACGAATCCCTTGCGTTGCAGTAAGCTGTGGCAAAATAACCGCACCGGGCGAAACGGAGGCTGGTAATCCCGGCGAGGAACCCATTGTGCCGACAGATACTTACCGAAGTGCGGGCCAAGGGATCCCCCGGTCAGATTCATCAGACGATGGGTGAAGGCCGGGCGTGACAGGCAATTGCTGTTACCCCCTCTCCCCAACAACACTCATCGGATGATAGACGCGCTGTGCCTCAAGAGCGCACAATTGAACGAGTGGCTACGACCGACCGTAGTTGCTTAAGAAATTTGGAGATTGGCCAATTCCCGTTGAACCGGGACAGGAGTGCCTATGAACAGCCAGTGTTTCATGCGCAGTGCTTCGGCCAGAGCAACGCTCTGTCTTCTTGCGGTCGAACTCGCAGTTCTCTGCTCGGCTCATACTGCCGCGGCAGCTTCGGTACTTGATATCAAAGACTATGTGGTCGGCTCCCCGGTCCTGTCCGATATCTGGGTGGACCCGGTCAACGGCGATGACGTTCGGACGGGCGCGTCGCGCGGCGAAGCATTGCGGACGATTAGAGAGGCGTGGCTCCGAATTCCGCGCGAAGCCGCATTGACTACCACGGGGTACCAGATCCAGCTCGTTGCCGGCACGTATCCGCCGGATTCGGTCCCGATCTGGCTCGAAGCCTACATGGGCACGCAGACCTATCCCATCATCACGCACGCCGCCGACGGGCGTGGTACCGCCATACTTCGGGGTGGGCTTAACGTCAATCGTTGCTCGTTCATCTACTTGATTGATATCAACGTGATCCCTTTGGCGCCGGATGGCGGCGACATGATCCATTTTGCCGGATGCACCGACATCTTCCTCAAGCGAGTGACGATTAACGGCGATGGCGCGAGCACCCGCGAGGCCCAGGAAGGGCTTAAGTGCAACCAGTCCCAGCGACTGTACGTTGAAGACTGCGACATTTCCGGCGCATTCGACAATCCTGTGGATTGCGTGGCGGTTCAATATGGCCATTTCCTGCGCAACCGCATCCATAACTCAGGTGACTGGTGCATGTATCTCAAAGGAGGCTCCGCGTATTTTACGGTCGCGGGGAATGAGTATTACGACGGCACCACTGGCGGGTTCACCGCAGGCCAAGGGACCGGTTTCGAGTATATGGTTTCGCCGTGGCTGCATTACGAGGCCTACGACATCAAGTTCGTCAACAACATCATCCACGACTCACAAGGCGCGTGCTTCGGAACCAACGGCGGCTACAACATCCTCTTCGCATACAACACGGCCTATCGCGTCGGCCAGAGAAGTCACGTAATCGAAGTGGGCTACGGTTTGCGCAGTTGTGACGGTGATATCCCGGCCGCACAGGCAAACCTCACCGCTGGCGGGTGGGGTACGACGAGAACCGGCTCGGAAAACGAAGTCCCTATCCCGTGTCGTCACATCTCTATTTACAACAATCTTGTCTACAATCCGCCGGGATATCAGAGCGAATGGCAGCACTTCAGCATTGCAGGCCCCGCCTCGCCGCCAGCCGGTTCAAATCTCCCGCCGACGGTGACCGCCGACGGCGACCTGTCAATCTATGGCAACTTGATCTGGAATGGTCCCGCCGACCACACCCTGGGCGTTGGGGACAGCAGCGACCAAGGGTGCTATGAAGGGAATCCGACGTGTACTGCGCAGCAGATTCGCGATTCCAACACGATCAATACAGTGCAGCCCGCACTGCAGGATCCGCAACATGGGAACTACCTTCTCGTGGCCGGTGGCAACGTCTTCACTGCGACAACCTATCCACTGCCGAGTTTTCCCGGCGGAGACAGACCAAGCCCGCCGTTGAGTCCTGCCGGAATTATGACAAATGAGGTTCCGAATGACCGCATAGGAACTCCGCGTGCCGCGCAAGATGCCCCGGGGGCCTATGTCTCCACCACAGGTGAAGGTGAAGGTGAAGGTGAAGGAGAAGGAGAAGGAGATGGAGAAGGAGAAGGAGAAGGAGAAGGAGAAGGAGAAGGAGAAGGAGAAGGAGAAGGAGAAGGAGAAGGAGAAGGTGAGG
>CAIYET010000852.1 GCA_903925285.1 Candidatus Hydrogenedentota bacterium | reverse complement strand
CATCGCCAGCAGTTCGCGGAGGTATGGCATCACGCTGAATCGCACGACATGGCGCAAACGTCGTGCGGTTAATGGGATGTCGTTCGGCGTCTCATCCTCAGCATCGCAAGTCTGACCCATGAACATCGCATGGCCGACATGTTGCTCTGCGGGAATATTCGCCTGTATCAACAGCGCATTACATTTTGTGAGGCAATTCGCGTTGAAACCGACGGGATTGTTACCCGGTTTATTGAGCCATCGTTCAAGCGTCTCAGGCTGTGGAAGCAGCGGGATCCAAAAGAATCGACGGCGCAACGCAAGATCCAAGCGGCCGATCGACCGATCCGCACTGTTCATTGTGCCAATGATGTATACGTTTCGCGGGAATGCGAATGGTCGACCAGACAGGAGTGGAATGGTTTCTCCGGCGTATTCAAGCAGTTGGAGCAACTCACCCAATACAGCCGCCGTATCGCAGCGGTTCAACTCGTCCAAGATGAGTACGTGGCGCGCATCACCTGGGCGTCCTTTCAGGTCGCGGTTCACCCAGTCCAAGAACAACCCGTCTCGCGAGGCGAAGGAGAACCCCCCATTGTTGTCCGGTCGGAGCCCTTCAAAGAAGTCCTCGTAGGTCCAGTTGGCGTGGACGTACAGGGTCTTTACCTGTCCCTGTGAACGCCCAAGCCTTCCGCTGGCAAAATATCGGGCAAATTGACGAGCAATGTAGGTCTTGCTGGTCCCTGGGGGGCCGGTCAGCACCACTTGGTGCTTAACCAGGAGCGCGTCTTCGAGATCCTGAAGCGGTTCCTGCGCCAGTGACGTGGTAGCCGCGAGTTCGCATATGGTCTGTGGTGCGTCCTCGTCAACCTCGATGTCTTCTGCCTTGTCGGTGACTCCGACTTCGCCAGAAACCGTCGGGTTTGACCATTGACCTGTTCGACAGGCCTGAAAGAATGGCCAAGCCCATCGAAAGAACTCCCCAACCTTCGTAGCCAATGTGCCCGAGTATTGCGGTAACTCGTCAAGCGGATACTCGCACCGCACGGAAACGGATTCCAAGTTCTCCGACGGAAGGCCGAGGTTTTGGTCAGGATGGGTTCCAAGGTACTCGGCCCATTCCGCAGGCGCATACTTCTTGTTGTTGTCGCCACCCTTGAGAAGAACGAACGCTCCGGGCGGGCACTTTGCGAGATGGCTGACAACGGCTGCGACGTTTCCCAGAATTGCCTTTGTCAATGGTTCCAGGTAAGCAGCAGAATCGTTGCCCATCGAATAACCGAAAGCCCAGCTATTAGTCTCGCCTTGAAGGCTAAAATACAACTGTGGCGAATGGATCTTGCTGCCGGCGGATGGGTCATAGAAAGCGAACCAGAAGTGATCGTGATACCCTCCCTGACCGTAGTCGTTCTTCTTGAGCCTCGAGATTTGATGCTTCACGCCTGCCACTTCGCGGTCAAGCTGCTCAATGTATCTGGTACGGACAGCTTCAAGCAGAGAGCGCATCGGATCGCGAAGATCCCTCTGGAAGCGAAGCTTGTGTTGCTCATGCCAGACGGGATCTGTTGTGTGTTGCGGAAGCTCTCGAACGAACGCGACCGTGGCCGAGGTGAACATCACATCATCCGAATCGTCCGACTCCTCGGCGACGTCATCGACAGGAGCGTCGTCTAACCCGGCCGCCTTCGCGGCCGCATCGGCCTTCATCGCCTCTTTGAGCTTGTTGAGTTCCGATTCAGTGAATTCGAC
This sequence comes from Candidatus Hydrogenedentota bacterium, assembly GCA_903925285.1. Taxonomy (GTDB): domain Bacteria; phylum Hydrogenedentota; class Hydrogenedentia; order Hydrogenedentales; family SLHB01; genus DSVR01. The sequence continues at coordinate 1,556 of CAIYET010000852.1, read as the reverse complement.
CGCAACGTGATAGCCCCCTAACTCTGGGGAATCCTTGATGACTTCAAACTTGTTATTACCGGGCCTGATTCGGATCGTCTTTTTCCCGGGATCCTTTTCCACGGGAAAGCGAGGCAGCGCTCCATACATTACGGCCTCTGGCACCGCCCATGCGTGCAGTACCGTGTCGTTCGGTTCCCAACAGGTGAAAAGATACAATACGTCGCGCTCGGCAGCTTGCTTATGCAAGGCTTCGGCAAGTTTCAACCGGATGTTCGTCCACATCTCATCTTTCACCGCGTTCCGAATATTGATGATGCCGCCGCTCCAAGCATACGTGGTGTTCCGCACTTTCTTCAGTGTTGGATCGACTTGACGGAGACGCTGGGCCAGAAAGGCCGTCATTACTGCCGCGGCATTGTGCTTCTTGGGCGCCTCAATGTTGACTTCTCCGAGCTTCACGGGCTTGATTTCGAGCGCATTTACGACTGCCTGCCAGTACAAGTCGTTGGGCATATGTTGAAATCTCCTCTTCTCGTCGATCGAGTTGAATTTCGATCATATCGAGTTGTCCACCCGTACACCATCAGGTTGGTTTTCGGGAGGGGGACGCTTGTGGCGTTGTGGGGGCGGCTGTGTTTTGGGGCGTGGCGCTCCATTCCGTGGTGTGCTGAAGCACGCCCTACGGGCTCTGTCCCGATGGTTGGGGCTCGGTGGGGCGGCCCCCTTCAGGGCTCGGCTTTGGTGCTGGTTATAGTTTGAGTGTTGGCCTTCATACCCAAGGCGTTGCCCTGAGCTGGCTTGAGGTGCCCCTTTAGGGCGGGTCGGGCATTGTGCTTGTCGGCCGATTTGATGGAGATTCCGCCGGTGTCGCTCCACCGTCACACATCACACACGCTCGCCGCGTGGCGCAGGGCCAGGACCTTGTCCGGCCACGTCGGAATGAACTCCTGGGCGACATATCCGTCGTAGCCGATCTCGATGATCGCCCGCATGATGGCCGGGTAATTCAGTTCCTGGGTATCCACCAGTTCCCCCCGGCCGGGGACGCCGGCGGTGTGGATGTGGGCGATGACGTCCTTGTGCTGGCGGATGCGGCGGATGACGTCGCCGTCCATGATTTGTACATGGTAGATGTCGAAAAGAAGCTTCATGTTGGGCGAGCCGACACGCTTGATGAGCTCGACGCAGAAGTCGACGTGGTCGCCGAAATAGCCGGGGTGGCCTTTCATGGGGTGGGTGTTGTCGCGGCTGTTGAGGTGCTCGAGGCAGAGGTTGATCTTCTTCTGCTCGGCGTGGGCGATGACGCTCTTCCAGAGATCGACGCAGTTCTTGGCCCCGGCCTCGTCGCTGATGCCGGGCTCGCGCATGCCGGTGAAGGTGATGACGTTCTTGCAGTTGACCGACGCGGCCAGGTCGATGCCGTCGTTGAGGGCCTTGGCGCAGGCGGCGTGGTTGGCCGGGTTGAACGGGCCTTTGGTGAAGCCATGGCTGCCGACCAGCGAGACGGCCAGGCCCATCTCGCGGATCACCGGGTACGTCTTGGCGTCGATGCCTTCCATCGCGACCAGGCCGAT
>CAIYET010000851.1 GCA_903925285.1 Candidatus Hydrogenedentota bacterium | reverse complement strand
CGCATCCCGCCGATTAACGGCAAGCGTCCCCACCTCAGCACATTGTACCGATGGTTTGATCGTGGTATCGCGGGCGTACACTTGGAATGTCTGCGCGTCGGCAGAAAGCTTTGTACGACACAAGAGGCGCTCGACAGATTCTTTCGTGAAGCCGGAGCCGCTGGCCCGGTCCGGCGTCCACGTCGTGCCGCCCCCTCGACGCCACGCACGCGGACACCGAAAGAACGCGAACGGGCCATCCGCGAAGCCGAAGATTTCCTGCGCAAAAACGGCGCGCTGTGATCGGCGGTGAAGCCATGAAAGCCTTGACTTCCTACTCCCGCAAGTCCCGTGCTCCGCGATTGGATGCACGCAAAATCCTCGACAGGCTCCGGCCCTTGGACGTGTTTCGAGACGAATTGCCGAGCATGCCCCCACCTCGCCGCGATCACGGTTGGGTCGATGCCGGGATCTGCTGTTTTCACGATGACCACCACGCCGGATCGTTCAAAGTGAATCTGGACAACGGGGCGTATCGGTGTTTCGCGTGCAATGCCCATGGCGGCGACCTGATCGCATTTCTGCGCGCGCGGCATGGCTACAGCTTCCGCGAAACGCTCGAAGAACTCGCGAGGTGCGCCGTATGAATACGACTATCCCCGTGTGCATTCCAGTTCGCTACACCGAGGGCGATTTTGTTGGCGATCTCGTCTACCACTGGCCGTTTGACGATGGTTCAGGCAAAGTGCTCGGCTATACCGCCCGGTATGACAACCAAGAAGAAGACAAGAAGGTCATTCCGTTCTTCAAGCCCAATGGCAACAGATTCAAGATGGGCTATCCAGAAGGCAAGCGCCACTTGTTCGGTTTGCAGTCCTTGAAAGACCCGAGGGCATGGGTATACATCCCCGAAGGCGAAAAATGCGAGTCCTTCCTTCGTGCGCTCGGCGTTCAGTCCGTAACGTGGCCCGGTGGCGCAAATGCGGTAGAACTGGCCGATTGGAGCGTGATGGTCGCCTTCCTAAACATTTGTATTCTTCCCGACAATGACGAGCACTCTGAAAAAGCCGCACATGAACTGGCGCGGTTACTAGCGAGTCTTCCAGGGAGCCGCGAGATCAGGATAGCACGTGTTGCCAAGGACCTTGGCCCAGGGGCCGATGTGGTCGATCTTGCGAAGCAGTACGTGCCGGACTGGAACGAATTCGATCCGCCGGCGCCAGAATCCGTGCCGATGCTCCGCGAAGTCGTTCTGACATCCATTGAAGCCAACATAGAACCCGTCCCGCCAGAATGGCTACAACCGGATCGCCCAGCGCCGCTTCCCCTTCGACGGACTGCCCCACCGATGGAACGGTACCCAGTGGACGCGTTACCGGGCGTCTTGCGTGATGCCGTCCTTGCGATTCATGAAAGCATTCAAGCACCTGTGGCTATGTGTGCGCAGTCCGTCCTGTCCACCGCTGCGTTGGCCGTGCAGGCGCACGCCGACGTTCTCGTTGATGGAAGGCGCATCCCTATGTCGGTGTGGTTTTTGACTATCGGCGTGACAGGCGAGAGAAAGACCGCCGTTGACAATCAAGCGTTGTGGCCGGTTCGCACGTTCGAGGATGAAAAGAGGGAAGACTACGCGCGGGCGATGAACGACTACATCAACGAGACGGCTGGTTACAAGTCCGCCCACGCACGTGCCGCCAGGAAGTGGGGCATGGGCGGCGATCCTATGGCCACTTTGGGCGAGCCACCGAAAGCGCCGCTACAGCCGGTCTTGAGAATATCGGACTGCACAATCGAGGGCTTGTACTCGTACCTCGGCACGGGCTGGCCGTCCGTGGGGCTGTTCTCAAGTGAGGGTGGGCTTATGGTAGGTGGCTATGGATTCAATGAGGAAAACATCCTCAAATCGCTTGCGGGACTTTCGGAACTATGGGACGGTGGACGCGTCGCGCGGATGCGAAAGGGCGATGGTATCAGCCTGTTGGTGGGACGGCGGCTATCACTTCACTTGATGCTGCAACCCGTGGCCGCGTCGATGCTCATGGGTAGCGCCGTGGCCGAAGGACAAGGCTTCCTGACTCGCACACTGACAGTGTGGCCGGACACGACGCGAGGGACACGCTTGTATCGAGAACACGATCTGAGCGCCGATATTCGCATGAAGCGGTACGGGAAGACGATTCTGGACCTCCTTAGAACGCCCCTGCCGCTTGTGAGTGATTCCGGCGGACACACGCTGAACCCTCGTACCGTAACCCTCGAACCCGAAGCCAAGCGCACCTGGATCGCGTTTCACGATCACGTCGAGACTCAGAACGGACCCGGCGGCGATACCGAGGCGGTCGCCGGACTCGCAAATAAGATCCCGGAGCACGCCCTTCGCCTAGCGGGTGTCTTCACCCTTGTTGAAGATGCTTCCCTCGATGATGTGTCCCGCGAGACGATGGACAACGCCATAGAGCTTGCCGAGTGGTATTTGAAAGAGGGACTTCGCCTACAGGGCGCGGCGAGCGTAACCCCAGAATTGCTGCTGGCTGAGCAAGCCCTCGAATGGATGCGAAAGCAGGGTGGCGAGATCCCAATGCGCCACTTATACCAGTATGGCCCGTACCGCTTGCGTGACGCCGAATCGGCCCGCCGAATCGTCAGAATTCTGGAGAAACATGGGCAGATTGAAAAAGTATCGGATGCAAAGCGGGAAACATGGAGGGTTGTCAGTGATGGCCTACAAGGACTTTCGGAAGACCTCTCTTCATAAAGAGGCGGACTGCTACGCTGCTAATCCCGCTACACCTGCTACACAAGCCGACGAAGCACGTAGCAGGATTAGCAGGTGTAGCGGTGTAGCTGCCGGTATGCACGAAGACGCACCTCTTGCAGAAACCGTAACGGCCTACCTCGAACACCTCAAGGAAGTCGTCGTATTGGACGCGCCGGACCTGCCGCCAGTTCCGCCGCGCGATCTACCGCCAGACCTGCGGGCAAAGGCTTGGGCTGCATGGTGGACCGCCGTGGACCGGCAGCGGAAACGCCGTGCACGGATGAACTGAAGGAGAAGTACATGCGAAAAGCGAAGGAGCATACGGACGAACTCAGCTATCTACGGCGGGAAGCCGCTCGTCTCTTGGTTCGTGGTGAACGGCCATCGAGTGTTGCACGTGCGATGAGCATCAACCAAAGCACGATCTATCGATGGATGGCACTGCCGGAGTTTCAAGCATATCTGCGCGAGTTGGACGCTGAACGCGAAAGGCTGATCCTTATCAGCATCACGTCGGCCACCGCGAACGCATTCGAGCCGCCCACTTTCGACTTCTACGAGGAATTGAGGCGACTCGTGCCGCGTGCCCTAAAGCAGTTGGCCGCGCTCCTCGATTGCGAGAACCCGCGAATACGGTTGAAAGTGGCCACGTTGATTCTCGGATTGAACGGTTTCGTTCCGCCTTCGCGCGTACCGCTACCCGTCCCAAAAGGCCCACCGTTGGGCGCAGAGCGACTCCGGCTATACGAGGCGGATCTGGCTCGTGAGGGTCGGAGCTTGCCTCCTGCGGCAGTAACGTTCAAGGATTAGGCTTGCACGAGTTTGACGGCATAGACCCTCCCGCAATCGTTTCCTGAGATCTGTTGATCGTTTCTTCCTGGGTGACAACAAGGGGTATAGATGCGGTTTCAGGAGCTTCCCCGTCTATCGACAATTCTCGCTAAAATCCCCGAACGTGTACTTGACACGTTTTCAGGCGAAGAGCACATATTTCGCTTGCATTCAACGCGAAAACGTGCTACACTATAGCTACAGTTTAAGCGTTATAAGGCAATGGTTTATGGTGGCTATGCTGGTTGCAACAGTGTACTACTTGCATCGTTCGCAATGCAGAGGTCGACGGTTCGATCCCGTTCACCTCCACCATTTGTAAATCAAGGTTGAAAAGGCGGCAATCCACAAATCGCCACGGACTCGATCAAAAACGTCACGCCCGCCAAGATGGTCAATATCGCCCGTGCCGGTGCCGTGCAACACGACGCCAGCACCCGTCTCGCTTGGAATTCAGCAGGAACATGTCCATGGATGTCTTATCAAACAAAATAGCAATAACATAGCTAAGATAATGTACTGACAGCCCCCGGTGATGCTATTCTGGGGTTTCAATCGGCTACGCCTTCACCACGTGCAGCAAGCCCTTTTCCACTCGTTCCTTGACGATGGGCGGTTCCCGATGCAGGGCAAACTCATCTAAATTCCGAGCAAATCCGGCTTGTCCGATTTCATGCCCTTCTCGTGCTCGTGCTCGTAATCGAAGAAATTGGGTAGGACTATGCGATTCGCATGTCTATGGCCCCAGGAACCTCAACGATATGACTACTCGATTACGATTACGATTGCAATTACGAGCACGAGCACGAGCACGAAGAACCGTCGGAGAGGTTGGCCCTGGACTTCGCACAATTAGATGCGTTTGCCCTGGTTCCCGATGAGAGTTGACTGAAGAACGGGCACGATGTATCGTATTCAGCACAGGAGTGCATATAGGGTGCAAGATCGAGTTCATTTTGACGTTGGTCGTGACCAATACCCGAGAAGATACTTCTTGGCCCGTGTCACTCAGTGGGGAGAAATTGGATAGTTTCTTGTTAGCGTTTGACGATTTTCGACCGAAAACTCTAACAATGATATTCAAATATAACTCGTTTGATGTTAGTCAGATAGGAGATCGTCTCTGATGAAACTCGGCATGGTCACTTACAATATGGGCAAGGATATGGATTGCCCGACGCTGATCAGATTCTGCAAGGAGACTGGGCTGCAAGGCGTGGAATTACGAACCTCGCATGCGCACAAGGTCGAACTCGATCTCTCGAAGGAGGAGCGCGCGGACGTCAAGAAGCTGTTCGCCGATTCAGGCATCGAGATCGTGGGCCTTGGCTCGACGTACGAGTTTCACGCGAAGGATCCGGCCGAGGTCAAGAAGAACATCGACGGTGCGATCCAGTACGCGCAGTTGGCGGCAGATGTCGGCGCACCGAGTATCAAGGTACGGCCAAACGGCCTGCGCGACGATGTGCCGCCCGAACAGACCTGCGAGCAGATCGGCAAGGCGTTGCGGCAAGTAGGCGTATTCGCAGCAGGAATTGGCGTGCAGGTGCGGCTTGAGGTGCATGGCAAGGATTCGTGCGAACCGAAGATGATCCGTAAGATGATGGACGCGGCGGATCATCCGAACGTGCTTGTCTGTTGGAACTCGAACTCGGGCGAGCAGGACGCGAACGGCAGCATCCAAGCAAACTTCGACTTGCTGAAGGACAGGATCGGGCAGGTCCATATCACGGAAATCGGCGTCTACCAGTATCCGTGGCAGCAGTTGTTCGACCTGCTCAAGTCGAACGGTTTCAAGGGTTTCTGTCTGGCCGAAATCGCGTACAACGCCGAACCGGAACGCTTCATGAAGTACTACAAGACGCTATTCGACCTGTACTCGGGCCAGTACGTATATCCGCAACCGAAAGCATAAGCCCGCGCGTGAATCTGAACGATCCGGTCGAGACTTTGACGGGCATCGGGCCCAAGACGGCGGCCTTGCTGGCCAATATGTCCGTTGCGACGGTCCGCGATCTCCTTTTCCACATGCCGCGCGATTATCAGGATCGGACGCGCATCACGCGGATCGCGGACACACACGACGGCGAAACGGTTACCATCGAAGCGGAAACCGTAAATGCGCGGCAGATCCGTTTGCGCGGACACATGTCGATGGCCGTGGCGACGTTGCGGGACGATTCCGGCGAGATGCAGGCGACGTGGTTTGGGCGCGGGTTTCTGGCGCAGACCTTCAAGCCTGGTACACGTGCGTTGTTCACGGGGACGGTCGGTCAGTACAAGGGGCCTTGCCTGAAAAACCCCGATTATGAACTGCTATCGGGCGATGAGGAAGACCGTCTAAACACGGGCCGCATCGTTCCGATCTACCGGCTTACGGAACGGGTCACGCAACGCATGCTGCGCCGCTGGATTACGTTGGCGCTCGATCAGGTTCTCGACGATTTGGAGGAAACCTTGCCTTGCGAATCGCTCGCCACATATGGATTCCCGCCGATTCAAGAGGCCATGCGGATCATCCATTTCCCGAACGCTCTCGAAGACGTGCGTGCCGCGCGCGAGCGGTTCGCCTACGAGGAACTTCTGGGCATTCAACTCGGTGTGCAGCGTTCGCGTGCCGCCCACCAACACGAAACCAAGGCGAACATTCACATCGTCGATGGGCCGCGCTTGGAGACGCTTCGCGCGTCGCTCGACTTCGCGCTGACACAAGCCCAGTCGCGCGCTATCGCGGATATTCTCGGCGATATGGCGTCGGCGCGTCCCATGGCGCGGTTGATCCAGGGCGATGTGGGCTGTGGCAAGACCATCGTCGCGCTGCATGCCGTAGCGGCGGCAGCGGACGGCGGGTTTCAGACGGCCCTCATGGCGCCAACGGAAATCCTCGCCGAACAGCATTACCTGACGTTGCGCCGAATGCTCGACCCGCTCGGATTGACCGTCGTGCAACTGACGGGCTCGATGTGCAAGCCGGCTACGATCCGCAAACGTATCGCGCGCGGCGAAGCGCACGTGGTTGTCGGCACCAACGCGCTCGCCCAGGAAAAGACGACGTTCCAGCGGCTCGGCCTTGTCATCGTCGATGAGCAACACCGTTTCGGCGTGTGCCAGCGCGGCGCGTTGGCGGCCAAAGGCGAGTATCCCGACGTGCTCCATACCACCGCAACGCCGATCCCGCGCACGCTCGCCATGACGGTCTACGGCGGCATGGATATCACGGTCATCGACGAACTGCCGCCCGGACGTTTGCCCGTCAAGACGCGCCGCATCCCCACGGACAAGACCGCCGATTTGTACGCTTATGTCGTCGACCAGGCGCGGCTTGGTTTTCAGACCTACATCGTCTGTCCGCTCGTCGACGAATCCGAGAAGCGCGAACTGGTCGCGGTCACGACGCATTTCGAGCAACTATCGAGCGGACCATTGTCCGGCGTGCGGACGGCGCTGCTGCATGGGCGCCTCGACGTGGTCGAGAAGGACGACATCATGCGCCGGTTCAAGGAAGGCAAAATCGATGCACTGTTCAGCACGACGGTGATCGAGGTCGGCGTCGACGTCGCGAATGCGACTACCATGCTTATCGAGGACGCCGGCCAATTCGGTGTCACGCAACTCCACCAACTTCGCGGGCGCGTCGGACGCGGCGCGACGCAATCGCACTGTTTCCTGCTCGGTACGCCCAAGACCGACGACGGCCTCCGCCGAATCGAGATCCTCTGCGCGACGACGGATGGATTCGAGATCGCCGAACAGGACCTGCTTCTGCGAGGTCCCGGCGAATTCCAGGGTGTCCGCCAAGCCGGTTTAAGCGACTTGCGCGCCGCCGACCTCATTCGCGACTCTCGCCTCCTCGATGCCGCCCAACGCGACGCGCAACGCATCCTCGCAAGCGACCCGGAACTCGCCGCGCCGGAACTGCGTTACCTCGCCGAAACCGCCAGCCGCTTCGAACGCATCAACGCATAACGGCAACTGAGCAACTATTTCTTAGCGAGGCCAAAGGTTAACCGTCATTTTTTTTATATGCTCGTCTTTTCTGCGTTACTTGGCGTTCTCTGCAACTCGCGTTGAGTTTGTCAAAGCAAACCGAAGCCGTTTTGCTTGGCAGGCTGTTGCCGCCCATATTCTAACCCCGAATGAATGCAATTTCGCCGCGTCACTGGGTTCCGTGTTCCTTGCTGGTCGTTGTGGAGATCCTGAAAGTTGTGGCGTATGTCGTCCGTCTATTCCCCCGCTGCTACGAGAACTCGTCGGATTAACTCTTGATTATAGTGACCTGCCCTCAATGCCTTATCCACAAAGGGGCGCCTAGTTGAGCACGTGCGTGTGGAGCAAGGCTGTTTACCGTTGGCCTGCGTCAAATACAACGAGGCCGCCGACGTTGTTCGTCGGCGGCCTCGCAATTTGCGTGCTGCGTAAGCCTCAGTCGCTTACTTCTTCTTTCTCCGGACCGTGAACGCGCCACCCAAGGTCAGGGCGCCCGCCAGAAGTCCAACACCTATCAAGCCCACAACCGGAACAGGATTCACCGTGTTCACGACCGTGATGATGGCAGGCGAGTTCGCCGTGCTGACTGGCGGATCGACGCCCGCGTCATCAACTTCGACTATGTAGCTAGCGCCGTTGTCCGCCGGATACGCCAGTACCGGGGTCGTGTAGCTGGTCAACCCGGTACCTGACGCGACCTGGCCACCGTTCTTCTTCCACGTGTAGGTCAACGCCCCAGCGCCACCGGTCGTGGTGATGGTCATGGTGTGTGTCTCGCCCGCGTTCTTGGTAGCACCCTGCGGATACGTCTGGATGGCGAGGTGCTCGGCCACTTGAACCGTAGCCGACCTGGACGTCTTGGCGAACTCTGCGGGTGCGCCATCGCTCACTATGCACGAGTACTGGCCGGCATTGAGAAGCGCGATCGGCGACAGAATCAGGTTCGCAGTATTCGAGTCGGGGACAGGTACCGACGCCTTAGCCGCGCTAAACCACCACTGGAAGTTGAAACCACCGTCCGGTGGTCCTGGTGGAATTGGCCAGAAGCCGCCACTCGCCTCGACTTGAAGGGTCACCTTATTACCCACGTACGCCAACTGGTCCGCTGGCTTGTCCGGGTTGAGTGTGATTTCAGCGCCTAGCACATCGAGCAGGGCAAGATTCGAATCGATCGAACCGTTTGCGCCCGTCACATGGCACATGTACTCGCCTTCGTTCACCCAGCGCGCCACCGGGATGCCATACGTGTTCGCTGTGGCATCGGCAATTAAGCCGCTATCCTTGTACCACTGGTACCCGAAGCCATTGCCCCCCAGCGGGGTACCAATGGCGACCACCCCGAAGACGGCTGGCTGGCCCGGATTTACCGTCAACGACTGCGGGTGGGTCAGAATTGCCGGATCGCCGACCCCCAGTTGCGCCACATCCGAGTAGGCCACGTTGGCGCCCGAAACTTTCAGGCGGTAATAACCGATGTCCGCCGCCACGCAGTTTGTGATCGTCAAGACTTCTGTATCGAAGCCGGTGATATGCGCGGGTGAACCGGCACCAACATCCACCCAGCCCGATGTTCCGTCGGCCGACTTTTGCCACTGGAACGACAAGACACCGGAACCGCTGGTTGTAGTCGTAAACGTAGCCGTTTGGCCTGTTATGACGCTGACGTTCGCCGGCTGGTCCACGACACCCGGATCCAGTACGGAAAGTGTTGCAGCAGCACTGTATATGGGACTAACTGGATTCACCATGTTGCGAACCCCACAACGGTAGCTGCCTTGATCGCCCACGGCTGTCGCATTGGCAATCGTGTACTCCGTGCCCGTCGCGTCGAGAATGGGCAAGGTGTCTTTTTCCCATTGATACGACAACGGCCCCGTACCACTGGCTCCTATGCTGAAGGTAACCGGCGCCAGGTACGCAACGGTTTGGGAAATCGGATCCAACGTAATACTGACGGGTTGTCTGACCGTAAGCGTCGCCGCATCGGATAGTACTGCACTGAAGTACGGCGGAAGGGCCGTTGTATTCGTCACGTAGCAGTAGAACGCCGCTCCATCGTCGCCAGGCACTGCCAAAAGCGAGTAAGAAGAAAGCGTTGCATCCGGGATGTTGTCCGCGCCGCGCCGCCACTGGTAATGGATTTGCGTGCCCGTCGCCGTAACGCTGAACGTCGGCGAATCGCCGGGATTGACCGTAACGGACAACGGCTGCCCGGTGATAGCTACACCAATCCCAGACGTTACAACAGTACCGGCACAGACCGTGGTCGTCCATGCTTCGCCCGCGGCCAGCTTGCCGCGTTTGGCTTCGACATCGACCACATCGGTAATCAGGATGGCACTGGCCGCAGCGACCTTTATCGCAATGTTGTCTATTTCCGTGGCTCCATAGTTGACGACCACGAATTGGTCGTAGCCCTCGAACGCGGAAGCAGGCGTCGAAGTTTGCGTCAGCAGCAGTGTCTGAAGCCCGCTGTGGACCGGGATCGCCGCGTCGACGGTTGCTTTGTTCCAATAGGCGCTCAAACACCAGCCATAGGTATCCGGTCCGTTTACCAACGTCGGGATCAACGGGTATGCGGTACACGTCGCTTCGTATGGAGCGTTTGTTGTTTTTGTGATGACCGCGTCATTGCGCGTGGCGCCTAACACCGGGGTTTCATTCAGTTGGCCGGAACCCATGACCGGCGTATTGCCAGTGCGCGCGGCAAGCGACATGTTTGAGATGAACGTGCAGGCGCCGTTCTGGTTGGGCCCCGCGCTATAGGCATTCTGCGCGACTACGGTGGCCGATCCCGCCTGGATCACGGAACCTTGCAGTTTGACCATGCCCGGAAGGCCGTAGCCAGCCGTACCGCCCGCGCCACCTTTGCCGCCGAGGCCGCCGGATCCACCCGCGCTACCTGGACCGCCTGAGGTAAATGGAGGTGTAGCCTCCTGATTGGAGGAAGTGCCGCCATCGCCACCGGTACTGTCTGCACCCGCGACCCCAATGCCGCCTAGGCCGCACACGCCGCCTTTGGCACCGAGTACGCCTGCTTGCGCGGCATAGGCAGAGCCGCCGCCGCCACCGCTCGCCGGGGCTGCCGCAGAGACGTTCAAGACCGCCGCCGACGTAATTTTAAGAAGGCCTTTGGCCGCCAAAATGAATGAACCGCCGCCGGAAGCACCCGATGCTCCCGTAGCGCCCACGCCGCCTGAGCCGCCCGTGCCGCCAGCACCGCCCAAACCACCGACGCCACCGGCACCACCCGCCGGCGCCACAAACCAACCGCCTGGACTCGTTGTGCCCGCAGCGCCGTTAATGACACCAACGACGGGAAGCGTACCCACAGCGCCCGCACCTGGAAGTACCGCTGCCGCGCCGCCCGTACCGCCGAGCACACCAGCCACTTTGCCGCTGGCGCCCGAACCACCGCCGCCTGCCGCCGAACCCGGTTGACCGCCACCAGCTCCACCACCACCGCCGCCTGCGCCACCGCCACCACCGGTAGAATAAGACACGACACCATATGCCGATCCGCCGCCGCCACCGCCGGACGATCCGCCGCCACCACCGCCGCCGCCGCCGCCGCCGCCGCCACCGCCGCCACCGCCGCCACCACCGCCGCCGCCGCCGTTACCGGCGATCAGATTCAGCGAAGCGGCCTGGGTTGCGAGATCCAAATAGGCTGCCCTGCCACCATTTCCACCTGCTATCCCAACGGCCTTTGCCGCCGTACCGCCATTGCCACCGGCTGTACCGGTTTTCCCCTTAACTCCATTCCCGCCATTCCCGCCAACATCGCGTGTGATTCCCGGATTGAGGCGCGGTCCGGGAGTGCCGCCGCTGCCGACAGTAGTTTGCGCAGTGGCTCCGTCGCCAGCTGTGCCGATGGGTCCGCCCGCGCCGCCCGCAGTACCACCCACGTTGTTGCCCTTATTTCCACCGAGACCCGATAAGGGTGTCGTATTGCCGCCAAAGCCAAGCACGCCCGCACCACCTGCGAAACCATCGGTACCGATTCCGCCCACCGCCGCCGGGGAGGAGCTACCGCCCGAAATACCCGCGCCGCCGGGGCCGCCGGAAGCACCTGCACCGCCTGCGCCGGTACCACCGCTGCCGCCCGCGCCGCCCGCGCCGCCGCCGCCGCCGGCAGCGCCCGCGCCGCCGCTGCCGCCCACGCCGCCCGCACCGCCAACACCACCGGCACCACCGCCGAGTCGCGAGACGGTATCGGCCGCCGCACTAAAGGAGGCGCCCCAATACATATCGCCGCTCGCGACGATCGAGCACGGCAAATTGCCTTGGGTATTGATCGTCACGCCGACGGGCACTTCGACGTAGCCAAAACGGAAGACGGCCACGCCCGCGTCGATTTCACCATATGCGATGGCGTTGCCTGTGATAGCAGGCGGATCGACGCCCGTATCGATGTTGATGATATTGCCGGCAACCAACACGAGATCGCCTTGCGATCCATCGCTGTCGTAGATATCTGCCTGTGCAATACCTCCCAGCAGAACGATGAATGCCATCGCGACCGCGCCAACGGCGGAACGCGAGCGGGTGCACCCGCCTAACAGGTTAATTCTCTGATAGCGTTTCATTCCTCGACTCCCTCCCATGCAATGTTAACGAATGCGGCACACAACCTTGCATCAACTATATCTCAACACGCCTCGCTTTTGCAACATAAAAAAAATAAGCACACAAAACGCCTCTTTGCGATTCGTCGCGCTTGCGACCTTTGCGAAACCAGCCTCACAAACAGCGTCACTCCCGGGTTCGTTCTCGATGGCGACTACACACCCCCATCGAGAAACCAAATCCATTCCGTTCACATAGTACCCCAACCTTCGGTGTTGTGTCAAGCATTTTCGTAGAAGGCAAATCGAACCCTGGTTTTCGACCGATCCTGCCAAACGGAATTCAACTTCCATTTAGCTCGAATTCCTCAGTTCGTGTCCATGGACTCGATCAACCGTTTCTAGCACTACAAAGTTGCGTTTCAAGAGCGCAACATGCTTTAACGATACGTAAAAAGAGAGATGTGGAAATAGTTGACGATGACGGAGATTGACAAGAGACCATTTCCCTTTCCCTAATATCGACGAAGACGATCTAAACCGCGATCATCCGAAATTTCGGCGAAATCGACTTTTACTTACTTATCTCCTCTTTTTTTTTCATCTCCATATCCCCTCCTTTCTTACACATTCTTGTTGATTAAGAAGAAACTACACTTAGAAAAAGTATTGCGTTAAAGTGCTAGGTTCAAACCATATCGAGTGAGGAGCGGGATGCGCAATCCCCCCTGTTTTCCGGTATCCGGGTTTTTCAGGCCTTCCTGACCCGATTGGCCAGAAGCAATCACCTTGACAAACACATCATTATCGCATATAATGAATGTAGAGGCAGTGCCGTTTGGGTGTGGCTAATAGGGAGTATTATGCCGTTTATGGTACTCAGGGCAATTTTCTCGCGTATTCAAAAGAGCGCCGCTCAGGAACTCTATCTGGCCTTTGCGAAGACATTTGCATTGGCTAGTGCCAATAGTGCCAAGTCGTCCTGTCATAATCCGTTCGTAGTGTCGGTAGATTCCGAACTTTAAGGGAGAATTGGGACCATGTACATTCCGTTAGCAAAGTCATACACATCACAGCGCGCCGGTCTGTTCGCGGGTATTGGTCTACGTGGAGTGGCCGCGATAGCTCTGTGTGTTGCCGTTTGCACAGGGATCGCGCACGCGGCGCCTAGCCTCAACGATCTGTATATCAATCAGGGCGAACCCAGTCTTGGAACCTTGATTCTCCAGTCTGGCGACCATGTGTTCATCAACACGCAGAGCGGGGCGACGTTGCCGACCCTGATCGTCAATAGCACTACGATCTATACCGGCGCCGTCATCGATTATGGACAGGGCGCAGTAGCCGTGTTCTACTTCGATTATGTCAATGTACCCGCCGGGGTCAATATTTCATCTGTTTCGGGACAACGCCCCCTGTCGATCGTGTCCGCCAACGACATGGTATGGGGCGCCTCGGTTACAGTGCCAGCAGGGAAGCTCGGTGGCGGCGCCCCAGGTCCACGCGGCAGCGGCAGCTCGGGCGGCACCTACGGCACAGGTTCGAGCGGGGCCGCGGGCGGTTCCGGCGGCGGCGGCGCTGGCGGCGGCAATAGTGGGGGAAATACCACAGGCGGCACAGGCGGCCTCGGAAGCAAAGGCTTGGACGGCCTTCAGGGCGGCGCAGGCTTTGCACCCACCAACAACGGCGCACCTGGTAGCCAGGGCGGAGTTGGATTTGGAGGGAGTGTGGGCGGTATGGGCGGCAGTGGCGGAACGAAAGGCGTCGCTCTGAACGGTGGCGCGCTCGGAACGGGCGGTGCACGCGTCGCGACCGGGGCAGAGGGCGGCGCCATGGCCCAAACCGTGAATATTAAGGTACCGGTCTCCATTCCCGTGCTTGGAACGCTTACCCTTAGCATCGATATCAGGATAGGCGTAGGCGGTGCTGGCGGCACGAGCAATGACGGTAATGCGGGGTTGGGTGGAAACGCCGGAGGCGATGGGGGCGATGCCGCGCAGGGCTTCCAGCCCGAATTTGCGGATACAACGTTGGCCAGTACACTGAACTTGGTCGCGGGCGGCGCGGGCGGCGGCGGCGGCGG
>CAIYET010000850.1 GCA_903925285.1 Candidatus Hydrogenedentota bacterium | reverse complement strand
GGGCGATGTTTTCGAGTGACGGTGCAATTACTTTTTGCCGGGTTTCTTTACGGCGGACTTGCGCGGGGTTTCGATGGCGGCCTGTGCCGCGGCCAAGCGCGCAATCGGTACGCGGAACGGGCTGCAACTCACGTAGTCCAGTCCGACGCGGTGGCAGAACTTCACCGAATTCGCGTCGCCGCCGTGTTCGCCGCAGATACCGCATTTCAACGTCGGACGCGTCGAACGCCCGCGCTCGACGCCCATCGCAACCAACTGCCCGATGCCGTCTTGGTCGAGCGTCTGGAACGGGTCGTCCGGGAGAATTTTCTTTTCGAGATACGCCGGTAGGAATCCGCCGATATCGTCGCGCGAGAAACCGAAGCCCATTTGCGTGAGGTCGTTGGTTCCGAAGCTGAAGAACTCGGCTTTTTCGGCGATCTTGTCGGCGACGAGCGCCGCACGTGGGATCTCGATCATGGTGCCGACCATGTAATTCAGCTTGAGTTTGTACTGTTTCTCGACCTTCGCGGCGACATCGCGGACGATGGCTTCCTGGTTCGCGAACTCGTTCGGATGACCGACGAGCGGAATCATGATTTCGGGGAACACCTTGATCTTCTTCTTGGTCAATTCGGCGGCCGCTTCGAGGATGGCTCGCGCCTGCATTTCGGTGATCTCCGGATATGCGATGCCGAGTCGGCAGCCGCGGTGGCCTAGCATTGGGTTCAACTCGTGGAGCTGCGCGATGCGCGCGCGAATCTTCGCGGCGGGCACGTTGATCTCCTTCGACAGTTCCGCGATCTGTGCGTCGTTGAGCGTGACGAACTCGTGCAGCGGCGGATCGAGCAGGCGGATGGTTACGGGCTTGCCGGCCATGGCCTTGAGGATGCCCAGGAAGTCGGCCTTCTGATACGGCAACAGCTTCATGACGGCCTTGCGCCGCACTTCCTCGTTTTCGGCGAGGATCATTTCGCGCACATGGACGATGCGTTCCGGTTCGAAGAACATGTGCTCGGTGCGCGTGAGGCCGATGCCTTCCGCGCCGAACGCGATGGCTTGCGCGGCGTCGACGGGACGGTCGGCATTTGTGCGGACCTTGAGTTGGCGCGTCGCATCGGCCCACGTCATGAGTCTCTTGTACCAATTGTTGCGCGCCGGGTCCGCCGGAACGACGCCGACTTTGCCCAAGTAGACCAAGCCGCTGCTGCCGTTCATGGACACCCAATCGCCTTCTTTGATTACGACGTCGCCAACCGTGACGGTCTTGGCCGCCACGTCGATGTTCAGCGCGCCGCAACCCACGATGCAGCATTTGCCCCAGCCGCGCGCGACCAGTGCCGCATGCGAGGTCATACCGCCCTTCGCAGTGAGGATCGCTTCGGCGACGTGCATACCGTGGACATCTTCCGGCGAAGTCTCGTTGCGCACGAGGATGACCACCTTGCCCTTCTTGACCCATTCGGCCGCCTCGTCGGACGTCAACACGACCTGGCCCACGGCGCCGCCCGGACCCGCAGGCAGACCCTTCGCGACGACCTTCGCGGTCTTCTCGGCCTTCGGGTCGAGCATCGGGTGCAGCAGTTCGTCGAGCTGATCCGGTCCGACGCGCATAATCGCAGTTTTCTGGTCAATCAGTTTGCTGTCGCACATGTCTACAGCCATGCGGACCGCCGCCGTGCCCGTGCGCTTGCCGACGCGGCATTGAAGCATCCAGAGGACGCCTTCTTCGATCGTGAACTCGATGTCGAGCATATCATGGTAATGTTTTTCAAGTTTCGTGCGGATTCCGTCGAGTTGCTTGTACAGCTTCGCGCTGACTTCCTCGAGCGACTTCAGGTGTTTGCTCTGCTCGCCCTTCGTCGAATTGTTCAGCGGCGACGGTGTGCGGGTGCCCGCGACCACGTCTTCGCCTTGGGCGTTGACGAGCCACTCGCCGTAGAACTTGTTGTCGCCCGTTGCTGGGTCGCGCGTGAAGGCCACGCCCGTCGCCGAGGTCTCGCCGGTGTTGCCGAACACCATCGCCTGTACGTTGACTGCGGTGCCCCACTCTTCGGGGATGCGTTCGATACGGCGATATTCCTTTGCACGCTTGCCGTTCCACGACTGGAACACGGCCTTGATGCCGCCCCAAAGCTGCTCTTGCGCGTCATCCGGGAAGGCCTTGCCAATGCACTTCTTGACGATGCCTTTGAACACATCGCACAACGCCTTGAGATCGTCCGCAGTCAAGTCCGTATCCAGCTTGCAGCCCTTGGCCTTCTTGACGGCCTCCAACGCATGTTCGAGTTGCAGGCGGACGCCCTGTCCTTCGGCCCGTTCGAGGCCTGCGGCCTTTTCCATGACGACGTCGGCGTACATCATGATCAAGCGGCGATATGAATCGTACACGAACCGCTCGTTCTTCGTCTTCGCGATGAGGCCCGGGATCGTCTTCGTCGTCAGGCCGGCGTTGAGCACCGTGTCCATCATACCCGGCATCGACTTGCGCGCGCCCGACCGGAGCGAAATCAGTAACGGGTTTTTCGGGTCGCCGAACTTCTTGCCCATGGCCTTTTCGACTTTGGCCAGAGCGGCATTGACTTCCTTGGTCAATTCCGCAGGCAACTTCTTGTTGTTCCTGTAATACTCGACGCACACTTCCGTCGTAATAGTAAAACCGGCCGGTACAGGGATGTCCAAGTTGCACATCTCGGCCAGGTTGGCGCCCTTGCCGCCGAGCAGGTTCTTCATCTCGGCCTTGCCGTCGCCCTTGCCTGCGCCAAAATAATAAACACTTTTCTTCGCCATGGTAGATCTCTCCTTCGTTTTTCGAGTCAGACTGCGCCACGTAGTATGGCAACAGAACGTAATTCTACTAAACGCCGCGCTATGCGGTCAATGCGAGCGCGTAGAAGAAAGCCCGCTCCTATCGCATGATGTCGCGTATCCGCGACGCGATTTCCTGCGGAGTCCACTGGTTTTCCGCCGTGTCCGCGCCATCGCTGATTTGGTAGCGGAACTCGCTGTAATGGTTGCCCTGCGCGCCGAAGAGGCGGCCCGTCAGACTGCTCGACAAGTCGGACGCCAGGAACACGACCAGCGGACTGATCTTCTCAGGTGTGAAGTCGTCCGGCATGGCCGCGATTTCCGCTGTCATGCGGGTCTTGGCCAGCGGCACGATCGCGTTGACCGTGATGTTATGTTTCGCGAACTCGATTGCGGCGACGCGCGTGAAACCCGCAATGCCTGCCTTCGCAGAGCCATAGTTCGACTGGCCAAAATTTCCGATGAGGCCCGCGATGGAACTCGTGTTGATGATGCGGCCACCCTGGCCCTGTTCCACCATCTGGCGTACCGCCGCTTGCGTCACCGCGAACGTGCCTTTCAGATGCACCGCGATGACCGCGTCCCACATCGCCTCCTCCATTTTGAGGATCGACTTGTCGCGCAGAATACCCGCATTGTTTACGACGATATCCACGCGCCCAAACGCGCCGACGGCCGTTTGCACCATTCCCGCCGCGCCATCGAGCGTCGCCACCGAATCGTAGTTCGCAGCCGCCTCGCCGCCCGCTGCGCGGATCTCGTCCACGACCTGCTGCGCCATACGCGTATCCGCGCCCGTGCCGTCGCGCGCGCCGCCGACATCGTTCACGACCACCTTCGCGCCTTCACCAACCAACGCCAACGCATGGCAACGTCCCAATCCGCCGCCCGCACCCGTCACAATCGCCACTTTGCCGTCTAAAAGTCCCATTCCTCGCCAACCTCCGTTTTACAAACAAACACATCCAACGTCCAACTGCCCACTGCAACGCAGTGTAGCACGAAGCGCCGAGCCGAGGGTAGCAGCGAAACTCGAGAGCCATTTTTGCGTTATCAAGCTGGCGGCACAGTCTGGTATCATGACTGCAAAATGTTTTGGAGGTTTCTACGTGAGCGCAGCCGAACCAGAAAGACGTACCCGCTACTATTATGTGGATGAATCGGGGGATGGGGTCCTTTTCGGAGGCAGGGGCAAGTTACTGCTGGGCCAACCGGGTTCGCTGCGATTCTTCATGTTGGGTCTGCTGGATGTAAACGACCCCGCTGCACTCCAGTCAGACTTGGACGAACTACGCCGCAATATCCTCAACGACCCCTATTTCTCAGGGGTGCCATCGCTGAAAAAGACCGCCCGTGCATTCCACGCCAAAGATGACCTTCCCGAGGTGCGGCGGGAGGTGTTTCGCACGCTACTCGCGCATGATGTAAAGTTCTCCGCCGTAATCAAGGACATGCACTCCGTGGCGGACTATGTGCGCAATAGAAATCTCCGCGATTCGGATTACCGTTATCATCCGGATGAGCTGTACGATTTCACCGTGCGGCGGCTTTTTAAGGCCCGGTTGCATAAGGAGGAGGACTATCGCGTCTGCTTTTCCGTGCGAGGCCAGACCAACCGAACCCGTATCCTCCAGCAATCCGTAGAAGCGGCCCGTAACAAGTTCTGCCGCGAAAAAGGCCTTCCCGCAACCTCGACCGTTCATGTACATGCCGCACACCCGCATGAACAAGCCGGTCTTCAGGCGGCGGACTACTTTCTTTGGGCGTTGCAGAGGGTTTACAACACGCATGAAGAACGTTTCATCCGCACGATATGGGAGACGGTCTCCGTAGTGGAAGACGCCGACGACACCCGGCTGCATCCATGCGGCGAATACTACACACGGCGGAACCCCCTAAATCTTACGGCGATTGAACGATAACAAAAAAGGCCCACGGACTAGGACAGATTCCCTCGGGAACCGGCCACACGGCATGGAGCCGACATTCGTCCGTAAGCCTAGTCAAAGGATAACACCATTGCCCGTAGAAGTCAAACAGGAAATTATGCTCTGCCTCGCGCGTCCCTTGACTCCCTGGAAAAATACGCGCTACAATACGTGAACATAATGACTGTTACCCACACTGATAGTACATCTTTATTTTCCCCGGTTTCTGTCGAAAGATGGGGGGTAAGCTCAGACACAGCGGTTGTAACCTTATAGACTACCTGTTGACGTGGAATTGCAAGCACATTACCAACGCGAAAGTTCTTTCACGAATACATCAGGTGCTAAACGACTTGGGATACTGGATACCCATCATCTGTACCCCTGAGGAGATGCTCGATGATGAATCATACTAATCAAAGCCAAGGCGCTGACACGACCATTGAGGCCATACACAAAACACGAGAACGCATGGCGGATGCCTGCAAAGGCGATATACATGCCATTAGTGCGGCAGCCCGAAAGCGACAGCAAGAATCAGGGCGCGCCTCCGTTTCCTATGCGAAAGATGCAAGCAAAACGCCTATTGTTGCCCGGTGACATGCTCCCCAAGATTTTCCCTAAGACTTGGACGGCTGGAACGCCCTCGCGGACGGCGCGCCCTTCCTGAAACCCAGCCACCGTTTTACAAAAAACACATCCGACGTCCAACTGTCCACTGCAACGCAGTGTAGCACGAAGCGCCGAGCCGAGCGTAGCCGCAGGAAAGGACTGCGATCTATTGACTGCTTTCTCGCATTTGCGTATAACTCGTGACGGAACGTCTCCTATTCACTTTTGGTTTGCGGCCATGCCGCGCTACGTTGGGAGTGGACTTCTATGGAACAAAGACTGATTCTTCGGGCATTGTTCGGCCTTATCGTGGCGCTTGCCGTATGTAGTTCCGCCGTTGCGACGGACACTCCATTGCGCGTGCTGATCTTCAGCGGGATGAATAACCACGACTGGCGTTCGACGACGCCGGCACTCGATGCGATGTTCAAGGCGTGTCCGCGCTTTGGTACGGTAGACGTCACGGACAATCCGGGCCAATGCGATGCGGCCATGTTCGCGCGCTATGACGTGATCGTGTCGAACTGGACGCCGTATCCAAAGACGGCGCGCGAATGGCCGGAAGCCACGGAAAAGGCATTCCTCGATTTCATGAACAAGGGCGGCGGCTTCGTTGTCGTCCACGCGGCCGCGTGCACGTTCCAGGAATGGCCGACGTTCCAAGAAATCATCGGCCTGACGTGGGAAGAGAAGAAAACGAGCCATGCGCGCTATGGAACCTTCAAGGTCGCCGTCAAAGACGCGAAGCATCCCATCGCGCGTGGCCTGAGTGACTTCTATATCACGGACGAACTGTATCAGAATATGGCCGCCAAAACCGACAAGCCGTTCCACGTCGTCTTTGACGCGTTCTCCGCGAAAGCGGCCGGCGGCACGGATAAGATCGAGCCGATGTTGATCGCGATGCCGTACGGTCAAGGCCGTAGCGTCAATTTCCTGTTGGGCCACGACGCCGCCGCGATGCGCAACGCCGCGTTTCGCACGCTGATGTTGCGTAGCGCGGAATGGGCCGCGACGGGCCGTGCGACGATCCCTGCGTCCCCGGACTGGCCATCGAGCTATGCCGCCGCGTGCGTTGCCGGTGTCGATATCGAAGCCGCAGTGAAAGCGGCTTCCGTATACCGCAGGAACGAAGATCGCACGTGCCTGACCGTAATCGAAAACCTGGTAACTTCCGCCGCGAGCCGGAAAGACGGCGAAGCGTTGGCGGCGTGTCTGGCCAAGGCGTTGCAGGGCGATGCGACGCCCGATGCGAAGGCGTTCTTCTCGCGCGAACTCGGCGTCATCGGGACGGAAAAGGAAGTCCCCGCGTTGGCCGCGCTACTTGGCGACGAAACCGTCGAAGTATCCGTGCGCCGTGCGTTGGAGCAGATCCCGGGCAAGGCAGCGGACACGGCGCTGATCGATGCGCTCGGTCGCGTGCCGCCGAAGCTCCAAATCGGCGTCATCAATTCGCTCGGCGAACGCCGCACGCCCGAGGCCGTGCCCGTGTTGTCCGCACGAATCAATGACGCCGATGTGGGCGTCGCGGCGGCTGCCGCGCTCGGCAAGATTGCAACCGATGAATGCGCACGCGTGTTGCGCGAAGCCCTCGCAAAGGCGTCGGATTCGCAACGCACGCCGATCGCAGAAGCGTGCCTGGCGTGCGCGGATCGGCTGGGCGGTTACAACCCCGTTGCCATGTGCAAAGCCGTGGAAGGTGTTGACGCTGGCGCATCGGTTCGGGCGGCGGCGTGGCTGATGCGTGCGCGCGCGTCCGGCGCGAAGGCCGTCGAAGAGGCAACGCGGGTGTTAAACAGCGAAGATCGTCTCATGCGCGAAGCGGCGCTACGCTATCTGCGTGAAGCGCGTGGCGTGTCCGCGACGCGTGCATTGACGAAAGCGCTCAAGGACGCCGACCCCGGCGCCCTGGTTACGATCCTCGCTGCGTTGTCCGATCGCGGCGATGTGCGCGCCTCGAAAGATGTGACGCCGTTGGCCGCGCATGCCGACCCGGCCGTCCGCGTCGCGGCGCTTAAGGCGCTGGCGAGCGTGGGGGACTTGGACGCGGCATCCGTTCTGCTCGATCGTGCGGCGCACGCGAAGGACGCCGAACGCGATGCAGCGCAATCGAGTCTCGACAGGCTCAATGCCAAGGGCGTCGATGCGGCGCTTGCGAAATCGACGCGCGCGCAAGCGGCGGAGATTCGCGTCGAAGCGCTTCGCGCGCTGGCCTCGCGCAAGGCCGTTAAGCAGATTGGCGTCGTACTGAATGCGGCGTCCGACGGCGAGAGCGTGGTCCGCGAAGCGGCATGGAAGGCGCTGAAGGACCTTGCCAAACCGCTCGAACTTCCCAAACTGCTCAAACGCTTGCCGAATGTCAACGATGAAGAACGCGCGACCGCCGAGCAAGCGATATCGAGCCTCGCGAAGCGGATGCCCGAATCGGAACAGCAATCGGTCTTGTTGGCCGCGTGGGACGGCGCCGACAACGATCCGAGTCGATCGTTGATGCGTGTCATGGGACTGCTGGGCAACGACTGGTCCCTAACGAAAATCCGCGAGATCTACGCAGGCTCCGCGACGGTCCATTTGCATCAAATGGCGGTCCGTGTGCTGTCGGTGTGGACGACGCCCGCGCCGCTCGACGACCTGTTTGCCATCGCGCGTTCGGATTCCGACGCGGCCAATCGTATGCTGGCCATGCAAGGTATCGCGCCCATGATTGCCCGCGTCAAGACTGGCACGCCGGAAGATGTGATTGTACGGCTGGCCGACGCGCTGAAACTGGCTGCGAACGACAAGTACAAACGCGCGTTGTTGGGCGAGGCCGGCCAACATCCATGCGCGGCGGCGTTCGATCTCGCGCTCGAATACTTGAAGCAGCCCGAAATCGCAAACGAGGCCGGCGTGGCCGCGATTCAGGCCGCATCCGCACTCGATGCGGCGCAACGCGACCGCGTCAAAGCGGCGATGCGGGCCGTGATCGCCGCAGCGCCATCGCGCGACGTCGTCAAGCAGGCAGACGCGTTGTTGCGCAAAATCACGCGTCCCGCGAACCTCGCGCTCGGCGCGACGGCGACCAGTCCGGACAACCTCGAAAAAGACGGCGCGTCATCCGGCGATCAAGCCGCCATCGACGGCGATCCGGACACGTACTGGGACGAGGTCGACAATCAGCCGCTGTACGTTCTCGACGTGACGTTCAAAGAAGCCATGCGCGTGGCGGGCCTCTGTATCAAAGGTCACGCATACCATTCGCACTCTCCGAAGGATTTCGAGATCATGTGCGACAACCGTAGCGTCAAGACCGTGCAGAATGCCGAGTACGACCAGAGCACGAACGAATTCGTCACCGGATTCCCCGCGACGACGTGCAAGACACTCGAACTGCGGATCACAGGTTACTACGGCGGTTCGCCGGGGATTCGCGAGTTGGAAATCTACGCTACGAACCCCGATGAGGCGATCATGGAGAGCGCCATGCCGAACCCGCCGCAGTACCGTTGGCAACAAGCCGCTGATTCGCTCGCGTTGATGAACGGCGCACGCGTCGTCTGGCAATTCAACTACGGCAAGGACTTGCCGAAACCGTTCTTTTCTCCCGTGACGCTGGGCGGCGGAATGGAGTTGACGTGGCTCAGTCCGGCGGACCATTGGTGGCATCGCGCACTCTGGTTCTCGTGGAAAGAACTCAACGGCGTGAACTACTGGGAAGAGGACAAGAATCGGCATTGCCAGGGAACCAACGAAGTCGTCGCGGTCAAGTCGTCGCCGAACGCGGACAACGGCGCGTGCATCGAAATGACCATCTCGTATCATCCGCCGAACGAAGCGCCGGTGCTGACCGAAAAACGCGTGATGACCATCGGTGCACCGAATACTCACGGCGGCTATGCCATCGACTGGCGAAGCGATTTCAGCGCCGGGCCGCAAGATGTCCACATGGAAGGCGGCACCGCGGGCGGCGGGTATGCGGGCCTATCCGCGCGCATCGCGCCCAAATCGCGCGACTGGCAACTCGTCGACAGCGAAGGCCGCGAAGACGTGTCTGGGGAAGGCATGGCGAAAAACACGCACGGTCAGCACGCGCGCTGGATGGATTTTACGCTCGTCGACATGGCTTCGGGCGAAACGGGTGGTATCGCGATCTTCGACCATCCCGCGAACCTGCGCTACCCGTCGCAGTGGCACAACTTGATCGACGACAAAGTCCCGTTCGGCTATTTCAGTCCTGCACCGCTCTGGAGCGAGCCGTACACGCTGCCCGCCGGAAAAACCATGACCTTG
Organism: Candidatus Hydrogenedentota bacterium; assembly: GCA_903925285.1. Classification (GTDB taxonomy): domain Bacteria; phylum Hydrogenedentota; class Hydrogenedentia; order Hydrogenedentales; family SLHB01; genus DSVR01. The sequence continues at coordinate 1,486 of CAIYET010000850.1, read as the reverse complement.
CGCTATCGCATCCTGATCCATCCCGGCCGCACCGACCGCCCCCAGACGGAAAAACAGTGGAAGGCATGGTCAGGCAAGAAGTAGGGGAAAGAAATTGAGCGAAGAATCTCAACCGTCTGCTTGACTCCAACGCGGAAATCGGGTAAAGTAGAAATGTGTAAAGGTAGACGAATCTTTGGTGCGTGGGGTTTCTGACCTAAGAAAGTCAACCTGGAGGGCGGGGTTTATGCCTCGTGTCCTGTTTTTCTCAATTCCGATGGTTCTTGCGGTGTGCTTGGGCGCAGGTGCATTGACGGTCAGCGGCGATTCCGTGAATGGCGCGCTGGAAACGGTAAAGCCGAGGCTAAACAGCCTGACACCGATGTCGGAGTCGTCGCTCGAAGTCTCATTCAGCGAGCCGATGCTCGAACCGGGTGTCACGACGCCGGACAACTACTCGGTTTTCGACTACGGTGCGGGTACGCTGACCATGCATCCTACCGAGGTAACGGGTAGCGAACCGTATACCCTCACGTGGCTCTCAGGCGAGATGTACACCACAACCGTCACGGTGACGGCCACGGGCCTACGGGACGCCGTGGGCAATCCGATTGACCTCTCACACGACAGTGCTTCGTGGATCGGTGGAGCGCCGATTCCATTGTATACTTGGCCGTTGGCACTGACGCTGTTGGCGGCAGGTCTTCTTGTCCTTTCCAGACGCCGCAATCGTGCCGGTGCGTTGCTGCTGCTCGTGTTGGCGGCGCTTATCGCCGCGCCCGTAGCGTTCGCTCAAGCGACGACGGTTACGAGCGTCGCCTTCACGCAAGGCCCGTACGCCGGCGGCACACAAGTGGATATTACCTATGATCTCGGCGGGACCGTCCCATGCGCCATCAGCGTGCTGTTTTCCAAGGACGGTGGTGCAACGTTCCCTTTCTCGTTGCCGTTGGCACACCTGTCGGGCGACGTGGGTGCGGGCGTGACGCCGGGGACGAAGCACATTGCGTGGAACATCGCCGCGGATTGTCCCAACGAAGACATGCCTTACGCCCGCATCCGCGTTACTGCCAATGACGCCTCGGGTCCGAAGGAAATCACCATCCTTCTACCCGGCGGTGTGCAATTGGTGTTGGTGCGAATCCCCGCCGGGACGTTTCAGATAGGCTCGCCGGACACGGAACGTAGCCGCAACTTCAATGAAGGTCCTGTCCATACGGTGACCATCGCCTACGACTTCTACATGGGCAAGTACGAGTTGACGCAGGCGCAATGGATCGCGGTGATGGGTTCGTGGCCTGGAATCGCGCCCGACTCGATTTACGGTGTGGGCGACAATTACCCTGCGTACTATATCTCGTGGGACGATGCGCGGAACTTCGTCACGGCGTTGAACGCCCACATCACGGCGACCAGCCAAGGTCCGGCGACGATGCGGCTGCCCAGCGAAGCGGAGTGGGAATACGCCTGACGGGCGGGCACGCAGACGCGGTTTTATTTTGGGGAT
>CAIYET010000849.1 GCA_903925285.1 Candidatus Hydrogenedentota bacterium | reverse complement strand
GTTGCGTCGGTCGCAGACTTATCGGGACGGCCGGCCGGGACGCAACGGGATGCGTCCGTGTCCGCCACGCGGCATACGGCTGCCATCCAGGATTCGATCGTCAGCGTCCACGACCTGTACCTGTACTACGGCACCGTGGCGGCGTTGCGAGAGATCACTATGGATTTTCCTCGCCAGCAGGTCACCGCCCTGATCGGACCATCCGGTTGTGGCAAATCGACTCTGCTGCGCTGCCTGAATCGGATGAACGACTTGATCGACGGGGTCCGCACCACGGGCCGTATCCTGCTGGACCAGCGCGACGTCTTGGACCCGGCGTTGGATGTGATTGAGTTGCGGCGGCAAGTCGGCATGGTCTTCCAGCGGGCCACGCCGTTCCCCAAGTCGATCTACGAGAACGTGGCCTACGGGCTGCGCATTGCCGGCATTTCCCAGCGGCAGATTCTCGACGAAACCGTGGAGAAAAGCCTGCGTCAGGCGGCGCTCTGGGAGGAAGTCAAGGACCGGCTCGGTGAGTCCGCCCTCGGCTTGTCCGGCGGCCAGCATCAGCGTCTGTGTATCGCGCGGGCCATCGCGGTGAGCCCCGAGATCATCCTCATGGACGAACCGTGTTCGGCCTTGGATCCGCGTTCCACGGCGCGCATCGAGGAACTGATCGGCGAACTGCGTGGCGAGTATACGATCATCATCGTCACCCACAACATGCAGCAAGCAGCGCGGGTCTCCGACTACACCGCTTTCCTGTATGAAGGCGAACTGATCGAATTCGGAACCACACAGCAGATGTTCACGGCACCCGTCACAAAAGAAACAGAAGATTACATTACAGGTAGGTTTGGCTGACATGTCCATCCATTTGCAGCGGGAAATTGACAAGCTGAAGAAGAATCTGCTCTCCCTGTCCGCGCTGGTCGAGGACCAAGTGGCGTCGGCGGTCGAAGCCCTTCAGGAACGTGATCTCGTCAAGGCACGACGGGTCTTGGGTCGCGACGCGGAGGTTGACCAGCGTGAGGTGGAGATCGAGGAGGAGTGCCTGAAAGACCTCGCCCTGCATCAACCGGTCGCCTGCGACCTGCGATTCCTGGTCTCCGTGCTGAAGATGAACAAGGACTTGGAACGGATTGGTGACCTGGCCGTCAATATCGCTCGCAAGGCGATCACGGTCGCCGGTTACAGCGATCTGGACATCCCCTTTGACTTGGCGGGCATGTGGGAGAAGTGCCACGCGATGCTGCGCGACAGCATTGACGCGTTGGTCAATCGCGATGCCCCGCTGGCCGAGCGCATCTGCGCACGGGACAGCGAAGTGAATCGCCTGAAACACCAGATTCGCCGACAGGGAGAGGAGTTGCTGCGGACCCAGCCGGAACGCGTTCCCGCCTGGCTGGCTCTGTTGGCCGTGGCCCGCAACCTCGAACGGATCGCCGACCATGCCGTGAATATTGCCGAGGACGTGATCTATCTGGTCGAAGGCCGGATCGTCCGTCACGAAAACGGACAGCAAACACCGCCACGGACCTGAAGGCGGGCGAAGCGGGTAACTTGGATTTTCAGGTAGGGTGCATCTGGATTCCTATTCCCCGTTTGACGATCTCGGGACGGCACCGAGCCGTCGGCGGTAGATTTGCGATCGGCACATGGTAAGATGCGTCGCGTCGACGGAAATTAGCGAAGCAATGAATTGGC
>CAIYET010000848.1 GCA_903925285.1 Candidatus Hydrogenedentota bacterium | reverse complement strand
GGCCAGAAACCTCTTCTATAAAGAGCACAGCATCGGCATCTCCAAATTGCGAGAAGGATTGCTCAAGCAGGATAGTAACGGATTTAAGATCGCCTAAGGACTGAAGTTGTTTGTCTTCCGACGATTGCAGCATCGGTTTGTACAACTTCAAGAAATCTCTAAACAACGAAAGCGACTTTGCTTCCTTTTCAACGCATAGAACCATTGAAAAAAGCACGGCGTTCACTATTCCCCTTTCGGAATATCCCACAATTTCAACCAAGTTCTTCTCTTCCGCCATTATCCCTCCTGATATATGCCGTCGTTAATGTAGCAACTGGGACAGCCCATCTGTCCAACTCTATGCTTCCATGCGATGTTTTTCAACCGATCTTCGACGTAGCTCCTCGGTTCCGATTCGAGGGCCATGATCAAACCGGAATCCGCGAACGCCCGAACGCCCAATACGCCGTAGCGTTGCCTCGGCACTGTCTCGCACTATTCATCCAACCAACGATCAATCTTCTTCTTGCCCTTCCAAGCCCACTTAACACCGGTAAAATACAAGTATATTCGTACAAACACTGAACCGAACACTATGCCAAAGAAAAGCATTCCAAAGATTAGCGTCTGCACCTCTTGGCCTGGAACACACTGTATTCCCCACTTGGTGATATCAACAAATGACCACAGCCAAGAAGCTACCGTCTTCAGAAAGTACAGTGCTAATATCCCCGACACAATCAACCAAGGAATTCGCCAAGCTGCAGGCATCAAATTCTCCTTCTTGCAGAGTGGATACAACAACAAACTCGCTGTGGTAAGAATTGACGCCATAAACAATTTCTCTGAACTCATATTCAACACCTCCTATGTTTGGTATTGAGCAACTGCCGCTTTCAAGGCCTGCACAACCTCTATTCTTAAATCATCGGGATCGAGCACCTTTGCGTTGGATCCAAATCCCAATAGCCAAGATAGCGTTTCGGGCCGGTTGGTGGTTGTGAACGTCAACACGATACCGCCGTCTTTGCCTCGACGAATCTTCTGGTCCTTGCTCCATATCCGCCATGACCTGATAATACCTCTCGCGGCCTTCCTTTCTTCGTGTAGCACTGGCGATGTTCCGTCACGAGTGGGGAGTTTGGGCGTTCTCTGTTTCTTTCTTCAAACGGTGTGGGTGGTCGAGCCAAGCGATCATCCACTCTGGCCACTGGTTTGGATTTTTCGCAATCCTAAAGAAATCCTGCCATCGAAGGTGTTGAAAGCGGGCACTTGGAGTCTGCGCGAGACAATCCTCGAACTTTTGGCGTTGACACTCCCGTGTCTTGCTGAGGTTGACCAAACGGAAGGGACGTCCGGCGGCGAGTTTCCAGCCAATGCGCCAGTTGCGGGCGAGTTGGTAACCCCCCCCATCGATGGTCCCTTTGGGATCAGCGAAAGCTTCACTTCTGACATAGCGTCCAAACTTGCGCCGTTTCGTTTTGGAGATGTTGCCCGAGTTCACCTTGACCTCGATGACTGCAAGACCGGCATCTCCGAAATCAAGAATGATATCCGGTTCACTCCGGAAAGATGGGCGTTCTCCAAGGCGCGTTGACACTTTTTGCAATCCTTGACTTAGCGGGCGTGCAGTCAAGTCGTTGCCTAACGGCGCTCCCCACAGAAGAACCTTTGGCTTTGTGCCGGGGACAAGACCGAGATTCCGCGCCAAATTATCGGCCAGAAAATCTTGCCCCTGACGCCCGAGCCACCCAAAAATCACCCATGTCACTGCATCTTCCGAGGTGCTGAATCCGAATCGAAATCGTTTGCTATTACGATTGTGAACGTTTGCGGCAAGAGCAACCGCATCGAGCGCTCCCGAACGCATTTCCTCCGGAAGATTCTGGCACGGATCTTCCCAGATAATCGCAGGGTCTTCCAGGGCATTCGAATAACCGACGCGGCATGCGTCGCAGCGGCGTAGGCAGTCATGAAAGCAGGCAGGCGCACGTCGCGCACCGTAACGCACCTTCAGAAGTCTCTTGCATGAGGGGCAGACTAACATTGGGAGGCAATTAATCATATCTTGTAGCCAATCGTCCGCACCAGCCCGCCGAAAAAGTGTCACTCCGACTAGGCAAAGGTCCGCTTTGCCATATGGTATTCGTTTTCCTCATGTGCTCGCACCAGTCATCCTATACATCCTCAGACATCATCACCATTTATGCCCGGCAGTGTGGCTTTTTATACGCACTAACCGGTCTGTATTCCGACATGGAGCGAGGTGCCCTTGCCAGTAGCATTTACGATTGGTCCTTCTCAAGTGTTTTCCTATAGCCTGTCAGTGTCTTTCGTAATGCTTGCTGTATTTCTGCGGCCAAGTCTGTCGGTTCCAGAACGCGAGCTTGAGGTCCGAATCCCAGAATCCAGGATACGACCTCAGGGCGGCTCGTCGTTGTAAAGGTCAGCACAATGCCGCCGTCCTTGCCTCGCCGAATCCTTTGGTCCTTGCTCCATACCCGCTCGGCCACATAGGTCGCAACGGATGAAGAAAATGCCACGCGAGCTTTGAAGGGATTCGAGAACTCAAGTCCAAAGGCATTAGCTTCTTCAGGCTCATTTGGGTAAGCAAACGTCCTTTTCATCAATTGCACGCTGGCCATTCGATGCACGGCTAGATTCAGTATCTTGTCAAATGCCTTTCGGCCTTGCTCATCGTAGGAGTAGCACCGCACATAAAGAGCTTCCCGGTAGGCCATCAGTCTTACGGGAGCAATGACAAGCACTTTCGCGGGTCCGGTCATCTGAGGCCGATACTTCACCTTACAAAGCCGACTCTCCCGCATGCCTGCCTGCAACGTTTCCAACGAGCCCTGAAATGGGGTGTAGTCAATCGTTCCACGACCACGCGCACTGGCAAAGGAATCGAGCGCTTGGGCTGCTTCCTTTTTGTCTGGCAACAGAATGGTCGCAGCACCGATAGTATTCCGAATTTCCTCGTGAAGAGGCTTTGGAAGCAAGTGTCGGACGATATCCCGACACAACATGAGTTGCTGAAGCGACTCGACGCTCAGACTGATGTGGTCGGTTGGACTTTGTTGCGCAAATTGATAATACCTCTCACGGCCTTCCGTCCAGGATTCGAGTTCGATGTCGCCAACAAGTCCCAGTTGTTCCATCATCCGAAGGATGGTTTGCCGGGAGCACCGGAACAGTTTGGCCAGTCTCGTCAAGGAATACTTTCTCTTGCCTGAACGTAGTAGAACGTAAAGGCCAAGCAATCGAAGCCCAGGCGAAACATATGGGTTTCTTTCTCTCTGCGCCATTCTCATCTCCTTTTCGCCAAGTTCAATGTGCATGAGCATACGACATGTTGTTTCCAAAAAACGGAAAGCTCACCGGCATTTTCGCAAACGGGACGATTCAATGCGAATCATGGACCTGTTCGCAATGGGCGGCTAACCTTTCCGGATAACGGAAACCGGTTGTGCCATGCTGGTCGCGGAAAACAGGAGGCGCAAATGAAAAGCCACTTTCCTTTACACGAGGCTGCGTTCAAGGGAGATGTCGAGCAGCTCACCATGCTTATCGCCGAAGGATTTTCCGTTACCGTTAGAGACGATTGGACGAGGACGCCCTTGCACTGTGCTGCTCAGGAAGGCCAATGCCAAGCAGTAGAACTCCTGATAGGCTCCGGAGCCGATGTGAACGCCAAAATGGAGACAGACGGTGATACACCACTGCATCGCGCCGTGGCATGGGGACACAAAGACGTTGCTGAGCTGCTCTTGGCTTCTGGCGCGGACATCGGGGCCAGAAACGATGACGGTCGTAAGCCATTGCATGACGCTGCGTTTGCCGGACAGTACGATACCGCGAAGTTGCTCACTGCAAACGGCGCAGACATCGATGCGCAAGATAACTACGGGAACCTCCCTCTGCATCACGCCGCTTGGAATGTTCATGAAGAAATCATGGCCCTCCTCACACGGCATGCAAGTCATAAGGCCGTGCGTAACAACGCAAGATTCACGCCCGGTGAACTCGCGGGAAAAGGCAACCACAAGGACATCATGGACTTGTTCTAAGCAGGCGGTTACTTTCAGCGTAGGCCAACCGCCTGCTCGGCTTCTTGACAAGAACCTATCATAGATGTCCCTGAGCACCGTGCCCGACGGAACTTTTCACGAAATCCTTGGATTCCATCCATCCCATCGGATTCAAAACCCGCGAGGAAGGAAAGCCGAAAAATGTATAAACCAAGAACGGACACGTTTGTGACAAGCAGATTAGGGAGATTTGTTCGACGCCATGAGGTATCCCGCCCAAATCCAAGGTTGACCAGCGGACTCGAATACGCCGACAATGAATGTGCCGATGATGAAACGCCACCCAAGAGGATGTGTAAGCATGGAAAACCCAATTGACCAGTCACGAAAGCGCAGGGATGCCATCAAACGCGAAAGAGCCGCCGGAATTGGCGAAGTCGGCATCTTCTGGTTCTTCAAAGGAAGTGTCATATTGGACTCGATTCCGCACACGCTTGGTGAGGATTACGGGGATTTTATAAACGGTAGGTCGGACCACTGCACATTCTGGCCCAGCATCCAGCAACTGTTATCTGAGGCGGCGAAGTACGAGTACGACCAAGTGCCGAGAGGAAGGGTCGTGTACAACAAGAAGGACGATAGGTTCCTTGTTTATGGTTCAGAGAAGTTTGTCCAAAACAAGCAACAGAAAGACATGGTTCTATTGAAGTTCAATCTTCCGCCCGGCAAGACTATCTTCCGAGCGGACGAACACTACGCCACAATACCGGGAATGCTCAAAGAGTAGACCCAAAGCGGATACGCTCGTGGCAGGCAGGTTACGGGGATTTATTTAGACGCCATGGCTCATTCAATCGACTTGCAGAATGGCACATTCAGCACGAGGGATGGAAAACGGTATTTCATTCGTCTGTGGCCTGACCCTGTAGTCCTGGCTGAAACAACTCACGGTACGTACTACTTGCCATAGAACCAGTCGATGCCGATACGCGCGACGTGCAGGCCGTCGCGTTGATGGTAACTGATTAGCGCAGGTCTTCGAGGAACATCAGGCTTGGATAGCCGTAGTCTTCTTCTGGGTACCGCACTGGCGTCTTCTGCCAACCTCACGCGGCATGCGTGCGCGTCCGGCCGCTTGCCTTCTTGCGGGGCATTGCCGTTCGCGCGTCTTGTTCGAGTCTCGCTTGCAAACGCGCGGATGCGCCGTTCCAGTAGTCCAATTGCTCCTCGACGGACTTTCCCTGGAGAGCGAGGTCGCTGAGTTCCTGGGCCTCGTGCATCATCTCCACGCAATCGAATTGCTTGGCCTCAGTCGGCTTCTTCTTCATAGCTCATTACCTCCAACGGCGACCGGATCTCTATGGAACCAAGACCATGAAGCACGTTTACTGCATTATACAGGGGAATACGGCGCAGATTCACAATGTGCCTGAAATTCCAGCTTACGATGGCCATGCAGGACTCCACTGATGCCACGGCAACGTGTAGTGCGTCGCGCTTCCACTTCGAGGAAACAACCCCGGCGCTCACGTACGCACGCTGCAATTCAAGCGCGGAACGTCCAATTTTGACCGTCTCAACATGCTCGGACTGTATCTGCTTGAAGAACGCTCGTACGTTCGCTGGCGCGGCAATCAATTCATCCTCGACCATACCGGACACAACAACACGGAAGACCCCTCTTGCCGCCAGATTGAAGAAAGCACGACTCGCAAAAGAGAATTTCTCATCGAACACTCCGCCGATCACTGATGTGTCCGTATATACGCGCAATGGCTTTCTTTGCATGTTCGTCATCATCGCACATTTATCCGCGCTTTTCCACAACCGCAGTCGCTCTGCCTCAATTGTCGATCACCGTCCTTCACTTGTCATAGAACCAGTCGATGCCGATACGTGCGACGTGCAGGCCGTCGCGTTGATGGTAACTGATCAGCGCCAGGTCGTCGAGGAACATCAGGCTGGGATAGCCGTAGTCGTCTTCCGGATCGCCCGCGATCGTGCGATCGTTCGTCCACGTCGCGCCGTCGTCTTTCGATATGACGCTGACGAACGGGGTCCGTACGCGCGGCGGTTCTTTCGGCCCATCGCTGCTTCGCACGAGCAGCAGGTCGCCCGTGCTTGGAATGCGTTTCACGTTCAACGCGGAACTGTTGGGCGGCAGCCGGAGTTCGGGGACGGCTTCGCCTTTCGACCATGTCTTGCCGCCATCGTTCGAGTAGCTGCGCGCAACGTAGCCGCTATACGTCCGCATCAACATCATGACGCGTCCGTCCTTGAGCTCGACCACGTGCGGTTCTTGCGTTTCGACGGGCAGCATGTTGACCTCGTTGTCGCTTGGCCGCCAGCTATAGCCGTTGTCGTCCGAAAACGTCGTGCTGCTGATGTATCCGGCGTGATCGTCACCCGTCGTCACCAATTGGTATTCCTCGGGCGCGAGGATTCGGCCCGTCGACAACTGGATCAGCTTGTCGTTGTGCACGATGCGATAGCCGGGCCTTGGATTGACGATGAGTTGATCGCCCCAGGTCTGCCCGTCATCATCGCTGCGGCGATAGTAGTTATGTCCGAACAACGGGTCCGAACCGGAGACGTAGATATATGAGAATAATAGCTCTCCGTTGTTCAACCGCAGCAGGCTCGGATGGCAATACGAGCCGCGCGTACCCGGTTTCGGGCGCGCGAGCAGCACGGACTCTTCGCTCCACGTCGCGCCTTTGTCGGTGGACGTACGCGCCGCGATGGAACCGTCTCCCTGCCCTTCCGGGGACATCCGCGAATAGCACAACAAGAGACGCCCGTCCTTCAGCGCAATCATCGATCCCGGCATCCCGCGATAGCCATACGTGCCCTTGGGTAGTTTGACGACATGTACGTCTTCGCACGTCGCCGCCACGGCACCCGCCGTCGCGCACAGGATTGCCATCGAAATCACACCGTTTCGCAACATGGCGGGTCAATCCTTTCTTCTTTCATCGCGTAAGCAGGATAAGTCCCATGACGATGAACGCCGTGCCGGCGACCTTCTGCCAAACCAGCGCCTCGCCAAGAAACAGCACCGACATGAACAATACCAACACGAAGGCGAGGCTCATGAACGGATACATATAACTCAACTCGAAGCGGCTCATCGACGCCGTATAGCAGACGCCGCCAAAACTCGCCGCCGCTATTCCCAGCCACGGCCACGGACTCAAGAAGAGCCGGAAGATGAACAACAACTTGCCGAACAGTTGTTCCGGCGGAACCCCGGCGCGGTTCACCTGCCATTTGATGATCAACTGTCCCGAAGACGCGCAACACACGCTCATCAGGATTAACGCATGCCCCAGCCAATCGAAACGATTCGTCAACAACGGCCCATCCCTCCCGGTTAGAGGCTTTAGGCCGTAGGCTTTAGGCTGTAGGCGAAGCCCTACAGTCTAATGCCTATGGCCTAAAGCCTAAGGCGCGATTATGCGCCGCAACGTGTAGCACCTGTCAAACAATGAATTAGGCTGTAGGCTGTAGGCATTAGGCTTTAGGCTTCCTTCCTACAGCCTAAAGCCTAAAGCCTTTGTTCTCCTACCGGCTGAAGCCGACGGCGCCGTCGATTTATTCACAAGCGCTCACTGCGGCCCACGCCAAGAGAAATGGCCATTCGCGTCGGCTCCGGGAACACGCTGAGGCGCGCTGCTTCCTTCGGCGGGCGGCGGGGCGGTGTAGGCGCTGTACAACGCAAAGCTGCCGCCGGACGGTTGGTAGACATATGGTTGGCCCGTCAGCGGATCGGTAGGCACAACTCCGCCCAGGGTTGGCGCAACGGCATCGAGCGAGGACGGATAGGCGCCATTTTGAGCGTGGTATTGCTCGACGGCAAGTCCGATGCACGTCAAGTTCATCAGCGTCTCGTACCGTGACGCGCTAAATACCACGCTGCTAAGGGAGGGCAACAGCAGCCGCGAAAGAACCCGCGTGCGCGGCAGGTTGGCAAACTCGGCGTCGACCTGGTCGAGGATTGGTTTCGCCTCGCAATACGGTAGACGCGCCGCGTCGCCGACTCGTCCCATGATGTCCGCGTACGTTTCTTCGTCCGAATTCAGCCAGGGGCGCGCAAACGGGCTTGCATAGACACCCAGCAGGAATGGCTCCCAATCGTTGTTGCCGAAAGTACCGTAGGTGATGTTGCGCGTTTCACCGGTGCGAATGCCCTCGAACGCATTAAGGCCAAAGAGTCCTTCCGTCGTAAACGAGTCGGCGAGCGCTTGCCGGTTGGCCGCGTTCGACAGACATTGGATGAGTCTTGCGCACTGATCCGCAGGAAGATCCTCGCCTCGCATGCTGCCTTCGATGGCGTTAAGAAGAACGCCGGCCATCGCAAAATGGACGAGTTGCGAGATGAGGAACGGCTCCTTATCGAGCCCATTGGCCAGTTTCATCCCCGCAATGAGATCGTCTATTGCCTCGGCATAGTTTCCTGCGTCCGCACTGACCGCCGCGTCCGCCGCGAGCATCCGCGCAAAATCGCGCAACTGGGCCAGATGCGGCAGTTCCATCCCAAAACCCTTCGAGTAATCCAGTCGATAAAGCGGCCCGCCCGACTCAGCCAACCGGCGAAGATCGAGAATCAGATCCCGGTTGGCCGCCAGAAAAGCCGCGATCCGAGCGCGCTCGGCCTCCGTCCATTCATTGGGCCGCTTTCCGTACATGTCGAACACGTCTTTCCACGACGCGGCATCGCTGAGTGCCTTTTTCTTCTCGATCAATCGTTGAAACGCTGCCAGCGATTCCGCGTCGGACGGCGACGGCTTGCTGGGTTCAGCCGCCGACGGTTTCGGCGTATCGTCCTTCTTCGGATGGGCAACCACAGCCATGCCTGCGGGGAGCCGCCCTCCCATCGCCGACCCCTTCGCCCTCAACTTCGCAACCGCCACCTCGCGATTCCGATCCGTCGCCAGCGACATTCCAACTATCGCTACCACCAGAATCGCCGCCACACACAGCAGCACCACAATCAGCCGGTCTCGATTCATCGCGTCGCTCCTCACTTACGACTTGTGCGCCATTGCACTCCAGCACGAATTCACCTCTGGCCACGCCACGCAATACTTCCATGAGGTCTCTCGTCGGGAAAGCGAATAAGATTGTAGGCATTGGCTGCGCCCATGACACCAGTGTCGGCACTACATAGAACGAAGCCGGTATCTCGTATTTCGTACACGTACGGCTTGCCGCTGAAGGGATCGAGCGGAACGACGCCGCTCAGTATCGGGGCGATGGCATCGAGTGCCGGAGGATATGCGCCATTGCGCGCCCGATACTGCTCGACGGCAAGCCCGATACGGAGCAGGTCCATACGCACCTCATGCGCGGCTTCTTGTGCAAGCGGCAGATCGAGATCGGCCAACAGCCGCCTGGAAAGGAGGCGCGTGCGCGGCAACGCTTGCACCATTTTGTTCACTTCTTCGGCCAGCCGTTTCGCCTCATGGTACGGAAGGCGCGCTGCATCTCCGATCTTGACGATGGCTTCGGCGAAGGTTTCCTCATCGGCATTCAACCATGGACGCGCGAAAGGGCTTTCGTATGCGCGCACCAGGCGTCCGTCGATCTTCCAGCGGCTGGCCAGGGGGCCGATGATATCGGACTCCCCGTTGCGTATCCGTTCGAAGGCATCCAATCCGGCGATCCCTTCTCCGATGAATGCACGGGCAAGCGCCTCCCGGCTGTCGCTGTTCGACATATGTCCCACTATTTGTCCGTACAACTCCGGTGACATCTTATCGCCCTGCATACAGGCTTCGACGGCGTTGTAGAGGTATCCGCTCATTTGAACGCGAAAACTTTGTGAAATGAGAAGCGGCTCTTTACCGAGTGCGTCGGCCAGCTTCATCCCCGCGACGAAGTCGCTCGCCGACTCGCTGTAATCGGCATCGCCGGCGTGCGAAGCGGCATCCGCCGCAAGCAACCTCGCGCTAAGCCTGAAATAGATCAGGTGCGGCACCTCAATAGCATTGTAATTTGAGTAATCCAATTCATACACTGGTCCGCCAGACTCCGCCAAACGACGAAGCGCCAATATGACTTCCCGGTTCGTCCCCATGAATGCCGCAACCGTCGCGCGCTCCGCGTCCGTCCATGTGTTCGGATGCCGGCAAATGGCCTTGTCTACATCTATCCACGACGGGTCTTTCCACGCGGGTTCGTGGCCGCCGAAGAAAGAATTGTACGCGGCCGTCGCATTATCCCTGGACTTCCCCGGATCCGGCGGCCCGGTTGCCTCGTCCTGCCTATCTCCCTCAGCCCATTTGGGCGGGCGGTTCCCCAATAGCATCTCCCCTTTGGCCACCAATCCTGCAACCGCCACATCCAGGCGCCGCTTCGTTGTCACCGAAAACCCGAATATCACCACCGCCGCGATCACGCCCGCGCACAGCAGCACGACCACAAAGCGGTATCGATTCATCGCGTCGGTCCTCGGTGTGCCTCAACGAATATATGACAACAGCTTACTCCAGCGATCAATGCAGCGCAATCGCCGAAAGTGGCGCGGCGTTTCCAATGTCGCGCTGTTTCCCGCTTGGCATCGTGTCCCTCGAATTGGTAGTCTCTGTAGACGGACACCGAAACACGGAGGGATAATCGAGATGAATCAACCACAGCGTTTATGGACAAACGCGGATTACGTGCTGGTAATGGCCATAACGGGCCTGATGGGCGCGTTCTACTGGGCCATTCGCGGCACGTCGGGCTATGGCGGCGAGACCGGCGCCGCGCTGGCGGGATTCGGATGGGCGCTGTTGTGGTATGCGTTCTCGCGAATGGGCCGCGACGCCGAACGTCGTCCCTACGCCAGCCCATGGTTGATCCCGGCCATCACGTTCGGCATCGCATTCGGCGGTCTCACCGGCTACGGCGTCTACATCTCGTGGCTCAACGGCAAGTACTGCCTGAATCATCCCGAACTCGAACGGGCCGTGCCCGCATGGACCGGTTACGCGATGCTGTTCCTATGCGGACTGCACTGGGGCGGCAACGCGGGTTGTTGCATGGCATGGTGTGCGCCGCGTCGGCCATTGCGCCTTCAGGATTGGGCCACGCGGATTGCCTGCGGTATCGCCGGAGCCGTGGCTGCGGCAATCTTCGTACGAGTTTTCCCACAACTGTTTCTACCCTTCTATTCCGAAGGCGTTTACAACGTCCCCGAATACAAGACCTGCCAGCGCGCACTCGAATCCATTCAGACCATCGCACCGAACGTCGGCGTGCTGCTCGGTTTCCTCGCGTACGAAATCGCCCGACGCGACCGTCGCGCCGTGGCCATGATCCTGACGCTCGCCCTCGGATTCGCAATACCCTTCAGCGTCGGCGGATATTGGCAGACCATGGATGACTCGCCGATACAAATCGACTGGTGGAAGAACTGGGAGATGACCATCGGACTCGGCGGCGGCCTCGCCTTCGGACTCGCGTTCTGGATGTTCAATCGCCCCACGGACGCTGTCCAGCCGGCATTGGGAAGCTGGTCGCGCGCATTCTTCCGCTCCGGCATCCCGCTATGGTTTCCGTGCATTCCAGTATTGCAGGGCTGCTACGACGGCTGGCACGAAATCTACGGGATCGCGCCGACCATGCCCGGTTATTCGATTCTGTTTGGGGCGAGCTTCTTGCCCCTGCTCGCCACATGCGCATGGTATCTCCGCCATCCCCAAGGCGATGCCCCGTACCGCCTCTCGTACCGTGCGATTGCGGCCTTTCAACTTCTGATCGTCGCGGCGGGCATCATCGTCTCCATCCCAAAGACATGGCACTTCGGAAACACATTTCTCGCCGCAGCCTATACCATCTACATCGGCACAAGTCTGTGCTTCCTCGCGATTCTCGTTCGCCGCAACAATAAGGTCCACGAGTTTCATACCGCCCGGATAAGGACTGGGCGCTAACGGACTGCATTTCATTCGTTGCCATGCGTCAGTTTGGACTCACGAACGCATTGACTCACACAATGGGTGAGTCGTTCTTGATTGCCGGGCAGGAACTCGAAACGGCGCTCGCACTGCCGCAATTAAGCTCTCTTGAGGCGCTCTTCTCTTGCGACGGCTAAGGCCGCGCTCAAGCCTTCGGGATCGCGCGTGCCGACGAGAAAAGGCCCTTGTGCGGTCTCCACGATAACCCCTTTGCCGGGAGTATCGGGGTAGTAACTCCCGTAGCAACGACACGCTTTGCCTTCCACCGAGCCCGTAAAGCCCCAGCCATTCGAACATGGCCATTTATCGAACGCGATCAATCGCTGCGACAGAATCTCTTCGGCTGGGATCCGCTTCCACAGGATAGGAAGCCACCAACTCAATTGCATTTCAAGTCCGTTGCCGGACACGTTGGTTTTCATGCCGACAATGTTCGTAAGAATCAGCAAGACGGCCAGGAGGGGACACATAAACCATGCGGATGCCGGGACAAGAATTATGGGAACCACCGTAAGGACAATCGACATAGGGAAAATGATGCCCGTCGTCCAGAGAAGCCATCGTGGAAGCCACTGCCAAGCCCATTGCCACTCTTCAAAATACATGGATAACCTCCTATCCCATACTTTGTCGAACCAATGCCTATGCGGTCAGCAACGTACGGGGACGCCGTGTTCGGCGAGGTATTGCTTGGCTTCGCGGATGGTGTATTCCTGGTAATGGAAGATCGAGGCGGCGAGAGCGGCGTCTGCGCGGCCTTCCACGAGTGCGGCACGGAGGTGTTCGAGGGTGCCGGCTCCGCCGCTGGCGATCACGGGGATGCCGACGGCGTCGGCGATGGCGCGGGTCAGGGGGATGTTGTAGCCGTCTTTGGTGCCGTCGCAGTCCATGCAGGTGAGCAGGATTTCACCCGCGCCGCGTTGTTCGGCTTCGATGGCCCACGCGACCGGTTCGAGCGGCGTGGGACGTCCGCCGTCGCGCCCGCCGTGGCTATGGACGATGTAGCTGCCGTCGGGCTGGCGTTTGGCGTCGATCGCGCAGACGATGCATTGCGCGCCGAAACGACGCGACGACTCGGTGATGAATTCGGGGTTTTCGATGGCGGGCGTGTTGATCGAAACCTTGTCCGCGCCGGCGGCGAGCAGGCGGCGGATATCTTCGATGGTGCGGATGCCGCCGCCGACGCATAGCGGCATGAACACTTGCTCGGCAGTGCGGCGGACGACATCGAGCATCGTGTCGCGATTGTCGGTCGAGGCTCGGATATCGAGAAAGACGATTTCGTCGGCCCCTTCGTCGTCGTAACGCTTGGCGATTTCGACGGGGTCGCCCGCGTCGCGAAGTCCGAGGAATTTGACGCCTTTCACGACGCGGCCATCGGCCACGTCAAGGCATGGAATAACACGTTTCGCCAGCATGGCGTCTTTACTCCTCGAGCCGTTTCACCGAACGGTCGGTATCGTCCCACGCCCGGAATCCGGTCGGTGGCGTCCACTCGTGCGCGGGTTGCGAGGTGTTTTCTTTCGTCTCGCCGTCGATGGGTCCCATCTCGATGGGCGGTTCCGGTTCCGGTTCCGCTGCATCCGTCGCGACCGGCTGCACGGAAAGAGGCGGCAACACGACATCCGGCGTGGCGGGCGGCGCTTCCGCAGCCTCTGCAATAGGCTCCGCCTCGACCGTCACTTCGTCTTCAACGAAGGCCGCAACAGGCACGGGGGCGTCTTGCGGCTCGCGGATGGTCCACGTGTCTTCCAATGTATCCGCGGACAGATCGGGATCGGGATCGGGTTCCGCTATCGCAATCGCTTCATCGACGGCGGGTGCGGGCGTCGCGATCTCGCACACTGGTGGAATCGCGGGTTCCGCTCTTGGCGTTTCTTCGGCAATGGCCGCTGGCGGCGCCTCGACGACAGGCTCATCCGCCTTGGGCGCGCGCGCGTCGGTTTTCGATAGCGGGACTGGTCGGGCATCCACGACGATGCCGCGCACGTTGAGGTCCACCGTGGTGACGTCTTCGACGCCGAGCATGTTGACGGCGGTGTCGGTCAGGTAGTCCGTGATACGATTGGCAAGCTCGCGCGCACTCGAGGCTGAAGCGCCTTTGTAGACGAGGACGTCGGCCTTGACGCGCACCCTTCGTCGATCTTCCGCCGGAATGACGCGGATGCGAATTTTTTTGACTTCGGGCATTTTGTTGACCATGCGCGTGAGGGTCGACTCGACGGAATCGAGTTCGATGGTTACGTCGCCGTGTACGCCGGGAAACGAAATGACGTTATGGGTGCGTCTGCGTCCGCTCGGCAACAGTCCGATAAGCCCCGCGAGGACGGCCATAAGTCCGAACGCAAATCCGTACTGCGTCCACACGTGAAGCCTGAATTGGTGCAGGAGCATCGCGCGGAAAGGCGCGTCCCACCACATCGCGGCAACGGTCGCGCCTCCGCCAACCATGAGCAGACCGAACAGTTTCAGGAGAATGCGATGCACGAGTTTCATAGTCTTGAACCTCTCGACGCCGCGAACGGCGTTAGTTGACTACATTCTGATGCCGGTGATCCGCACGCTGACGCGGCCCAATGGCTGTCGCGTCACGTTCCGAACGGCATTTCGCACCGAGTCTTGGACTTCGATGCCGAGTTGCCGCAGGTTGGTGTAGCGACCGGCAACGATCGCCACTTCGATGTTGACCCATCCATGTCGGTCGACGCACGCCACCGCGCCCGAGGGCCGACGCACGCCGATGCGCTCGCACAGCGTTGACCGAAGCCGGTAAACGCCTTCTTGTTGTAATGCTTGTTCGCCCGCCACGCGGGCGCAAACGTTGGTCTCACTCTGGCTGTTGCCGCGCACGATACAACTCCGTCCTCTCAGTTCACGCGCTCGATGTACGTTGCGGTGCGCGTGTCGACCTTGATGACTGTTCCTTCCTGTACGAACAAGGGCACTTGTACGACCGCGCCGGTTTCGAGCGTGGCGGGTTTCGAGCCGCCCGTAGCACGGTCGCCCTGGAAACCGGGATCGCACTGGGTAATGAGCAGTTCGACGAAGAAAGGTATTTCGAGCGAGATGCACGTGCCTTTGTAGAACATCAGCGTGGCATCGGTGTTTTCTTTGATCCACTTGCTCTTGTCGCCCACGATATCGTCGCCAACCTCCATCTGCTCGAACGATTCTTTATGCATAAAATGGTACAGGTCGCCATCATGGTACAGGTATTGCCAGACCTGTTGTTCGAGTCGCGCTTCCTCGAATTTTTCGCCCGACCGGAACGTTTTTTCAATGACGCGCCCCGTCAGGACGTTCTTGAATTTCGTTCGGACAAAGGCGCCGCCCTTGCCCGGTTTCACATGCTGGAAGTCGACAATCTGCATCAGATCGCCATCGAGTTCGATCACCACCCCGCTTCTAAAATCCGTCGCCGAAATCATGCGTTCAACACCTTTAGCGCTTTCGGAGTGCGCGTCAGCACTTCGCAGCCTTTGTCCGTCACCACAACCAAATCTTCGATACGTACGCCGCCTTGGCCGGGCAAGTAGACGCCCGGCTCGACGGTCACGACCATGCCCGGTTCGAGCACGACTTCAGACTCGGGGTTCAGGCGCGGGCGCTCGTGAATCTCGATGCCAACACCATGGCCCAAGCCGTGTCCGAAATGCGCGCCGTACCCTTTGAACTGGATCATGTCGCGCGCGACCGCATCCACATCGCGGCACCGTGCGCCGGGCCGGACCGCCTGCACCGCCGCCACTTGCGCGTCGAGAACCGTCTCATACGCCGCTTCGAACCAAGCCCCGGGGATCGTACCGTAGGCGTAGGTGCGAGTCAAGTCGGAGCAATAGCCGCGGTGGCGGCAACCGAGGTCGATCAGCACGATATCGCCCCGTTTCAGGCACGTGGCGCCGGGGCTGCCGTGCGGCATCGACGTGCGCGCGCCGAACAGCGCAATCGTATCGAACGCCGCGCCCATCGCGCCGCGCGCCTTGAACCCGTATTCGAGCCGCGCCGCCACCTCGGCCTCGGTCACGCCTTCGTGGAGATCCTCGATCACTTCCGCAAGCACGGCCTCCTTCAATTCGGACGCTGCACGCAACGCTTCAATCTCGACGGGCGACTTGAGCATGCGCAGACCCGCGACGAGCGAGCCGGATGCTTTCAACGTGCCGGAAAAGGCGTCCTGCAACGCGTTCGACTGAGCGACAGTCCAGTAGGCCGGATCATAGGCCGCCGTCGTGACGCCCATCCCCGCGATCCGCTCACCCAGCCGCGCGATGAGATTGCCCGCCGCTTCCGATACGCGGAACGCCTTCACCTGTTGCAGCGCCTGCTCGGTGTAGCGCGAATCGCACAGGAACTCGGCCACATCCGCAGTGACGACGAGCGCGGATGTGCTGCCAAGGAAACCGGTCAGATATTGATTGTCCGGAGGCGCGACGCTCACGAACGCGTCGAATCCCGCGCCCGCCAGTCGCTCGCGCAACCGCTCAAGTCGAACCACGAACGTCTCTTCCATTCGTCATTTCCTGTCCAAATCGCAATGGGCGCCACCCGCGCCTGTTAGGAGTTAGGAGTTAGGAGTTAGAATGGCGACAGCGCCGAAATCCGTCCTAACTCCTAACTCCTAACTCCTAACTCCTTAGAAGTATGTCGCATCAAGGCTAATAAAGGAAAGTCCGGCGACCAGCATTGGCCGCCGGACTCGCACAAATCCTCGGATGGCGATTAGATGCCTTCCACGTTGATCTCGGTGATATACCAGCCAAGCAGGCCGTCCTTGGCCTTTTCCTTCTTGAGGGTCAAGCCGACGGTAACCGAACCCGGCGCCGCACTGGCGACGATCGGATAGGCCGTGGCAGTTTCCTTTTCAATCTTGACCTGCATATTGGTCAAATCGACCAGGCCGCCATCGGTGAACCCAGAGTCGATGCCCTGTTTCATAATGTCGCGCGCGGCCGCTTTGTCGCCCACTTCAGGATGATAGAAAGTCTCGGACACGCTCGCCAGAACCTTGTCGATGTCTTTAGCCAGCAACGCCATCTTGAAGTTCTCAATCTGTCGCATGACGAGTTCCAAGTCCGTCGGGCCCTTGGGCGTGCTCGCGCAACCACCGGCCACTACAACGGCCAATACCATTACCAATGCCATCTTTACCATTTTCTTGCTCACGTTCGTACCCTTTCGTCATGACTAGCCCAAACACACCTAAACCCGAATTGGAGGCGAAGGCATACCAATGCCGCCCCTTGTCCCAATCGAGACTCGACCTTTCGACCCCGCACGCCGCCCATAGGTTTCACCTGCGAAGGGGACATTGAAGATTGAGGATTGAAGATTGAGGATTGAAGATTAGGCTCCCGCTCCCAGGCGCGCAGCGACACTGTCCGTGTCCGTCCGTGTCCGTCCGTGTTGGTCTGTGCCTGCATCCATGCCCATCGAGGCCATTTCGCAAATGCCTCCCGTGGCGCTTGACAAAACGGGGCGCTTGTATTAAAATGTTAATACAAGACTGTTTTGATACAACGTCGCGAATGGGAGGGCAGGAACGCATGCGGTTGCACATTGCATTGCGAAGCGGCGTTCCGATCTACGTCCAGCTTGTCACGCAGATCACGCAGCTAGTGGCATCGGGGCGGTTGCCAGTCGGGGCGGAATTGCCGACAATCCGGGCGCTCGCCGAACAATTGCTAATCAATCCGAACACGGTGGCGCGTGCGTATCGCGAACTCGAACAGGCCGGGATCGTGACGTCGCGTCGCGGCATGGGCACGCAGGTGACGAATCGGGGTTCGCCGCTCGCACTACGGGAACGGACGCGCATGGTATCGGAACGCGTCCAGGCGCTTCTTACCGAGGCAGCCCATTTGGGTTTCGATTTCGAGGAGATCGAGGCATTGATGCGAAAGCACCGCGGAATGATTTCGGAAGACAAGAAGGAGGTCGGCAATGGATAAGAATGGACGCAGCAACGAAAAGCCCGTGGTTATCGAAGACTTGTCGCGGAAGTTCCGGCGCAAGGTGGCGCTCGACCGCGTCTCGCTCGAAATCCCACGCGGCGTCGTATTCGGCCTCGTGGGCGAGAACGGGGCCGGAAAGACGACCTTAATCAAACACATCCTCGGCCTATTCAAGGCGCAATCGGGTTCGGTACGCGCGTTCGGCATGGACCCGGTCAAAGATCCCGAAGGCGTGCTCGCACGGATCGGCTATCTGTCGGAAAACCGCGATCTGCCGCCCTGGATGCGCGTGCGCGAGTTGATCCTGTTCACACAGGCGTTCTACCCGGATTGGGACGCCGCGTATGCCGAGGAACTACGCCAGACCTTCGACCTGGATCCGGCCGTGCGCGTTCGGGATTTGAGCCGCGGACAGCGGGCACAGATGGGGCTGTTGCTGGCCCTGTCGCACCGCCCCGAACTGCTGGTACTCGACGAACCGTCTTCGGGACTCGATGCCGTCGTCCGGCGCGACATCCTCAGCGCCGTGATTCGCACCGCGGCAGACGAGGGGCGTACCGTGCTGTTCTCGTCGCACTTGCTCGACGAAGTCGAGTGCGTCGCCGACCACGTCGCATTTCTTCACGAAGGCCGGATCGTTGCGTCGGCCCCGCTCACGGAGATCAAGCAGGATTACCGCCTCTTCACCGTGCAGTTCCCCAAACCCTACGAGCGCGCACCCGTCTTCGACGGCGCACTGTCCAGCGAAGGCACCGGCAACGAATGGACCTTCCTCTGCCAAGGCGAAGCAGAGATTGGACGCCACGCCGCGCGCCAACTCGGCGGCTCGATTGTAGAAGAAGGTGAACCGTCGCTCGAAGAGATCTTCGTCGCCCGCGTGAGAGGAAACCGCGCAAAACACGCGATGTCTGCCAAGGAGGCCTGATTCATGCGCTCGCCTCTGTTTGGCCTCATGTACTTCACTTGGCTGCGGACGCGCCTTGCCGTACTGTGCTTAGTGGCCGCGTGCATAGCAATACCGAGCATTTTTCACGCAACAGTCGTTCTATTCGGCGCTCATTTTGAAGCGTCCAGTGTTGTATTGATACCCGATCTCAGTTTGGCAATCGACGGCTGCCTGATCATCGCCGTGGGCGCCATATTGTTTGGACTTATCGAGACTGAGGGTGATTCGATATCCTATCGATCGAGCCGCTATCTCACGACGATGCCCGTGCGGACGAGTCTCTTGGCCAAGAGTTTCATGCTCTATACGGTTCTCGTAGCTGCAATCATGTCGTGCGGGATAGCAGCCATCCATGCTCATCTCTTTGGTCACGGCTACCTCGTAGACGAAGCCTTGCTCCGCAAATTCCCGCTGATATGCGTCAGTGTCGTCTTGTGGATTCAGAGCACCTTGGTGCTGGTGGGCATTGCCAACGAAATCCTTATTGGCGTGTTCGGGATCTGCGTTTGGGGCGCAGGCGTCGCTTCGCTCATCCTATTCGCGTCCGGGAAATATGCGCCGTTAGGCATGGTGCTGTGTTTCGCGTTGATTCCCATCTCTTACGGAGTCTCATACGTCGGCATCGCCGGATTTCGCTCTAGCCGCTGGCAGAGCATCACGCCGTGGCTCACGGAAAAGTTCAGCGCAGGTGTATTCCGAACGACGCCTTTCGAAACGGCCGAATCGGCCCTCTCGTGGTATGTATGGCGCAGATACTGCCGTCCCATTATCATTGGATTCGCGTGTGGCGGGCCGCCTGCTCTGTTGCTCGGCTTTCTCCTGCACAAGTACGGTACACCCCCTCCGAAGCCAATACCGTTTTGGCACTTCTGTCCTGCCGTGCTTGTCTACCTTCTCGCAGTGACCGGGGCATGCACTGTGGGACAGAACGTCTTTGAAATCACACGTGGTACCTCGTTTCTCATTGTTCAGCCGGCCCGATCCGCTTGCATCGCACGTGGACTACTGCTTCCTCTTGCAGCAACACTTGTTCTGATTTTTGCCTTAGCGGCGCCTTGCGTATTTGTCGTCTCGCACTTTCTCCCCCCGCCGCACATCTGGAACAAGGTTCTCTCGATCGAGTCATTTGCGGTCATCGGCGCATGTATGGCGGTACCCTGGATTGGTATGTGCTACGGCTTCTTCCTAATCCCTCTTGTGATACTAACTGCTATAAGTGCGCTCTTGTGTTACTTCTTGCTGGGGATAAGGGAACCATCGACATATGTCTGGGCTTTCGACATATCGCTGCTCGTCTTGAGCGCGGGAAGCCTCGTCTTCGGCTGGCACAAGCGCTACCTGGAACGCAGGAGCGTCATAGCCATGCTTATCGCATGGAGCCTCGGCCTGTTCGCCGCGCAGATCGTTGCCATGCAATTGCATGCCGATCCGGCAGTACTCTTGCCGCCTCCGAGTTCCGTTCCCGTCATACACAAGATCGCCGAAAACGCTACGCCACACGTCATTCCCATTGCCGCGCTTGCGCTGCTATACACAACGGCACTGTTCGCAGCGTTGCCATTCATACATCTCCCCGCGCTCATCGACCATTACCGTCATCGTTAGACTGGAGAGGAGGTTTCGACTATGCGCTCGCCCCTTACCGGCTTGTTCTACTACCATTGGCTGAGATCTCGTTCGACTGTGGCGGGAATAGCGGCGTGCTGCATCGCAGCCACGTTTCTGATTCGCACGGGAGCATGGCTGTTCGCGAGGACGCCCGAGCACCTTGCAATGGCGGCAGGTCTGAATCTGCTCTTTAGCGGATACATGACAGCCGGGTTGGCTTCGTGCATGATCGTATGGTACCTGGATGGGCAGCTCGTGTCTCTCAATCCTGGGGGTTATCTGCTTAATATGCCGGCGCGAACCAGTCTTGTTGCGTCGAGCTTCTTTGTCTATACGGCCCTCGTCGTTGCGTTGCTGTCCGGCTGCGAAACCATTCTCCACTTCTTCTGCTTCGGCGATAAGGTGACATTCGGAATGCTCGACGCAATCCCTTTGATCGGCTTCGACAAGACGCTAACATTCGGATCGCCCGGCCATGAACAATTCACGCTCTGGATGTTCCCGGTATACTGCATCATTGGCGTAACGTCGCTGCAGGCATTTTGGCTCTTGGCGGGCCTCCGCAATGAAGTGGTCCAAGGCTTGGGCGCGATTTGTCTCGCCGTGGTCGGCGGGGGCGGGATCCTGTTGTCGATTTCCGAAAACTACAGGCATCTCGGAATGGTCTTGTGTGCGACGGCGCTACCGGTGGCGTATGGAATTTCACACGCGGGCGTCGCCGGATTTCGGTGTCAACGCAAGGAAAGCATTGTGCCATGGCTCTTGGATACGTTCAGCATACGTTCCTTCAGAACACGACCGTTCAAGAGTGCCGAATCGGCTCTCCTGTGGTACTCATGGCGCAAACGGTTCAGGATTGTTCTGGTGGGCACGGTGTGTTGCATGCCGTTTGGGTTCTTGCCGCAACTGCCTGCGCTTTTCTACGGGCATCAAGCGGTGACGGAGCCACTCCCGAACTTCTTTTTTCTTGTCATCGCGGCGGCGGCGGTAGGTTGGAGCCTGTACACCGTGGCACGCGACTATGTGGAATCCCTGCGCGGTTCCCCTTTCCTCTTCGTGTATCCGGTGCGTTCAGTCCGCCTTGCGCACGGCGTGCTCCTGCCCCTTGCCGGAACACTCGCACTCATGCTCGTTTGCGCGTTTCCCGTGGCCTTTGCCCTCTCGCACTTTGTGTTTCCTCTAACCGGGCGATGGGAAACAACCTTGGGGGGAACCTTTACTGTTGCCGCTGGCTGTGGGGTCGGCAGTTGGATTTGCATGTGGTACGCCATTCCCTTCTTCTACGTCGCGCTTCTCCTCGTAGCAGGTATGGCGCTCGGCCACTTCGTCTTCGGAATGAACGACCCCGCGCCAGTCCCCTTGATACTGGTTCTGGTTGCCGTAATTCTTCTCTACGGCGCAGTGAGCCTCCTCATCGCCAACCGGAATCGCCGTATCGAGCGAAAAAACGTGGCGTTCATGGCCATCGCGTGGGGCATAGGCGTATTCACCGCTGTGCTCTTGCTGAATGGGATACTTGCCATGCACAAATCGGCGGTGGTTGCGGCGTCGGCTTTCCATCCGGCCAATGCCGCATTGCCGGCTCATGTCGTTGCTCTGATGGCGATGCTGCTATTCGCGGCGACGCTGTTAGTTCCGTTACCTTTCGTCGATCTTCCTGCCGTGATCGATTATTACCGGCATAGATAAACCTAAAAAAGGCAGTTGGAGTCCATGGGCGCTCATCGAAAGTGTGGACATAGTGGACTTTGTGGACGAAGTGGACGAGAATAGGATTCACCCAGTGCGCCGCGCGCAAGGCTTCCGCGCCGGTGGTGAGTCCCATTTGCGTCCACTTCGTCCACAAAGTCCACTACGTCCACACTTTCTACGAATCCCCAGAGATCCTACTGCCGAATTTAGGATAAAGACAACTTCAGCCCAGGCGGGGCAAGTGCCGCGAAGCCGAACCCAGCATATCGACTCGCGCGCAAAGAAGAGCAAGTCCGTGTCCGTCCGTACCCCCGGCATCCTCGACGTGCAGCGCAAATGGCGTAACGGGTAGAATAGACCCGGTACAGGGAGAAACCGATGCAGGAAAACAACGGACGCGGGGCCGTGCCGACGGGCAAGGGCTCGGTGGCGGTCATCGACGACGACGACGCGGCGCGGATGTCGATCGGGCAGATGCTGAAGCTGCGGCGCTACGAGGTGGCGCTGTTCGCGTCGGCGGAGGCGGCGCTGGCGAATCCGCGCTTGCTCGATATGGATTGTATCGTGACGGATGTCAAGATGCCGGGGATGGACGGCGAGACGTTCCTGGCCGAGGTCATGCGTCAAGGATATGCGTGCCCGGTCGTGATGATCACGGGACACGGCGACGTCTCGATGGCGGTACGGTGTCTGAAGTCGGGCGCGTATGATTTCGTCGAGAAACCGTTCGAGGACGACGTATTGCTGGCCAGCGTGGCGCGGGCGGTCGAACGCCGCGTGCTGCGCCGCGAGAGCGAGGAACTCCGGCGGCGTTTGGCCATGCTGTCGCCCGAGGAAAATGGGCGTTTCGGCATGGTGGGCCGCAGCCGTGCGATGCGGGACTTGTACGCGCAGATCGAGGCCGTGGCACGCGCGGACGCGCCGGTGCTCATCTTCGGAGAGACGGGCGTGGGCAAGGAACTCGTCGCGCGGGCCATTCACCACCAGAGCGCGCGCAGCGGCAAACCGTTCGTACCGGTCAACGCCGGCGGCCTGCCCGAAACGATGCTCGAAAGCGAACTGTTCGGCCACGCGCGCGGCGCGTTTACGGGCGCGGACGCCGAGCGCGACGGGAAACTGGTCACGGCGTCGGGCGGGACGTTGCTGTTGGATGAAATCGAGAGCATTTCCGAACGGGCGCAGATGCAGTTGCTGCGGGTCATCGAAGACGGGCTGGTCCAACCGTTGGGACGCGATGTACCGCGCCACGTGGATATTCGGCTGCTGGCGACGAGCAAGGTGGACTTGGCCGAGCACGCGCGACAGGGACGGATGCGCGAGGACTTCTATCACCGGATCGTGGTGTTGACGCTGGCCGTGCCGCCGTTGCGCGACCGTATCGAAGACCTGCCCCTGCTGGCCTCGCACTTTCTCAAGCAAGCCACGGTGCGTTATGGAATGGAAATCCCGCGCGTACCGGATGAAACGCTCGACGACATGTTGCACCACCATTGGCCGGGCAACGTACGCGAGTTGCGCAACGTCGTCGAGCGGCTGCTGATTACCGCGCACGACGGCGTGTGCGGTACGTTCGAGCCAGACGAAAGCCTGTCGGGTACACGGCTGCTGTCGCTACCCGCGACGGCCGGACGGTTGCGCGACGATATGGAGCGCACGGAACGTTCCGTCATCGAGGCGGCGTTGCGCGATCAACATGGCGAGATCAACAGCACCTGCCACGCCCTGGGCATCTCGCGCCGCGCGCTATACGAGCGCATGAAGAAATACGAATTGAACAAGGAATCTTTTCGATGAAGTCCGTGCGAGCGAATTGTATTATTTCACCGGCGTTTTGAGGAGACGCTCCGGGTGCTGGCGCTCGGCTTCGCGAAGTCGTTCGCAAAGCGTGTGCAAATCATAATTGGCCTCGCGGGCCATCTCGTCGCGGGCCTTGCGAATTTCCGATAGAATCGGATCGTCAGAGATCGGGGTCTGGGAACGTGTCGTCATCGAGTAATTCCTCCGGCGTGCATATGATCCTAAAAAAGGCAGTCAGAATTCAGGAGTCAGAATTCAGAATATTGAAAACAGTGGACTTACACACGAAACTCGGCAACATCAGCGTTCACCCAACACCGGCGCGGAAGCCTTGCGCGCGGCGCG